>CANQHI010000058.1 GCA_947623725.1 uncultured Clostridia bacterium | reverse complement strand
CATTGGGAATTCTGTTTTTGGCAAATTAAGTGTTGCACTATAATCCTTTTTTTCTTCGTTACTCATAATTTTTACCCCTTCTTTCTGTACTTTTAGTTGATTACCTTTTTTATATAAAAATATTCAAAAAAGCTTTCGCCTAAATAGAATTTATCTATTAGGACGAAAGCCGTGGTACCACCTAAATTTATTGATTTAAAAATAAAATCAACCTCATTTATCATTAACGCTGATTACACGTCTTAGTCTACTTTTATTTCGACTAAGCAACTTATATAAGTGATAATAAATAAATAGTTTCTTACTAGCATCTCACCATCACTAGCTCTCTTAAAAGTCTTGTTTATTTATCGTGTCTTATATCTTGTTTTTTATATTCAATATATGTTATTTTAGCATATATGTTTCATTTTTGCAATAACTTTTTGCAATTTTTAAATTGCTTAGCGACAGCAAACTACAAGAAACATTGTATTTTTATTTTATATAAAGTTAATAATAATTATTCTTCAACTTTTTTAGCAACTATTACAAATCTTCCATCTTCTTGAGAATATTCACATGTAGATAATGTAAGTAGTTGATCTCCATAAGTTGCAGTTACTCCTGTATCAAATATGCTAGCATTTTTACAATTATTTACATACTCATTGTATTCTTCTTCATTTTCTGCATTCACAAAATAATAATATCTAAACACATTTTGCTCACTTTGATAATAAACTCTTGAATAAAAGATTGACATTATTTCATATTTACTGTCATCTTTATTAGTAGTAAATCTGATTTTTGTATGCTCTTTATAAAAATCTTCTTTTGAATATTTTAATAATGATTCAAACATTATTCCATTCTTATTTCTATGCCCATATATTAAATAATTTGAACTTCCATTAATCATATCAAAGTCTTTATCTAAAAATAAACATCCCGCCTTAGAATATTCTTTTTTATAATTGTGTGTTAAATAAAAATCATTATCTTTTGCTTGAGTTACTGGATAACTAATATCGGTTCCTTCTACCTCTAACCAACCAATAATTTCATCATTTTCTTTTTGAAGCTCTTCTAGTTGTAACATTCTTTCAGTTTTTTCTTCTTTTATATCATCTTTATTTATTTCAATATTACTTAATATATCAGCATAATCTCTTTTATCTTTAAAACTTGTTATTGTATAATAACTTATGTATATAATACCTGATACTGCAATTACAATTAATATACTCATTAATATTGTTAAAATTATTTTTTTCTTTTTATTTGATTCTTCTTTATTTATTTTATTTTTCTTATCTGCTAAATTAGTATTTGCTAAATCTTTTTTATCTGTTTTTTTACCTTTTTTCAAGTCTACATCTTTATTTGTAGTTTTACTATTTTTATTTACTTTTAATTTTTTACCTGTTGTATTCCCTTTTTTATTTGTTTCTAATTTTTTACTTGTATCATTTATTTTTTTGTTTGTTTCTACCTTTTTACTTGTAGCATTTACTTTCTTGTCTTGTTCCATTTTTTTATTTATAGAATTTACTTTCTTACTTGTTTCTGCTTTTTTATTTGCAGAATTTACCTTCTTGTTTTGTCCCACTTTTTTATTTATAGAATTTACTTCCTTACTTGTTTCTGTTTTTTTATTTGCAGGATTTTTTTTCTTATCTGTTTCTACTTTTTTAATATTTGTATTAGATTTTACTTTCTTATCTTTTAAAGAATTATTATTTGTTTTATTGCTTTTCTTTTCCATAATATCTCCTCATTTTATATAACAAATATTTTTCTATAATATTGACATATTTATTTAACATAATTATTTTAACATATTTTTGATTTTTTTACAATATTATTATTTTATATTAAAAATGAACCCTCCATGTTTTGTCTAACATTAGGGTTCATATCAAATTTTAAGCTTATTTTCATAATGTAATATTATAATTTTTTTATTGATTTTTCAAAGTATATGCTGCATAATATGTTACACTGTCTCTTAAAGGTTCATTATCAAAATCGTAAATTGGACCGTTTTTACCAACACTTCCTAAAGATACAGAATCTCTATACCAACCTTTATATTCATAATCATTTATATTGCTACTCTGATGCTCACACTCAGTTCTAAATGCCCTTATTTCTTCTGTATCAATTTTTTCTCCTTCAAAATATATTTTATACATTGAAAATGCTTCTCCACTCTTTTTATTTAATGGATCAATAAACATTATAAAATATGTTTTAGAATGATTTCCGTCTAAATAATAACATTTATCATATGTATCATCTTGAGTATCAAAGTTAGCATAAACTCTTGAAATATTTTTATAATTGCTAATTGATGTCATATTTGAAGCACCTTCTACAATTCCATTACTACTGTTTGGTATTCTTATTGTAGGATAAACATAAGTTTCTTTTGTATTTACTAAAGTCGAATTATCTTCTACTTCTAGTTTTCCTTCTACTATTATTCCTGCAATAAATTCTTTTTTATCCTGTGGTTCGGATTCTATTCTTTCAACCTTTTCTTTTTTTACTCTTTCAGGTAATTCAGTATCTGCACTTATTTCTGATAAATCTAGATTATTTACTTTAACAGTTGTACCTTTTTCTACTTTTAATGCTGCTTTACTTCCGCCTTTTAGTTTTAAATTTTCAATTGTAATAGTGTTGTTTGTATCTGCTATATTATTAATTTCTGATTCTTTACTTTTTACATCTATTACATAATCTTTATTAGATACTGAAATTGAATGTATAGTGCTTTCTCTTTTTTTATCTACTAATGACTCAATCGTCACTGGTTTATCTTGTTCAATCGTTAATGTATCATCTAATGTTATATCACTTTCTAAATAAATTTTTTCATAATCCTTATTCAAAATATCATTTATATTTTTTGCACCAAATTCTCCTGCAGTATTAAGAACTGCAAAATTTGAGTCTAAACTGAATGTATATGTTAAATCTTCATCTTCTAAATTCTCTTTATTTTGTTCATCTACTAATTTTACTGTATCTATTGCACTGCCAACTTTTATAGTAATTGTTTTTCCTTCATACTCTAACTGATCTAATGTAACTGTACTTTCTTTTGAATCTAATTCATCATTAAATAATTTTTTTGTTCCTTTTATTATTTCTTTTTTTAATGCTCCTCCATCTTGTAATAATTGCTCATCTCTATCAGCAGATTCATTATATTCTGGAGCTCCAGCTTCTGCTGTATATAACTTTGTAAAGTTTAATGATTTACTACTAGCTTCTTCTTCAGTTATATTTCCTATAGCTAATGTAATATCGCTAATTTCCTCTTTTTCTAATAAATAAGCAATTGTTCCTGGAATACTTGTATTTGCCAATTCAGTAAGTTGTACTTTAGGATTCTCAATATTAATTGTTATATCATTATTTTTTCTAGATAAATTAAATTTTCCATCAAAATTATCTGAATAGTCTGTAACTTCTTTTACATTCAAATCATTTATAACTTCATCTATAAATTTATCTATATTTAATGTATAATGTGCTGTTAATTTTTTATCTTCTTGAGCATTTTCTATTTTATCAACTTTTTTCTCCTCTGTATCAAACCAACCAACAAATGTACGATATTTCTTTTCTGCCTCACTCATAGTTGGAGTTGGTAGGCTATCAACATTAGATCCTAATTTTACATATTTTGTTTGAGGTGATTCTAAAACTCCTGCATCAAAAGAAATTTCTACTTCTTTTTCAAATGTAACTTTATATGTTACTGATTCTTGATAATCTTTACCTTTAAATTTTGCAAGTGATTCATTTGGCTTTATTGTTACTTCTAGTTCTTTTCCATCACAAGTAGTACATAAACTTTCTAATGTATGTTCACTGTTAGATACATTTTCACTTTTAAAGAAATCTTTTAATTTTGATATAACATTTGTTTTTATATTTTCTTCAGTTTGATTTTCAACAACTAATTCAGAAGATTTTAAAGATAATGTTTCTATTGCCTCCTCCTGTTCATCTTGATTTAATTTTACATCTATTTCTTTTATTTCATGTGATGCAAATGCATGTGCTATTGTTGATGCAATTGCTGTATCTGTTATATTGTCTATCTGTGTTGATTTATCTTCTATTTCAACCTTTATATTGTTCTCATTCTTCTCTATTACAAATAATTTATCTTTTACATTTGGTTTTTGATTTATATGTCCAATAGCATTTTCAATATATGTATCAACATTGATCTCCCAAATTGGATATAATGTTAAATCAGCCTTTATCTCTTTTTCGCTCTTTCCGTCATTATCAAATTTATATTCTGTTTTATATGCTTGTCCATCAACTTCTTCAGATTTTTTTGCTTCTCTCCAATAACTCAAATCATTATATTGATTATCATCTACATCATGTCTTATTGTAGGATTTTCAGGTTTTTGTAACTTTTCACCATCATATACATAAATTGGAGAAATTAAATCTTTTTCATCTTGTTTTTTCTCCTCGCCTAGTTCTTCTTGCTTAAATGAAACTTTATGTAAATTTATAAAATCTACATCACAATAATCTATATAATAAACTTCACTGTTTGTAAAATCATAATTGCTACTGCCATCTGCATCAATAGAAATTTTTATAACATTTTTACATTTTTCTATATCTTTGCAATTTCCACTTTCATCACAACATTCCGCATCACTACATTTTTCAAAATCTTTTGAAATACGTTTTAGAACATTTAATACTTTCTCGTTATCATTACCTTCAGAAGGCTTAAAATCTGTATATTTAAAAGTAACTTCTTCTTTTTTACCATCTTTAACTTTAACTTCTATATTTTCTGTTATATTACTTGGTTTAATTGTAAAATTAAAGAAATATGAATCTAAATCCTCGCCTGTATATCCTCCTGTTAAAACTTGTTCTTTCACTAGTCCAGTTAATTTTCCATCAACATAACTTAGTGGTTTATTTTTTTCTACATTCTGAGCATTTTCTAATTTTATGTCATCTGGGAATGTGTATCCCCAACTTTCTAACTCTGCTTTATCTTCATCTGATACATCACTATTATCTTTATTTCCTATAACATTAATATTTGCTGTTGTTTCTTTTTGGTATCTAACACCTGAATAATCAAGTATTATGTGATATGGAGCATATTTACTTTCATCTTCATCTAAATCAACAGTGATTTTAACTGTTTTGTCTGTTCTGTTTTCATCTAGTTTCCATAGTACTGCCATTTCAGTTGCTGTATCAAATGCTGTATGATCAACTTTTCTTACATCTATATCTTCTCCTGTTGATGGTGAAGTAAATGTAACTTTTACTTTATCATTTATACTGTCATTTCCTTCTTTTCCTGATGTATTAGTTTCTATTGTATATAAAATATAATATCCGCCATTTTCTTCATCTTCAAATCCTGCTCTTACTTCTGTCATTTTTGGTACTAATCCAGAAACAGTATAATATTGATCTCTGTTTTCATCTTTTTTTATTTCTAAACTATCTCCACCAATTTTATCAAAATATTCACTCGGATTAAAATGATATGTATCTAACTTACTTTTTACAGTTGTATCGTCAGTACCCTCTTTTTGTGGAAGTTGTTTTTTTACGCTAAACATTGATGTTTCTTCAAACTTTAATTCACTATAATCAAATGTTATTTCTTCTTCCTGATATTTCTCGCCATTTCCATCTAAGTCAATTTTTATTTTAAATGTTTTTTCATCTTGCTTTTCTGGATCTAATGCTATTATAGCTGTCAATTTTCCATCAACTAATGCATCATTTGACACAGTTTCATATGAATCTTTTCTAGGAATACCAATACTGATACCCTCTGTAATTACACTAGGTTCGATTGCAAATACAATATAGTAATCTTTATCATCTTCACCAAATCCGTTTACTTGAGATTGTTTTGTTATTACACCTTTTACTTTATAATAGTTCCTATCAGTTTCTTCTATACTGTATCCTTCGTCTTTATTTTCTGCGTCACTAAATTCAAATCTATAATTCCATTTATCACCTTTCAATTCTGATCTATCTTTTTCTGGAATATCTGTTGTAATTTTAGCAGAAATTACTTCATCAAATGTCAAATCTGAATAATCTATTGTTTCTGTATAAGGTTTATATAATGTTCCATCTCCATCTAAATCAACTTCTATAACTATCTTTTTGTTAGTTGCTTCTTCATCTAATGATGAAAGCATAACTATTCCTTCTTTTCCATCTTCTGTAACATCAAAATTTGTATATGCTATTTCTTTAGGATTCTTGTCACTATTTTTTATTGTTATTGTTGTATTTTCATTTGCTCCTTTTACTTTTATTACATAAGCAAAATAATATCCTGTTAATTCATCTTTTGGAAATAGTTCTGTTCCAACATCAAAATTGTATTTTATTGTTCCTTCTATTTTTCCATTTTGTAATTTTACTTCTTCATTATTTTCTGTAAATTTATTATTTGTAAGTGTACTTAATGCTGTTTTATATGTATCATCAGCTTCGCTTAAATCTTTTAATTCTAAACCTGTATTTAATTTTTCATCTGCTGGATATAATGTTGAGTCTACAATTGTATCTCCTGCATTTCCTTTTCCTAATCCATTTACATTATAAAATGCTATTCTTACAGTATCGTCTGTATCTATTTCTGGATCATTTGCATTTTTCTTTACTGTTAAATGTGCTGCTTTTTCTTGATATTTATTGAAATCTAAAGTATGAACATTATGTTTTGCTATTGCTACTGTATCATCTGTATCTATTTGTCCATCACAATTTACATCTCCAAATAAGATTACAGTTAATACCTCATTTGTTATTAATTCTACTTTACACCCTGTTCCTACATATTTTTCATCACTTGCAATTACAATTCCGTTTTTATTGTATACATATTTTACTAGGTCTTTGCCATATTTTTGTTTTATAATATCTTTTATATCCTTTTTAGTTAATACATTTGAGCTTTCTCCAAACTTGTTTTCACTTTTTAAGTTTATTGCTATTGTTGATTCGTTATTCAAATATGTTGATTGAACTGTTAAGTTGTTTTCTCCTTTGTTTAATTGTTGTGTCTGCCAAGCATAAGAATCTTGTGTTAAAAATATTGCTCCAAGTAAAATTATTGACATAGCTAATATTGTTACTACTCTTTTTTTCATAATTATAACTTCTCCTTTTATAATATTTTATAAAATACAATATTTTTATAAAACTTTTTCTTCATATTTTACTGTTGCTTGTTGTCCTTGTGAACCTATAAATTCTTGTGTTATTTTTCCATCTGTTTCAGATGTATTTGTTTTTATTGTTATTGTGCTAAAGTCTGTATTACTCTCTTTTGCTTCTAATCCTACTGTCACTTTATTATTATAATTTAGTCTTAATCCTGCTGTTTGCCCAGCTGCTTCGTTTGAAAGTCTTACATTATATTTTCTTGTACTAAAAGTATTGCTTGCAAGTCTTATTTCTGCATTATCTGCAAATTTCTTTATAATAACATCACTATGTTCTTTATTTTCTTCTTTTGGAGCCGAGAAAGTGTTCATAAGAATATCTGTACCTGTAATAGTATAACCATGTTCTTCTCCATAATTATATTTTCCACTAACTGGACCATCTAGATTTATGAAATTACCTATGTTATCTCCAGAAAATTTATTCCATCTGATTTGTGCATTTATTTCTGAATTAGTTGTTATTTTTATACAATCTGTATATGTACCTGCTCCTGAAGTTGTAATATTTGAACTATATAATGTAAAGTTTGGATTTGTTACTTTTATCAATGCATCTGTAGTATCATTAGTCGTTCCTTCAATATTAAGTTTATCTAATATTTCATTATCAGAAGTGAAAACGATTTGTTTTACTTTTAATCCGCTCTTTGAATTATCCTTTCCTTTTCCAATAATAGATTTATCTGTTTCAAGTACTCCTCCATTGTCAGTATAATCAATGGTTACACCACTTGCGATGTATATATCTTTACATTGATTATCTTTTAATGCTTCCTTAAAAGCTTCAACATCTTCAACTATTTTTACCTCATCACTAATTTTTTGGTCATAAGAAGCATAATAAGTTACATTACTTCCATTAACAGCTGGTAATTGGTTTTTATCAATTGGATTCACCCCATTAGAAGATACAGAATATCCATTTAATGTATATTTTGTTCCTTCATAATTAAATTCATTAAAATATTTTACTTTTTCTTCTGTTTCTGGTGGAGCTACAGGGCTTTCTCCATTTTGACAATATCTTGTAAATGTTCCTCTATATGGTCCTGCACTCATAATAAACTTAACTTCATATATTCTAGAATTATTACCATTTGCAAAATAATCAATATAATCATAATCACTTGTTTCAACTAATTCATCACTATAATATGATTTCTTAGCATCATCAAGATTTTCATATTTATTTATTGTTTTCTTTGAAGTTCTTCCTTGAACATTCTTGTTATTGCCATCTTTTAAATTAATTGAACTGTTATATCCATTTTTAGTTCTTATAGCCGGAACATTATAACCTTCTCCATCATATGTTAATCCAGAAACATTTAAAGTAGCATTATTTCCAACTTCAATTCCTGCATTTTTTGTTTTTCCTGATAAATTTAAGTTTACAAGTGTTACATTTTTACTATCAGATATGTTAAATATATTATCTTTATTTTCTCCACTAATTGCTATTTTCTCTGTACTTGCTCTACTTCCTTTTGTAGATACTCCCTCATCTATATATTCAATTGTTACATCTTTATTTATTGTAACTGAATCCTGTAACGTAAGTGCACTATCAATATATATTTTTTTATAATCACTATTTAATGCTTCATTAATTGTATCTGCACCTAATGGAGCATCTGCATCTACTACTGCAAAATTAGACTTTAAATTAAATGTATATGTTTTATCTTCATCTGTTATATCTGTTGTCCCTTGTCCGTCTGGATTTTCTTTTACAAGTTTAACTGTTTTACTTTCTGCTACATCTCCAATTTTTAAAGAAAATGATTTTTTATCAAATTCTAATTGGTCTAAAGTAGCAACATCTTCATGTTTATCTAATGCCGTATCAAAAGTATCTTTAGCTCCTTCAATTATCTCTTTCTTTAATAATTTTCCTTCTTCATCTAATATATCTATATCAGAATTATCCACATATTCTTTATTTGCATTATCATAAGTAGAGTTAAATACTACACTTTCATCACCAATATCTAATGTAATATCTTTAATTTCTCCTCTTTGTAATATATATGCTATTGTTCCAGGTATGCTTGTTTCAGCTAATTTAGCTAATGGAACATTAGTATCTTCAACATTCATTGTAATTGTTTTGCCATCTTTACTCAAATTAAATAGTCCTTTGAAACTATCTGAATAATCTGTTTTTTCTTCGTTTAAATCTGCTACAACTTCCTCTACAAATTTATCTACGATTAATGAATAATGTGCTTCTAATTCTTTATCCTCATTAATATTCTCTATTTTTGTAATTGCTTCTTGTGATTCTTTACCTTTTTCAAACCACCCATCAAAAATACGATATTTCTTTTCTTCATCACTCATTGTAGGTTCTGGTAATTTTTCTACTGTCGTATTTTTCTTTGCATATATTGTTTCAACTTTTCCTAATGCTCCAGCATTAAAGGTTACTTCATATTCTTTTTCAAATTTTATCTCATAAGAAACTGATGCTCTATTTGCTTTTCCCTTTGCATTTGCAACTGATTCATCAGGTTCTATTATTAATTTTAATTCCTTATCTTTACATGTTGCACACAAACTCTCTAAAGTATGTCCTGAGCCAGACAGTTCGTCCTTTTTAAAGTATTCTTTTAATTTTTCAGCAACTTTTTCTTCAACTTTAGTTTCATTATATTCACTTGTTAATTCATTTTTTATTGCATCACGATTCAATTTTAATTCAGCTTTTGATGAATTTAGTTCTAAGTCTATTTCTTTAACTTCATCAGACATTAAAGCATGTGCTACTACATCAGCTATTCCCGTATCCGTCAATTCATCTATAGTTTTAGAATTATCTTCTATATCTATTGTTATATTGCTTTGATTGTCTTTTTCTATTTGGAAATATTTCTTTGTATCTTCTACTGTATTTATTTTTTCAATAGAATCAGCTATATATTGATCCACATCTATTTCCCACATTGGGAATAATGTTAAATCAGCAGTTATAGCATCTTCGCTTTTACCATCTGTGAATTCATATTTTGTAGTATAATCGTTATCCTGTTCTCTTTCCTCTCCAATTCTCCAATATTGGAATTCAGTATATTTATGACTTTCTCCTTCATGTTGTTTTTTAGCAGGCTTTGATGGCTCTACTAATTTTTCTCCATCATATACTTTTACTGAATCAATTGTTTTATCACTTTCATCTTTTATTTCAGATCCATCTTTGTTTGTAAATTTAACTGTATGTAAATCTACAAAATCTAAATTACAATAATCTATATAATAAACCTCACTTGATTTATATCCATAATTTGTGTCACCATCAATGTCAATCGTAATTTTAAGAGAATTTTTACATTTTTCTGCATCAACACAATTTCCAGTTCCATTGCAACATTCAGATTCTACACATTTTTCAAAATCCTTTGGAATATGTTGTAATATATTTAACTTACCCTCATCAAAATCTGCAAATGTGTATACTCTTTCTGCATCTTCACCTTCATTTTGATTATTTTTTATTGTAACTTTTATATTTTGCATTTCTTCTTCAGTTACCTTTTCTGGCTCTATTGTATATGTAAAGAAATATGAATCTAAATCTTCTCCTGCATATCCACTTGTTAGTACCTGTTCTTTTGCTATTCCTGTCAATAGTCCATCTTCTTTATTATAAACTATTTCATCTTTTTTATTTCCTGCAAGATGTGAATTATCTTCACTTAACTTTATTTCGTCTTGGAATTTATATCCATAATTTTTAAATTCTTCTTTTTGTTTCTTTGATAATGTAGTTTCTTCAAAGCTAATATTTGCAGATGATTCTTTTTGCAAAACTAGTTCTGAATAATCAAGTATTACATGATATGGAGCATAATCATCGCTATCTCCATCTAGGTCTATTGTAACTTTAAGTGTTTTATTTTCATCTGTTCTTTCTTCATCTAATTTCCATAATACTGCCATTTCTGTTGCTGTATCAAATGATTCACTTCCGATTTCTTTTACACTTGCATTTTCCTCTTCTGCAGGTGAAGTAAATGTAACTTTTACATTTTCATTTATTTTATCTTGGCCATTATCATTTCCCGAGTTTTCCATTTTTACTGTAAATACTATATAGTATCCACCTTGATCTTCATTATCAAAACCTGCATGTACATCTGTCATTTTAGGAATTGTTCCTTTTACAGTATAGAATTGTTTGTTTAATGGATCTACAGTTATTTCTAAATTATCTGTTCCACCAATTAGACTTAAATAATTTTCTGGAGTAAATCCTAATTTTTTAAGTTCTTCTTTAACTGCATTTCCATTATCGCCATTTTTCTGAGGAAGTTCTTTTTTTACTTCAAATTGTGAACTTTTTTCAAATTTTAAATCACTGTAATCAATTATAATTTCTTCTTCTTGGAATCTATCTCCTTCTCCATCTAAATCAACTAATATTTTAAATGATTTAGTTCCATCTTCCTTTATAGAAATTAGTGCTGTTAATTTATCTTCTACTAATGCATCTTTGCCTACTGTATTATAACTTTCTCCTCCTAAAGGAATCTTTATTTTAATATCATCGGTTACATAATTTGGTTCTATCGCAAAAGCTAAATAATAATTTGTTTTCGCATTTTCACTAAATCCTGTTACTTGAGCTTGTTTTGTTACTATTCCTGTTACTTTATATTTGTTTTTATCTTCTTTTGTAATTGTATAGCCTTCATCTTCTGAATGACTATGACTGAATTCAAATCTATAATTCCAATCTTCACCTTCTAATTTTTCTGCCTCTGATTTTGGAATATTATATGATATTGTTGCACTAACTATATCTCCAAATTGTAAATTTGTATAATCAATTATCTTAGTGTAAGGTTTATATAGTGTACCTGCTCCATCTAAGTCAACTTCTATTTCTATCTTTTTATTTGTTGCTGTTTTACTTAATGAAGCTATCATTGATATTCCTTCTGTAGTGTCAAAACTTGAATAAGGTATTTCTTTTACTTCCTTATCACTGTTCTTTATCTTTAATGTTGTATTCTCATTTGCTCCTTGTGCTTTTATTACATATCCAAAATAATATCCTGTTAGTTCATCTTCTGGGAATATATCTTTTTCTACTGCAAAATTATAATTTACTGTTCCTTCTAATTTTTCATTATTTAATTCTAATTCATCATTATTTTTTGTAAATTCATTTTTCGTAAATGCACTTAATGCAGTTTTATATGTATCGTCAGCATCATTTATATTTTCAACTTCTGCTCCACTTTCAAATTGTTCATCTGCTGGATATAATGCAGTGTCTACTATTGTTTCTCCTGCATGTCCTTTTCCTAATCCATTTACATTATAAAATGCTACTCTTACAGTGTCATCTGTATCTATAACTAGATCTTTTGCATTCTTCTTCACTGTTAAGTGAGCTGCTTTTTCTTGATATTTATTTAATTGTAATGTGTTAACATTATGTTTTGCTATTGCTACTG
>CANQHI010000057.1 GCA_947623725.1 uncultured Clostridia bacterium | reverse complement strand
TATATTAATGAATATAATCCTAAATATGCAATAAGATTTTCTACTAGAAATTTTGGATTTGAAAATAATATTAAATCGATTCCACTATATGCTGTGTTTTGTATAAAATAATTTGTAATTAAAAAGAAATAACTGATGGTGTCTCAAACAAGCCAATGAAAACACCTTTAAATGCAGTGTTGTATGCATTTAAAGGTGATATTTTTATTATAGAGGAACTTTTAAAGTATTTAGTTTATATAAAATTTTTATTTCTTGGTTTAATTCTATCTCATTATATTTAATTTTTTTGCCAGATTGGTCAATTATTGACTTAATACATTCTTTAGGAACGGTTCTATATTTACAATATAGTGAGGTAAATTCAATAAGTTTTCTTTGATCATCTTTTTTTGTAATTATACTTTCTTCATAACCAATTCCGGCTCTGAGGTTTGAAGCAATTTTAACTACATCGCCAACATTAACATCTTGAACCTTTATTTTATAATCATTGAAATATTCAAAAGAAGGATAATTTAATGCATCATTTTCATAATAACTTGATTGCAATCTGATTTCTTTATCATTTAATTTAACTACTTTAGCAGTATAGTTATGATACCAAATATGCATATTATAGTTAATATCATTAATAATATCTTTTGTATTAGTTATAAAAATAGATAGAATCAATAATAAAACTATTAATATAGTAATAATTGATAGTTTGACCTTTTTTATTTTAATTAATTTATTACTAATAATTATTATTAAAGACAATAATAAATAAAATGCACTATATATTATAATATTTATAGGTAATTCAAAATCAGAAGTTTTTTCTGTAAATAGAAGAATGTATGTACTAATAGGTATAAAGAATATACATATTAAACTCCAGAATAAATTTTTTTCTTTTGAAACCATTATTCCTGTCAAAATTGAAAATATTGGATTTATTATTATTAATAAAATGAATAACAAATTATTTAAATTGTCAAAATTAGTATAACTAAATATTAGATATTCAAAGATTGACATTAAGGATAATAAAATAAACATTATATATTTTCTTTTTAAAGATGTTTTAGTAATTATAAAAGCAATAGATAATATCAAATATATAATGGAAAGTATTATGATAAATTCATCAAATTTTCCGTAAAATTCTTTATATGTAAATAATGTAATTAATAATTGACCTATTAGGGTTCCTAATAAATTTTTGTTTTTGGATATAATTATTCCTAACAAAAATGCCAATATAGGATTTACTACTAATATTAATATATTAAAACCATTATAAACGCGATTTTGTAACATAAAAGTTTGTATTACAAATTCTAAAATTATAATTATAAAACTATAAAGAATAGAACTATCTTTTCTAAAAATACTCAAATATTTATTTTCTTTATTCATAGTATAATACCTCTGACAATAGAATAACATATTTATATTATGATAGCAATAGATTTATATTTATGGTCATATAAATTAATGATGAATGATTAATTATAATAAATAATTGAAATATTAACAATTATTTTATTATAATAAAGTTTAGACGAAAAAAAGACAAAAAACTAGTTGTTAATAATTTACTTTTATGATAATATAAATAAAAAGTTTAAAGGAGGATTTGTAATGAGAAAAAATATTAAAACTACAGAGGCAATATTTCCAATGCCAGTACTAATGATTGCGACATATAATGAAGATGGAAAAGTTGATGTAATGAATGCAGCTTGGGGAACTATGCTATCGAGAGACCAAGTTATATTAAATTTAACAGAAACTCATAAAACAGTAAAAAATATTAAAGAAAGAAAAGCATTTACAGTAAGTATTGCTGATAGTAAACATACTGTAGAAGCGGATTATTTTGGAATAGTTTCAGGAAATGATACACCTAATAAATTTGAGAGTACAGGCTTATCAGTAACAAAATCAGAAAATGTAGATGCACCAATTATAAATGAATTTCCAATATGTCTTGAATGTGAATTTATAGAATATCAAAATGATGAGTATGGAGCGGGAGTTATCGGAAAAGTACTTAATGTTACTGCTGATGAAAGTGTAATGGAAGGAGATAAAGTAGATATTGAAAAAGTAAATGCAATAGCATTTGATCCATATACACATGGATATTATAAAGTTACTGAAAGAGTTGGAGAAGCTTTTAAAGATGGATTACAATTAAAAAATAATTAATAAAATTAACTAAAGAATTAGTAAAAGGAGATTATTTATGAATAAAAATAAAGTATTAAAAATATTAATAATTATAGTATCAATAATCATTCTTTGTATTTTAATTAATACAATAAGAAAGTTTATTATTATTTCAAAATTACAAAATGAGTTATCAGAGTATTCAAAATCTACTAATTATTATACTAAAACTACGATAATAGATAATGAACAGAATAAAGTAATTATGGAGTATTATAAAAAAGATAATAAGCAAATGGTAAAAATTCAAAAAATGGAAAATAATAGCTTAGCAACAACTTTGATGTATGATAATGGAAGTACAGTAAATATTTATCTTGAGACAGAACAACAAAAGGTAGCAAAAATAGATAGTGGAATGAATATAAATGTTAACTTATATAATCATTTAGAGAGTTATAATAGTTGGAATACTTTTTGTAATTGTTTTTTGGCTAATATAAAATCGGAGAATGTTGATGGAAATGACTGTTATGTTATTAAAAATTTTAATTCATTAACATCTTTACCTGAAAAATCAAAAATTTATGTAAATAAAGAAAACGGTTTACTTATTAAGAGTATAGAGGAATCTCAAACAACCAATAAAACTTATGAATTCCGGAAATGTTAAAGAAGAAATTTTTAATGAACCAAACATAGAAAATTACGTAAGGATTTAAAAATATTATATGAATAAAAGAAATAAGGCAGATTGAAAAATCTGTCTTTAATTATGGCAAATATAATTTTTAAATAATTATTTATAAACAAACACTTGTTTTTATAAAATAAAGATGATATAATAAACTAAAAATTAGGAGGTGATTAGTGTGAGTATATATTGTTGTATAGACTTAAAAAGTTTCTATGCTTCAGTAGAATGCAGAGAAAGAGGACTAGATCCTTTAAAAACAAACTTAGTTGTTGCAGATAAATCAAGAACTGAAAAAACAATATGTCTTGCAGTTACACCTTCTTTAAAATCTTATGGAATACCAGGTAGAGCAAGATTATTTGAAGTAGTTCAAAAAGTAAATGAAATAAATTATGAAAGAAAGATAAGAGCAAAAAATCATCAATTTGAAGGGGAATCTTATGATGATATTGAATTGAAAAATAATTTTAATTTAAAATTAGATTACATTGTTGCTAAGCCAAGAATGGCAAAATATATGGAATATAGTACATTAATTTATAATATTTATTTAAAATATGTTGCACCTGAGGATATATACCCATACTCAATTGATGAGGTCTTTATAGATATTACAAATTATTTAAAAACAGCAAATATGACACCGAGACAAATGGTTACAACAATGATATATGATGTTTTTAAAACAACAGGGGTAACTGCAACTGGTGGAATTGGAACAAATATGTATCTTGCAAAAATTGCATTAGATATTGGTGCAAAACATATTAAGCCAGATAAAAATGGTGTAAGAATAGCAGAATTAGATGAGATGCAATATAGAAAATTATTATGGAACCATAGACCAATTACTGATTTTTGGAGAGTAGGAAAAGGATATGCAAAAAGATTAGAAGCAAAAAATATATTCACTATGGGAGATGTCGCAAGATGTTCAGTTAATAATGAAGAATTGCTATATAAACTATTTGGAATAAATGCAGAATTTCTGATTGACCATGCTTGGGGATATGAACCTTGCACAATGAAAGATGTAAAAGAATTCAAGCCTACTACTAATAGCATAAGTTTAGGTCAAGTTTTATCAGCTCCATATAATTATGAACAAGCAAAACTAATTGTTAAGGAAATGACAGATTCATTAGTATTAGATTTAGTAGAAAAACATTTAATAACAAATCAACTTGTGTTAACAATGGAATATGATATTGAAAACTTAATTGATTTTGAAATAAAAAAATCATACAATGGAGAGATTACAACAGATAGATATGGTAGAAATATACCAAAACATGCACATGGAACGATAAACCTAAAAGAAAGAACTTCATCAACTAAAATAATAATGGAAGCAATACAAGAACTTTATGAAAGAATTATGAACAAAAAACTTTTAGTTAGAAAAATATATGTAGTAGCTAATAATGTTATTAATGAAAATGAAATTGAAGAGTCAAAACATGATCAACAAATGAGTTTATTTGTGGATTATAATAAGCAAGAACAAGAAAAAATTGAAAAGAACAATGAGAGAAAAAGAGAAAATAATTTGCAACATGCTATTTTAGATATTAAGAAAAAATATGGAAAGAATGCAATTTTAAAAGGCATGAATCTTGAAAAAGATGGTACTATGAAGGAAAGAAATTCACAAATCGGAGGACATAAGGCATAAAAAATATGAGAAATATAGATATAAAAAAATTGAAAAAAATAAAACACAAGAAGCAAAAGTGATAGCATAAAAATAGGAGGTAAAAATATGGGGAACTATGATGATATTATAAATTTACCACATCATGTATCAAAAAAACATCCACAATTAAGTATGGAACAACGCGCGGCACAATTTGCTCCTTTTGCAGCACTTACAGGATATGATGAAAAAGTAAAAGAAACAACAAGATTAACTGAAGCAAGAATTGATATTCGGAGAAGAAGAAAAAGCTATTATAAATAATAAGCTTCAAAAAATAAAAAATAACATAATAAATAAACCGAAAGTAATAATTACATATTTTGTACCAGATTTAAAAAAGTCTGGAGGAAAGTATGTTACTGTAATTGATAATGTTAAAAAAATTGATGAATATAAGCATTGTTTAATAATGGTTAGTCAAATTGAAATTCCAATTAGTGAAATAATAGAGATACATATATAAAAAGTAATTTTTTAAATATTTTAAAAGTTGATATTTAAAAACAAAAATAAAATTTTATACATATAAAAAAATTGACATAAGAATGGTATGAATGATAAAATAGATAGTATAAAAGAGGAAGATAAATAAGTATGGAATTGTATGAAAAAAATGGAAATATACTATACATTTTAAATGTATTAAAAAAATATAGTGATGAAGATCATATGCTATCTTCAACTGATATACAAACAAAAATTAAAGAGATATATGACGTTGACATTGATAGTAGGACAATAAGAAGAAATATAAATTTATTAAAATATAAATTTGATTATGATATAAGTACAAGAAATGAAAATGGAAAGGGATATTATATTAATAGAGATCCAGAAACAGATTTTGAACCAGGAGAAGTAAGAGCAATAATTGATAACTTTTGCTATGCAAATTATATTGTTCCATCTGTTGCTAAAAATATTATTAGAAAGTGCAAAAACATACAAACAGTATATGAAAATGAAAAAATAAAAGATTATCAAATATATGCTAATGATTCGAAAACCGAAAATGTAGAAGTAATAAAAAATATAGAAGATATATCAAATAGTATTTTCCTTAGCAAAAAGATAAAATTTGAATACTGGAAATATGCAATAACTGATAAGTTAGAAAAGAAAATTGTAAGTGAGCCAGTAGTATCTCCTTATGCTATTGTTTACAAAAAACAGGAATTTTACTTAATTGCAGAAAAAGAAGGAAAAGATGAATTTTATAATTATAGAATCGATAGAATGAAAAACATACAAATTCTTGATGAAGAAATTACAGTTAAAAAGAAAAAAAGTGAGATAAAAGATTTTGCTGAATCATCAACTGAAATGTTTGGAGGTAAGAAAGAAGAAATAGAATCTATATGTCACATTTTGTTGTTAGATACTATTTTTGATACATTTGGAAAAAATGTTACAATTGAAAAAATACAAAATGATGAAGAACATTTTAAATTTTTAGTTGATACAAACCCATTGGGATTTAAAATGTGGGCAATGAGAAATATTGATTTGGTTGAAGTTATAAGACCTTTATCACTTAGAAAAGAAATGCAAGAAATAATAAAGAATGCAGAAAAGAAATATAATAAATAAAAAAGCTTTGAAATTTTTTTAGGGCTTTTTGGTACTATAAAAGTATAATAGTTAATTGCTATTTTAAGTAATTGATTATTGTACTTTTTTGGTGCAATTTAAAAATCAATATAAACATTGAAATAGCTGAACAAGACTAGATAGATTAATAATTGGAATATATAATTACAATACAATATGTGACCAACCATGTTGAGATTTTTTTATTATATAGTATAATTTTTATAATGAATTTAGTGAATAATTTTATTCTTAAAGGAAAGATGAATTTAATATCAACAATAATTATGTATTTTAGGAGGAGTAAAAATGGTAAAAAAATATGTATTAGATGCAGAAGATGAAAAAATATTAAATGAATTAGATAATTTATGCGGAGTAGTACAAAACAAAGAAATATTAAGAGAAATTATACTTTATATAAAATTACATCAGAATAATGAGTTAGATTTAGGAAATTTTAATATACTTATAAGAAATAACTCTTCATACAATTTATTAAATGATTTTGTAAAAATTATTGCTAAAATATTTTTTAAGTATAATATAATTGAGAATGATAAAATATGTTATCTGGATAAAAATATAAATGGTAGAAGAGATTGCCCGTTTGATAAAATATCTGGAATTGAAGAATCTATAGTTGTTATCAATGAAAGAAAATTAAGAATAGAGTATAGTGACGAATTAGATAACTTAAAAAGAATTACAGATCTATTCAAGAATAAAGTATTTATTTTTGAAGATACAAATTATTGTGAAGGAGAAGCAGATGGAGAACTTGGAGATTTAGCTTCATTTAGAATGACAATAGATAAAATATCTCTAGATGATAAAATTATGTATTGCAAAAATAAGTTTAACGAATATAATCTAACGTATAAAAAGCAAGACTTGAATGATTATGCAGATGTACCATTTTGGAAATTAAAAAATATGGTTACAAAATTGATTATAGAATGTAAAAGCAGAAATTTAGATTTTGTAGATAAACAAATGTTAAAGAAAAATAAAGAATTTTATGCAAATGATACGACAAAAAGAAGAAATGATAGAAAAGGTAGAAGGAAAGAAAAGGATACAAAAGAAGAGTTAGATGATTTAATTGGTTTAGATAACATAAAAAAACAATTAGATAAAATCCTTAATTATGTAAAATTAAATAAAGAAAGAGGAAATATGCCATCTTTACATATGTGTTTTACGGGTAATCCAGGCACAGGAAAGACAAGCATTGCAAGAGTAATTGGTAAAATATTTGAAGAAGAAAATATTTTGAGTGGAGATGGAGATTTTGTAGAAATTCATGGAAGAGACTTAGTTGATAAATATGTGGGCTGGACAGCACAAAAGGTACATAATACAGTTGAAAAAGCAATTGGAGGAGTACTATTTATCGATGAAGCCTATAGTTTAGTTGCAGATAGAAGGGGAAGCTTTGAAGATGAAGCTATAGCAACATTAATAAAAGAAATGGAAGATCATAGAAATGAGATATGCATCATACTTGCAGGATATACTGAAGAAATGAAAAATTTATTAAAACTTAATCCAGGGTTTGAGAGTAGAATACAGTTTACAATTAATTTTCCAGATTATAATGAAGATGAATTATTAGAAATATTTAGAGGCCTTTGCAAAAAAGAAAATTACAAAATAACAGAAAATTGTATAGAAATTTTAATTGATAATTTTAAACAAGCTAGACAAGAAGAGAATTTTGGAAACGGAAGATATGTTAGAAATTTATTTGAAAAAGTAAAATTTGAACAAGCAGATAGAATCGTGCAAACTAAAAGTAAGGCAATAAATTCTATAACTAAAAACGATATTGAAAATGCTATTAAATCTGTAATATACAAAGAAAAAGCAGTAAGTAAGATTGGATTTTGCATATAAAATTTTTGTAGAATTATTAAATTTTTGTAATTTTTTTAAAATTGTATTGAAAAAAAAATTTATTATTGGTATTATTTTGTTGATAAAAATAAATGAAATTATGTTATGTAAAACAGAAGAAAATAAAGGAGGAAAAGATGAAAAACAAAGTAATTTCAATAATGATTTTAGTAGTACTTATATTATCAATGTGCATGTGTATATCTCCAGTTGAAGCTTTTTCTGGAGAATTAGATCCACAAAAATATATAACGATGCCTTATAGTATAACAATGGAAAATGGAACGGGAACAGGAACTGTAACTCTTTCTGGTGAAGCAAATGGATTTAGTATTGCATATCAAAAAATACATATTACATCAAGTCAAAAAGATACAATAACTGCGAAATATAATGAATTGAATAATTATATTACACAATTTAATGCAGCAGTAGAACAAAGAAATGCAAATATTAAAAAATTACAAGATGAATATAACGATTTATTGAAAGCTCAACCAGCAGAGCAGGAGAAGATAGAAAAAGCAAAAAAAGACTGTGAAGATGCCGAAACTGAAGCTAATAACTATTATAATACAGGAAAAGCAAAAATAAATGAATTGCAGAATAATGTTTATGAGTTAATTCCTAGTTATACGAATAACTGGACTAATACTACAAATTCTGCGGATAATATTAAATTAGATTTTAGTGGATATTCTGGGGAAATTTCAATTGTATTGTGGGTAAAAATAAGTAAAGCATCAGAAACATATTATGATATGCAATTGTATACAACAGATTTAGGAGATGTAGAAACAATTACTTTAGATAGAACTTCAGCTGAAATAAGAGTTGATGACACTTTGCAATTAACAGCTACCTCTTCGAAAGATACTAATATTACATGGACAAGTAGTGATTCAACAGTTGCAACAGTAACTGAAAATGGATTAGTAAAAGGAATAAAAGAGGGAACAACTGTAATTACAGCAAAAGGAATTGAGCGTACTGCAACTTGCAATATTACTGTAAAATCTAAAGATGCAGTTATAGATAATGGTGAATGGACCGATTTTTCAAAAGCAGAATTTGAATTAAGTAAAGAGGGAGTTAGTGATGCAAGTATTCAAATTTCTAATGTTACTGCTAAAGAAAAGAGCAGTTATTATATGGTTATAACACCTAATGCGAATGAAGCAAGTATTCCAAGTAAAGGAGCTCTAAGTGATGAATCCATTTCTCTAAAATATGATGCTGAGAATAAGAAATTTGTGACAGTAAATATTAGTAAAGTTGCTAATTATGTGGAATTAAATCAAGATATTTATGTTAATATTATAGAAAGAAATTCAAGTGGACAAGAGAAAGTAGTATTTCATGGTAAAAAACTTGAAAAGTATGAAGAGCCTAAATATGCTGATGCTTTCCATGCAACCTTTATGACGAAAGATACCGATCAGTTGGTAACTTGTTTTACACATTTTGAAAAGAATAATAGAAAAATTCAAATAAAAATAGGAAAGATTACTGATCAATCGATATTACAAAAGATAAAAAACAACGACATTTCTGGTTTTGCATCATTACTTGATTTTGCAAAAAAGAGTAATGGAATTTTTGATAAAGTTGTAGATGCTGATAAAGACGATTATTTCGCTATTGAATATAATGCAGATAGCGAAGAAAACAGAAAGAATCAGGAAGTAATTAATTTAAATAATATAGAAGATGGAGCATATTATTATTTATATGTAAAAGCAGATGGAGAAAATGGAAAATATACATCACCTGAAGCAGTTACATTGGCTGAAGGAAACGTAAGAAGTAATTCATGGGGATTATTCTTTTATGGATCATCGGATTTTAAATGGGCAGATTTTGGAGATGCTGGAGTTGATAATACAACAGCAAATGGTAAAATACCACAAACTGGTGCGAATATGATGATTTGGGCATCATTGGGATTAGCATTGATCGGTGGAGGAGCCTTCTCATATATCCAATATAGAAGAAATAATTATAAATAATATAACTAAATGATATATACATAATATTTACAGATAAATGTCGAATATTTAATCAATGGAAAATTAGTAATAAACCTAAATTATTAGATAAAAATCTAAATAATTTAGGTTTATTTATTGTGTTAAATTAGCTATTTAAAGAAAAAGTAAATAATTATTTAATTTTTATTCTTAAATTAAATATATTTGCATAATAATTTAATATTAAAACGAAAAGAAAGGAATGATAAAAAATGAATAAAAAAACAATTATAATATTAATTATTATAATTTTAATAGCAATAATTTGTTTTGCAACTTTAAATGGATTAAAAAATAATGAAAATATTGCTGATAATACTGGAATAGAAAATATTATGGAAAGTAATGCTAATCTTAATAAAAAAGTTTTAGTTGTATATTTTTCTGCACAGGATCATACTGAAAATATTGCTAAACAAGTAGCTAAAAATCTAAATGCTGATATTTTTGAAATAACACCTGTAGAAAAATATACGGAAGAAGACTTAAATAAAAATGAAAGTACTAGCAGAGTGTCAAGAGAACATGCAGATGAAACTTTAAGAAATGTAAAACTTACAACAACTAAAGTAAATAATTGGGAATACTATGATACGATTTTAATTGGATATCCAATATGGTATGAAGTTTCAGCATGGCCAGTAGATTCATTTGTAAGAAGCAATGACTTTAGAGGAAAAACGGTTATTCCATTTTGTACATCGGCATTTTCTGGAATAGGTGAAAGTGCAAAACTACTTGAAGAAAAAACAGGAACAGGAAAATGGCTAGAAGGTTATAGCTTTGAAAGTTCGGCATCAGAATCAGATGTAAAAAAATGGACAGATAGTTTAAAATTAAATTAAAAATAAAGAACTTGATGTAAAATATTGATATTAATAGTTTTTTCATATATAATTAATATAATATAAATAATAAGGAATAAAATATGAAATTAAAATTAAACAAATATGCAAAAACTATTATACTAGAATGTTTGATAATTATTATAGTTATAATTTTAATAATTACAAGTATAGCAAAAATAAAACAGGCAAAGAAACAAGAAATTATTGAGGAACCTATTCAATTACAAGAAAATACTAATGTACTAGATTCAGCAGATGATTTATATATTGTAGATATTACAGATGAGAATATAGTACAGCAAGAAGAAGTAAATAATGAAGAGGAGAAAAATAATAATAAACCTGTTGAAGAAAATAAGCCTCAATATTATATTAAAGTTAATTATGGTGCACAAGTTGTTAATATCTATAAAAAAGATGAAAATGGAAATTATACAGTTCCAGTAAAAGCAATGGTATGTTCAACAGGAACACATACTCCAACATCGGGGGTTTATACAATTCCAGGGAGGTGGAGTTGGGGACTTTTACAAGGAAATGTTTATGGACAGTATGTAACGAAAATTACAGGAAATATTTTGTTTCACTCTGTACCATACACGCAAAGAGATGCATCAAGTCTAGAATATTGGGAATATGATAAATTAGGAACGGCAGCATCTTTAGGTTGTGTAAGACTTAAAGTTGAAGATGCAAAATGGATATATAATAATTGTTCAAATGGAACAAAAGTAGAATTTTATTCAGATGCAAATCCAGGTCCACTTGGAAAACCCTCAGCGAAGAAAATTAGTAATTATCCAGATTATTTAAGAAATTGGGATCCAACAGATCCTAATCAATCAAATCCATGGCATAATTATAAGGAAAATGAAAATACAGCTATAAAAAATGAGATAACTGATAATAAGGACAATACAAATTCAAAAAATGAAACAACTGATAAGAAAGAAAATACAACTACAAAAAATGAGACAACTGAAAAAACACAAAATACAGTTATAAAAAATGAAACAACTAATAAAACGGAAAACACAATTATAAAAAATGAAATAAATGATAAAAAAGAAAATACAGTTTCAAAAAACGAGACAACTAATAAAACAGAGAACACAGTTTCAAAAAATGAAACAACTGATAAAAAAGACAACACAAATTCAAAAAATGAAACAGCTAATAAAACAGAAAACTGAGTTACAAAAGGCGAAAAAATAATATAAAAATATGATACAAAAATAAGCTTAGTATTTTACTAGGTTTATTTTTTTGCATTATAATAAGTTATAATAGTTAACATAAATTAAATAAAATCATATAATAACAATAGATATAGTATTATATCTATTTCTAAATAGAAAATAAAGAAGTGTGATATTAAGTTATAATTTATGAAAGGGATAGGAAATGAAGAATAATAAAAGTATAATAATAATCATATTAATAATCGTAATAATAACTATGTCAGTTGCTTATTCAGAATTTGCTACTCAATTAAAAATTAATGGAGAAACTGAAATCACAGGTGAATGAGATGTAAAAATAACGGGGATTGTTGCTCAAGATGTAAGTGAGGGGTGTGATCCTGGAGAGCCTGAATTCACAAATACAACGGCACAATTTAATGCAAAATTGCAAAAGCCAGGTGATAAAATAAGCTATGTAATAACTATAAAAAATGAAGGGACAATTAATGCAATATTAGATAATGAGTCATATACAAGTAATGAAGATGGATCTCCTGCAATCAAATATAGTAACACAAGTCCTAGCACAAATTTAGATGCAGGAACGCAAACTACTTTTACTATAACAGTAATGTATGATGAAAATGTAGAAGAAGTTCCAGAAATAAAGAAAAAAACTTTTAATGCAATTATAGAGTATGTACAAAAGTAGTAAATAAATGAAAAAAATTTTTTCTTATATAAAACTGCCAAACATCATCTGTATCATAATACTATTGCTATTTATAATAATGGCAAATGGATATGGATTGCTAGAAAAGAAATTAAATGTTAGTGGAGAAACAATAATTGATATAGATGAAGTAATTAATCCAGAAGTTGGATTTAAGAAAACTGAACAGTTGGGAGATTATATATTTTTCTACGATATCATTATATATAATAATTCAAATAATGACTATTTAAGTTGGCAAATAAAAATTAATGATACAGAATATATTTCTTATCCATATTCAATTGATGGAAAAAGAACAGATGGTGCTTGGATAATAAAGAATTCAAATTGGGATGAAAGGATTGAAAAAGGGGGAAAAATAAACGTAACTATAATATTTGAAGTAAGTAATGAATTATCAGGTACAGAATTAATCGAAGAATATGTTCAAGACTTTCTAAAAAAATCAATTGAAATAACATGTTCTACTAAAAGAGAATATGATAATGGAAAAGATGTTATAAAAGAAGGAAATGCAACTTTAACGTTGAATGATTCAGAAATGCAAATTAAAAACTATAGTATGCAAAAAGATGTAAATTATTCAACAAGTAATCCAGATGAAAGAATGTATGTGCTAACTCTTAATAATGATACAGATAGTGATTTTCTAGCTATTAGAGGAAACATTTATTTAGGAACGGAAAATAAGATGTTAGAAGTATCGCCGAGTGCCATTACATGTACTAATGTTACTAATACAACATTTATTTTACCAGCATGGATACAGGTTGCAAAAGGTAGTTCATTGACATTATATTTTATGATTAATACTAAAAATGATAATTTTATTCCAAATATAGTATTAGCAGCTACAATATGAGTTTATGAATAAAGGTTTATAATTTATGAAGAACATTAAAAATAAAAAATTATTAATAATATTAGTTATTTACTTGTTTATAACTATCTTCTTTTGTATCAAAAATGTTGTATTATTTATAAACATTATTAATCCATTATTTTGGTCTTGTATTATATTGTACTTCATATTTAATAAAAAAAATATATATTTAAGGCTTGAGAAAAAAGATAAAAATTATTTATATATCACAGTGTTATCATTTATTTATATTATTTCTTATTTCTATTTAGGCAGTTATTTTGGATTTGTAAAAAGTCCATATAATCATAAGATAAGTTCTATAATGAATAATATTTTTATTCAAGTTATACCAATTATAGGAATCGAAATTACAAGAACAATTATTACTTTAAAAAATAAAAATAATAAAATTTTAATATATTTTATAACAATATTATTAGTTTTCTTAGAGATAAATTATAAAAGCGTTATTGATATTATTTTTAATAAAAAAGAATTGTTTGAATATATTTGCAAAGATATAATACCAGCATTTATAAATGGAACTTTATACACTTATTTAACATTAAAGACCTCATATATTTCAACATTAATATTTAGAATAAATATAAAGTTAGTGGCTTTATTATCACCATTTTTGCCAAACCTTGATTGGTTTATAAATAGCTCATTTAATATATTATTTCCTATAATAATTTACTTAATATATAAATATATATTCCTAAAACAAAAAGAAGATGTGAGAATGAAAAAACAGAATATATATTATAAGTTAAGCTACATTATTACAATAATTATATTAATACTTCTAATTTGTTTTATGGTTGGAGTATTCAGATATGAACCAATAACAATATTATCAAATAGCATGTCACAGATATTTTCAAAGGGATACGTTGTTATATATAAAAAAATAAATGTTGATGAAATAAAGAATTTACCAATTAATTCAATTATTATTTATAGTAAACAAGAAAAAAATATTGCACACCGAATTATTAATAAAATAAAGGAAGATAACAATATACTCTTTGAAACAAAAGGGGATAACAACAATGAACCAGATATGGAATTAGTAAAAATTGAACAAGTAAAAGGTGTATATGTATTTCATATTAAATATATTGGATATCCTTCTGTATGGTTATATGATTATTTTAATATAGAATAAAAGAAAGGAATGATGAGCTATAAATATTCTAAAAAGAAATATTGTTACTGTTGTAATTATATGCATAGTATTATTTGCAATATGGTTTGCAAAAATAGGCATAGATGCAAATAATGATTTGAAATTTCTATATGATTATACAATTAATAGAAATGCAGATTATCAAGTATTATTAAAAGAAAATAATTTTTATGAAAATAAAACTATTCCATCAGATCGATCTTACGTTTCAAAAGGTATAGATAAATATTTATTAGAATTCAAATATAATTTAAGCTCAACAAATAATAAAAATATTAAGTGCAAATATAACATTACTGCTCAAATAGTTGGAACCGTATCAAGTAATAATGAACAAGAAAAAGAGATATGGACAAAAAATTATGTTTTATTAGATGATAAAAGCACAGATATACAAGATAATTTGTCCATTGTTGAAAATGTTGATATTAAGTATGATGATTATAATAATATTGTTCAAGAGTATGAAGATAATTACGGAATCTCAATAAATGCAATATTAAAAATTAAATTTAATATTTTGTATAATGTAGAATTTGATAATAAAGAAAATAAAAGTATAAATGATGTTGAAGATTGTATAGAACTAGATATTGTATTAAATAATAGTATTTCTTCTGTTGAAAAAAATTATGAGGAGATAACAAAAAAAGAAGTATTTCCAATAAATAAAAATGATGTAAATGTTTATTATATATGCAGTGGCGCATTTGGTATTGTAGCTATGATATTGATTATATTAGTTACAAGAAAGAGAAGAAATCCAGAAGAAATTTACAATAAAAGAGTTGATTATATTTTGAAAAATTATGATGAGTTAATAGTAACTGTATCTAACGAGCCTAATATAGATAATTATAATGTAATGAAAATAACTAATTTTGATGACTTAATTGATTTAGCAGAACAAAATAAAATCAATATTATTCATTATGAAAAAATTAAAGATAAACAAAATAATTTTTATGTATTTGTAGATAAATTTGTATATGTTTATGTTTTGTTAATAAGATAATTATGTAAAAATTTAATTAATTAAGAAGATTAATAAAAAAATAAACATATATAAAATATAGCATAATATAGTCAATTATAAGAATAAAACAAAGATAAAAATTATTACAATATTGTAAAAAAATAAAGTATAGAATTTTGCAAAATCATTGAAATAAATGAGTTGCAAGATTTTATACTTTTTTATTAATCTTCTTACTTAATAAAAAGGTGAATTAAAATAATATGAAATATTGACTTAATACAGGAGTATTGATAAAATTATTTAAAATGAAGTAAAATAATGTATTGTATTTTTTTAATGCATAATATAAAAATATTTTAAATTAAAGAATATAAAGTCAAACAAAAGTAAAAAATAAAAACAAGGAGAATAAAAAACATGAAGAATAAAGATAACGTTAAAGAAAAAAATAAAATGCACAATAGGAGAAAAATAAATTATAAAGAAAAGGGAATTACATTAGTAGCACTAGTAATAACAATAATAATATTATTGATTTTAGCAGGAGTAACATTAAGTACAGCACTAAGTGATAATGGATTATTCAAAAGAGCAAAGGAAGCAGGAGAAAAATATAAAGAATCAGAGAGACAGGAAGATGAGGCACTAAAATCAATAGAGGATGAGATAGATGGAATATGGAAAGATAATGATAATAATGATGATAAAGATAGAGAAACAGAAGCAAATGCACCAAAGTTATCAGATGGAATGATACCAATAAAGTATGTAAGCAAAGAAGGAAAATGGGAAATATGTTCAGAAAATGATCCAGAATGGTATAGTTATACAGAAGATAAAAAAGAGTGGGCAAATGTAATGTTAAGCGATTGTGGAAATAAAGAAGATGGAAATAAATATACAATTAATGATGTAGGGAAAGAAGTGCCAGAAGCAGATTTAGGAAGTATGTTTGTGTGGATACCAAGATATGCATATAATATAAAGAGCGGATATCATACAAATACTAGTAGTCCAGAACTAGAAATACAATGGTTATTGGGTACAACAAATAATTATGTAGATAAAGAAGGAAAAGTAAATATAGTAAAGAAACATACAGATGCAAATGTGGAAGATACAAAACCAGAAGGACAATTCATAGTACATCCAGCATTTACAGATGGAAATGAAAATAGCTTTGCAGATGGAGAATGGAAAGCAGAAGTAGAAGGAATATGGGTATCGAAATTTGAGGCAGGAATAGGAACGAATATAAGTGGAGATAAAGTAAGTAGTAATACAGTAGAAAACTCAGATAAAATAGAATATCCAAAAGTAGATGTAGAATATGATAGTCAAGGAAATAAAACATCAACAAATTATTATTTACCAATGTTTAAAGGAAGACAGTTTGGATATAATTATGTAACAGAATCACAATGTTATAATTTAGGTCTAGCATTAGATGATAATAGTAATCCTTATGGATTAAGTATGAGTGCAAATAGTCATTTAATGAAAAGCAGTGAATGGGGAGCAGTAGCATATTTAGCAATAAGTAAATATGGAGCAAATGAACCAAATACAGATAAAATTTGTCAGAATGATGTAACAATTATAGCAGCTGATAATGTCTCAGTAAGCCCAGTAAAAAATCCAAATAGTCCAAGCAATAATACGTGGGGAATGACAGCAGTGACAGGATATTCAGCAATAGATAAATCAACGCCAGGTGGTGATCAACATGTAATAAGTTATACAAGTGGAGCATTGAGTGATAATTACTCAGATTCATATGCGTGGAATGTAGTAGATAATGGAAGCAATGCGGGAAATGGAACAAAAGCAAGTACAACAGGAAACATAACTGGAATATATGACATGGAAGGTGGTTTAGCAAACTATACGGCGTCGTGGGTTGATTATAATGATGAACAATGCTCATGTTTAAAAACTTGTGGAGATGCATTTACAAAGAATGCAAATTCAACTTATTTAGCTACTGCATATCCAGTAGATCCAGACTCTATAAGATATGATTTTGACAGTTCATATAGTAAATTTGATAAAGTTCATGGAGATGCGATTTATGAGACATCTGGAAGCTGTGGAATTAATAACTCATGGTTTCAGGAGACAATAGAAGCAGATAGTAGTGTAAATGAGCCGTTTTTCCCACGCGGTGGGGTTTGGGGTGATCCAACGATTCCGGGCTTGTGTGGTTTGACTGACTATTCTGGGGGTGCCGTTAGCAATCATGGGTTCTTCAGCGTTCTCGTGGTCGAGTAGAGAATAGACTGTTATTTTTAGTAATTATAAATGAAATGATTGAGATAGAAAGTAAGGATATTAGTAAGAAAGTCCATTTAAAACATTGTGTTTAAATATAGTGTGTAAAAGCGCACTATATTTTTTTATAATACAAATAATATGAGATTATAAAGAAAAAAGCTAAAAAATATTATAATATTTTTTTAATAAAACTTTAATTAATTAAAAAACTTAATAAAAATTATTAATGAAAAAAATATATCATAAATACAATAATTAAACAATAATAAATATACAAAATTTATTACAAATTTGTAAAAAAATAAAAAGC
>CANQHI010000056.1 GCA_947623725.1 uncultured Clostridia bacterium | reverse complement strand
TTTTAATTATGGCTTTATTTAGCTAAATAATAAACATTAAGCTTTAATTATTTATTTTATTAAGTTTTTAGATTAATTATATTTATTCATTATAATTGAATTCTTTATATATTTTTAATTATTGAAGAATACTTTATATGCTTGATATGCATTATATACATCATATTTGCTTGTAACTTCATAAGGTGCATGCATTGAAAGTACTGGAACTCCGCAATCAATTACATCTACGCCTTTATTAGCTAAGATATAAGCTATAGTTCCGCCACCACCTATGTCTACTTTTCCTAGTTCTGCAAGTTGATATTTAATGCTATTTTGATTAAATATTCTTCTAATAAATGCAACATATTCGGCATTTGCATCTGATGAGCCACTCTTTCCTCTTGCTCCAGTATATTTATTTAATGAAATTCCATATCCAATTAATCCTGCATTATTGTGATCTGAAACAGATGCATATAATGGATCTTCACCAGCATCAACATCGGCTGAAAGCATTCTTGAATTACAAAATACTTTATCTAAAAGGTTTGGTCTATTTATTCTTGCTTTATTTAAAAGTTCAGATATAAATGTATCAAATACATGTGATTCCATTCCGGTATTACCCATGCTTCCGATTTCTTCTTTATCAGAAAATAAACATACTGCTGTTCTTTCAGGATTTTCAATGCTTAATATTGCTCTTAATGAAGTATAAACACATACTTTATCATCTTGACCATAAGCTGCAACTAAACTTTCATCTAATCCTAAAGTTCTTGCTTTAAATGCTGGTACAACCTCAAGTTCACTACTCATGAAATCATCTTCGGTAATTCCATATTTCTTATTTAATAATTTTAAAATATATTTTTTTATTTTACTCTTTCCGCTATCATCACTTGTATCTGGTCTATTTCCAACAATAACTGCTAAGTTTTCTCCATTTATTGCTTCAGATAATTTTTTTCCTTCTTGTTCTTTAGCTAAATGAGGAAGTAAATCACTTATTGTAAATACAGGTTCATTATCATTTTCTCCTAGAGAAACTGTGATTTTCTCACCATTTTCTTTTACAATAACTCCATGAATTGCAAGTGGAATAGCTGTCCATTGATATTTTTTTATTCCACCATAATAATGTGTTTTAAAGTAAGCAAAATCTCCTTCTTGTACTAATGGATTTGGCTTTAAATCTAATCTTGGAGAATCAGCATGTGCACCTATTATATTTATTCCTTCTTCCATGCTTTTGCTTCCAATAACAGCCATATACATACTTTTTCCTCTATTTACAAAATAAACTTTATCTCCTTGATGAAGTTCTGTATATTCATCTAATGACTTAAATCCGTTTTCTCTTGCAATTTTTTCAGATAAAGAAATTATTTCTCTTTCCGTTTTTGCATGATTTAAGTAATCCATATACTCATCAGCAAATTTCAAAATACTTTTTTCTTCATCTTCCTTAACTTCTTCCCAGCCTGATTTTCTCTTTCTTTCTAATTCACTCATTTTAAATTTTTCCTTTCCTACATTTATTTTATTTTCATTTATTACTTCTTTCAAAATATACATATAGTTATTGTTCCAATTTTTTATTCTAATATTCTTATATCACAAATAAAATAAAAATAAAATATTATTTATAAATATTTACATTTTTATTTTTTTAGTGTTTAATATATAAAGTGAGGGAAAAATAAAATGAATTCTATACTTTATACCGGTACTGATACTTCTTTGTCAACTGAAGATTATAAAGTTATTGAAGAAGCAGAAGAAATTATAAAAAATAATGATCCTAATTTTGAGCCAATAAAACGCAAGAAACATTTAGGTTTATTAGTCATTTCTATTTTATTTTTTGTAATTTTTATCTTTCTTGTCGTATTTTCAACAATCTTTGCATTACTAAATGTTAGCAATGAATCAATAATAGATGGAGTTTCTGTTTTAGGAATCGACTTATCAGGACTTTCTAAAGAAGATGCTAAAAATAAGCTTGCTATTGAAACTGAAAACAGAGTTTCAATTGAACTTGTATTTAAACATAATGAGGAAGTTTATACTTTACATCCATCTGAAATTGGTGCAAGCTTTGATATAGATGCTCTTGTAGACTCAGCTTATTCAGTTGGAAGAGCAGGTAATATTTTTCAAAATAATTATCAAATTTTAAATTGTAAAATTCACTCAACTGAATTAAAAGCTTCAGTTATATATAATAATGAAAACTTTTTATCTGCTACTACTCAGATGCAAGGAAATTTTGCAGATGGATTAAAAAATCCATATTATGAAATTGATGGAAATAATTTAATTGTATATGCTGGTAAAAACGGTTATGTAATTGACACTAATGAATTAATATCTTTATTTACTGATAAAATGACTGCTACAAATTATTCAACTGATTATATTGAACTTCCTGTAATTCAGGAAACAGCTAGTCCAATTGATATTGATCAAATTTATAACGAAATTCATAAAGAACCTACTGACGCATATTTTTCTAAAGAGCCTAGAGTTGTATATCCTTCTAGTACCGGATTAGATTTTAATATATCAGTTGATGAAGCAAAATCACTTATTACTGGAGATAAAGATTCTTATACAATACCACTTAAAGTTTTATACCCAAATGTAACTACTAATGATTTAGGAATGGAAGCTTTTCCTGATAGTCTTTCTACATATACAACAAGCTATGCAACTAGTGATGCAAATAGATCTACAAATGTCGCATTAGCTACATCAAAAATAAATGGTGTTGTACTAATGCCTGGTGATGAATTTTCATTTAACAATACTGTCGGAAAGCGTACTCCACAAGCAGGATTTAGAGTCGCTGGAGTCTATTCAGGTGGTCAAGTTACATCTGATTACGGTGGAGGAATTTGTCAAGTTTCTAGTACATTATATAATGCAGTATTGCGTGCAAATTTACAAATAGTAGAAAGAACTAATCATCAATTCACTGTTGGTTATGTTCCTATTGGAACTGATGCTACTGTATCTTGGGGAAGTCCAGATTTTAAGTTTAAGAACTCTAGAACATATCCTATAAAAATTGTTGCAACCACAAATTCACGCAAGCAAGTAACCATAAGCATTTATGGATTAAAAGAAGATAATGAATATAATGTTGAAATAGTTTCATACAGAACAGGAACTGTTGCATACAAAACAACTTATACTACTGATAAGAATTTAAAAAATGGCCAAACCAAAGTAGTACAAAGTGGCTCAAATGGAGCGACCTCTGTTGCTTATAGAGTATTAAAACAAAATGGAGTGGAAGTATCTAGAGAATTATTATCAAGAGATACATATAATCCTCATAACCAGATAATTGCAAGAGGTAATTAATTTATATACTATAAATGAAGAGGTTGCATGAATTGCATGCAACCTCTTCATTTACATTACCATGTTTTAGGATATTTTGCATTAAACATTGTGGTTAAGCCTCCAGCACATCCATCCTTTAAAAACAAATACAGGACGTTGTTTTCTCCATCTACATAGATTTCCTTATATGGACCAGATTTATCTTTACATTTCGAATCAAATCTTTTTATCTTCGAAAGTTCAGTAGTATCATATTTCGTTCCTGCACTTAGTTTTGGTGTTCCATCTGCATCAAGCATCATAGTAAAACCTCCACTATTTCCACGCTTTACGAACAAATACATAACATCTGTTTCATCATCTACATAGATTTCAGAATCTAAACCATATCTTCCTAGTTTTGAGATTTTTATAGTATCATAGCTCGTTTCATCACTCTGCCTTGGTATACCATCTTCATTAAGCATTATGGTTAATCCACTACCATTCACACTATCAGTAAACAAATACATAACATTTGTTTCTTCATCTACACAGATTTTAGAAATGCCCTTTCTTTCTAAGTATGAGAGACTCATATAATATTCCGTCCCATCACTTAGTTTTGGTGTACCATCTGCATTAAGCATTATACTTAAATCTCCAGCATCTTCATCATTTACGAATAAATACATAACATCTGTTTCTTCATCTACATAGATTTCAGAATCTAAACCTTGTTTTTTTAATTTTGAAAGGTTTACAGTATAATATCTTGTTCCTAAATTCAATTTTGATGTTCCTTTTACATTAAGCATTGCGGTTAATCCACCAGCATTCCCATCCTTCAAAAACAAATACATAACGCCACTTTCTTCATCTACATATATTTCAGAATATGAACCATATTCCAATTTATATAAGAGGTTTTTAGGTTTGTTTTTCATAATTATTCTTCTAATGGCCATTATAGTTATAGCACCTAGAATTATAATCACATCAATGAGCAGAATAATAACTAGAAATGTAATAAGTATCCGTAACATAGTAAGCCCTCCATAGTAATTACTTATACAAGGTGTACTAGTAATTTGTATCTTTTATTACTCCCGATACTAAGGATAATATATTTTTATTATATTATAAATTAACATAAAATGCAAATTTTTATTAATTTAACACTAAATTAACATAGTAATTATATTATTTATATTTAGTGTTTCTGCTTTATCAGCCATTATTTACTTACAGTAAAGTTTAATATCTTTGCTAATTCATTTGATTCTAAAACTTTTTTATTTACTGGTGCTGATTCTTTCACAAGCTTTTCACTAGAATCATATACAGGTCCACCACTTACTTTAATAATCAATGCTCCATCTGGTATTCTATAATATAATGTGGCACTTGTAGCATTTCCATCGGCATCATTTAAATAATAATAAAATTGTTTACCATTTATTGTTACTTCTTCTGGCTTAGCAATATCATAGATTGTTCCATTATTAGAAGTATATTCTGAATCTAATTTTAAATCAATAAAATCAACATCATACATTGTTATATTATGGTTATTATCTTTAATTTCAAATGAAGTATTAAAATATGATTCTCTTGATGGATGTCCTGCTTCTTTTGAATTAATCTCAATAGTATACCCTTTAATTGTCATGCTCATTTTATTGAATGACCCCTTATCGCCTTCAGTTAAATTATGTTTTAAAAACACACAAACTCCAATTATCGCAATTATTATAAATATCCCTACTATAATTTTAATATTTTTCTTATTCATGCTTTTTCTCCTTTATATTTTTAAATTGCTAAATGTCTAACTTTTAACATAACCAATTGATCATTTTAGTATCTTATACGCTAATAAAATTAATTCTAATTACTATACACTTATTATAATATTTATTTGAAATTATTATAAAACATTACATTTTTTTTGTCAAAAAAGATAATGATACCTTTGATACTTATGCATATGTAATAAAAATGTTTTATTATATCACTTTAAAAATAAAGGAAAGTATATTATAATACTTACTAATTACTTTTTGTCGTTTTTTCGTATTTTTTTGAAAAAATGTCGTAATTTGTCATATAACAACTTAAGGAAAGTGATTTTATGCAAAATAATAAAATAATAGAAAATATATTTAATAAAAAATTCAATAAATTAGAATTTAATATTTTAGATGAAAAAAATAGTATAACTAATAAAATATCTTCGAATAATCCTAGTATTTATATATATACAATTCATTTTAATGATAATACTCAAAAAACATTTGTAGGAAAATGGAAATCAAAAAAAATCATATTCAATGGAATTTTATTAATTAGTAACAAAAATATTAAATTAGCGACTCTGTTAACTAAAAATCACAAAATTTTTGGTTATAATCACAGTTATATAAGAGAAATTAAATTTTATAAAAACGTAAAAAAATCATTAAAAAATTATTTAATACATATAGATGGCTGTTATTGTAATAACATATTAGATAAATATTTCATTGCAATGGACAATATAGCTAATCATCAACCAATAGCTCCAAAAGATTACAAAAAAATTCTAGAAATTATTACTGAATTTCATAAAACATACTATAATCAATATTCATCTATAAAAAAATTATCATTAAATCATTACACAGAAAGTGATTATAAAAAATGTAAAAAAGCTATGTTAACACTGTTTAATGAATTAGATAATAATAAATATTTTGATAATAATAAAATTTTGAAAATAAATAATTTTATTAATAATATTGATAAAGAATATAAACAAGTATTATTTCATCAAACATTGACCCATAACGACTTTTCTCCAAGAAATATATTTCTTGATAAAGAGCAAATTTATATATATGATTGGGAACTAGCTTGTTATCAGAACCCTGAACATGATTTAATTGAGTTTTTAGTTTTTGTTTTAGATAAATTAGATGATAATGAAGTTAAAGATTTAATTAGTTATTTTAAAAGCTTACTATTAGAAAAGATTGGCGTACAAATAAATCAAAATACTTATAAGAAAATTATCGAATTTAATGTATTAGAATATGTGGTTAATAGATTATCTCTTTTAAGAATGGCTAATCATAAATTAAATTTGAAATTTATAGATCAAATGACAATAAATATAAATAGATTAATGAACATTTTAAACATATAAGGAGCAAATTAAAAAAATGAATAATGAATTAGATATATTAAACTTAGCAGATTACTATGAAAAATTTGAATACAATGGTGCAACAGCATATTTAATTATAAACAATAATATGGAAGATTATAAATGTATGTTTGGATTCATAGATTTTCCAAATGATATCAATATAGCTAAAGAATTATTTAACAGATTAGAAATGCGTGCTAGAGAAAAAGGATTCAACGAGTTAGTAGGACCAATAAATTATTGTTCATGGATGTCTTATCGATGGGCTATCAATAATTATGATTTAAAATTATTTCCTGACTGCAATAATCCCCCATATTACGTTGATATAATAAAACAATTAGGTTATAAAGAATTATATACATATAGAAGTGCCTTTATTAAAATTAATAATCCTTTATTTTCTATTGGTGAAGATACATATAAGGAAAAGTTAAAAGAAGGATATACATTTAAATTTTATGAAGGAAAAGAAATTTACAAACTTTCAAAAGACGTCTATGATATATCAATCAACGCTTTTAAAGGCAGTTACCTTTATTCTGATATACCTTTTGAATATTTTGAAAATATATATCTATCTTGGACTAAAAATCTTAATATTGGAATATTCATAGCCTACTACAATAATGAACCTATTGGTTATGTAATGGGATATGATAATCCATATAGTCATACATTTATATCCAAAACAAGTGCTGTAAAAAAAGAATACCAAAAACATAAAGTTTATGTTGCACTTTTATATCTAGGTTGCAAATATGTTTTAGATAAAGGCTATAATGAAATGATTTATCATTTTCAATGTGAACAAAAAGATATTTTTAAAAGATTTAATAATGATATTGAATCAAAAGAAAAAAGATATGCTATCTATATAAAGGAGTTTAATGATCATGAAAAAATGTAGTATTTGTATCAATGATATGTCAGTTAGAAAAATAAGTTTTAATGAAAATGATGTTTGTAATTATTGTGAGAATTTCAGTAAAATCGAAAGCCAACTAAATGATTATGAAAATTTAGAAAAATTATTTAATGAAAGAATTGATAAAATAAAAGGCAAATATACATACGATGTAGCAGTTGGGATTTCTGGAGGAAAAGATAGTGTATATGTGCTTTATCAACTTATAAATAAATATCATTTAAAAGTTAAGGCTTTTACTTTAAATAATGGTTTTCTAAGTGATGAAGCCAAAGAAAATATTAATAAAATAGTAAAAGAATTTGGTGTTGATCATGAATACATAGAATTTGATAATGAACTATTAAAAAAATTTTATAGATATTCTATGAAAAAATGGCTTGTTCCTTGTATGGCTTGCTCGTATATTGGCTATGCTACGATGATTAACTATACTTCAAAAATCAATGCTGGTATGTGTATTCATGGTAGAAGCCCAGAACAAATGTTAAGATATTTTGGAAATGATACTTTTACTGTTCTTGTAGAAGCGGGATTAAACAGTATCAATGATATAAATATTAATCAACTATATACTGATTTATTAAAAAATATTGAGAGCAAGGTTGATAAAAATTTAATGAATGATATAAAAGAAATGCTTTTTAAAGATACAAAAGGAAAAGATTTTAGAGAATTTGTATCATACTTTTTATATCATCCATATAACGAAAAAGAAATTATAGAATTCTTGCAAAAAAATACCTCTTGGAGAGTTGGAGCAAATTATAATCATTATGATTGTTTAATTCATAATGCAACTAAATACATTTATCAATGTGCTGAAGGAAGACCTCATACTCTACCAGAGATTAGCGTCTTAGTTAGAAACAAAAATATAACAAAACAAGAAGCTGAAGAAAAATTAAAAAGTGAAATTATCACTGAAAAACCAACAGATGAGTTAAATTTATTATGTGATTTTGTTAATCTAAATCCAAATAGCATTTTACTAAAAGCTAAAATCTATAATAAGGTGATTAAAAAATGAAAATATTTAAATATTTTATTAAAGATTATAAATTAATTATTTATTCAATACTTAGTCTAATAATTAGTTTAGTTATGAGTTTTTTATTAAATATTTTTAATAATACTATTTTAATTTTTACATTGTCTTTGATGATATTATTTTTACTTTTTATAATTAGAATTACTGATGATATTTTTGATTATGATAAAGATATAAAAAATAAAAAACTAATTTTAACTAAAAAACAATTAATCAACCTAGACATCATATTTATAGTTTTATTTATATTAATTAATTTATACCAATATCATTTATTAGGATTAATAAGTGTTATACTCATATTTTATATAATCTTACAACAAAAATTTGAATTACTAAAAATCATTTTTATGTTTTTATCATCAACTTATTATCTATATGTTAATAGTAACTCAGATATATTTAAAAATTATTTCGTATGGATTTATTTAATTTTATGCTTATTATTACCTATTTTGTATTACTTTTATAAAAGGAGTAAAAAAATATGATATTTGAACCAAATAACAATAAAATAGACAAAGAAAAAATTGGTGGAAAAGCATATAACCTATTACATTTAAATGCATTGAATGTTAATGTTCCAAAATGGATTGCCTTGACCTCTGATTGTTTTTATGAATTTCTAGGTACTAATAAGGAACAATATTTTAGTTTGTTAAATAATTATAAAAAAGAAAATCGTGAAAAAATAATCAATTTAATAACAAACACTGATTTTTCAACAAATCTTAAAGATAAAATTTTAAAAAAAATAAAAAACAATTTTAATCTTAATGATAAATTAGCGATAAGGTCTAGTGCTACTGACGAAGATGGTAATACATTTTCTTTTGCTGGTATGTTAGAATCTTATTTAAATATTGAAATAAATGAAAATATTTTTGATTATATAAAAAAATGTTATTTATCTTGCTTCTCAATTAGAATAATGGAGTACAGAGAAAAAAACAATTTAATCAATGATTCTATTAGTGTTTGCGTTATTATTCAAAAAATGATTGATGCAGATTATGCCGGTGTAATGTTTACCACTAATCCACAAACAAATAATACTGATGAAACTTTAATAAGTATTGTTGCTGGAGTTGGTGAAAATTTAGTATCTGGAAAAAATGATAGTTCTGATTATGTTGTCGATTGCTTAAAAAATATTACTAGTAAAAATATAAGCAATAATGTAAATTTAGAAGAAAATTTAATTATTAAACTTTATGAACTAGGAGAACTGATTGAAAAAAGTTATGAAAAAAGATTAGCTCAAGATATTGAATTTTGCATAAAAAATAATGTTATATATATTTTGCAATGTAGAATAATTACAAATTATAATTATGTTGATAAAAACAAATTCCGTACTATTTTAGATAATTCAAATATTATTGAAAGTTATTCTGGTGTAACTACTCCCCTAACCTATACATTTGCAAAAGATGTTTATTCTAAAATATATAAGCAAACTTTGAGAAATTTTTTTATTAGTGAACAAGCAATAAAAGACATTGAAAATGATTTAGATAATATGTTGTATTTTTATGAAAATAAAATATATTACAGATTAAATAGTTGGTATAAAATGACTTCACTATATCCTGGATATGAAAAAAATAAAAAGTATATGGAAAATATGATGGGTGTAAAAACCACATTAAATGAAACTAAAACACAAGCTAAAACTAGATTAGTAAGGATTTATACAAGTTTTATTTGCAAACTATTAAGGATAAAAAGAGATAGTAAAAAATTTATTGATAAATTTAACTCGGTAACTAAACCATTTTATAATAATAAATTCGAAAATTATACTAATAAAAAATTGTTAAAAGTATATGATGAATTAGAAAAAGAAATTTTAGATGATTTTATAACTCCAATTGCAAATGATATGGGTGCTATGGTATTGTATGGAGTATTAACTGATAAAATAAAAAAATCGAATATAAAAAATTATGAAGGAGTATTAAGCAGTATATTAAGTAAACAAGGAAATGTAGAAAGCGTAAATCAGAGTCTTTTATTAATTGAAATAGTAAATGACATAAAAAAAAATAAAGAAATAATTAGAATTTTTGAAGAAGATAATATAAAAGAATTTAATGAAATGCTAAAATCTAATTCAAATAATATATTTCATAAAATAAATGATTACATATATAATTATGGTCCTCGTACGATAGACGAATTAAAACTTGAAACAATAACTATTCAAGAAGACCCTACCTTTCTTTTTGAAACGATTAAACAATATTTAAACATAGATAATATCCCTTTAAACAAGATTAAAGATAATTATGAAGCTGAAAAGACACTATATTCTAATTATCACTTCCTTAATAAACAATATGTGAAACTTTTAGTAAAAATAACAAAATTCTTTATAAAAAATCGTGAATCATTAAGATTGAGAAGAACTTATATATATTCTATTGTAAGAAACATATACCTAGCTATTGGAAGAAATTTTGAAGCAAATAAGATAATATCAAATTATAGAGATATATTCTATTTAGAAAAAGATGAGATAACTGATATTATTAAAAATAATGGACAAGACATTAAAGATATAAAGAAAATTATTTTAGAAAGAAAAAAAGAATACATAAACAATAAAGATAAAATTGTATATGAACGAATGTATTTTTATGGTGATATTAATTTTAAAAATGTATTACCTATTTATAGTAAACAAGAAAAAGAACTTAATAGCAATATTTTATCAGGCGTTGCTGGAGGTGGAAAAACAGTTATAGGAAAAGTCAAACTTGTTGAAGATCCAAATAATGCAAATGTTAAGGGATTTATTTTAATGGCAAAAAGAACAGATCCAGGTTGGACCGTATTATTTCCAATGGCAAAAGCTATAATTATAGAACGCGGAAGTGTTCTTTCACATTCTGCAGTTGTTGCAAGAGAAATGGGACTTACATTAGTAGTAGGAGTTAGAGGACTAACTGATATAGTAAAAGATGGTATGACAGTCAAAGTTGACGGTGTAAATGGTACCATAGAAATTTTAGGTGAAAATTATGAGTAAAAAAACAGATTATACTTTTATTAGATATTCAAATTGTTGGGAAGATACTGATATTTTAATTAAAGGTTTAGATATAAAAGAAAATGAAATTGGATTATCTATTGCCTCTGGTGGAGATAACACTTTAGCATTATTAATTAAAAATCCAAAAATGATATATGCATTTGACTTAAATAAAACTCAATTATATTGTTTAGAATTAAAAATGTTATGTTTTAAAATGCTAACTTATGAAGAAACAATTTCATTTTTAGGAATTAATGATGACTATAATAGACTTACAATTTATGAGAAAATAAAAAAAAATTTATCAAATGAAGCAAAAAAATATTTTGATAATAATTTAAATATACTCAGCAATGGCATAATTCATGCTGGAAAATTTGAGAATTATTTTCATTTATTTAAACATTATATAACTCCCTTATTTGCTTCTAAAAAAACTTTGTATAATTTCTCACAAATGACAGATACAAAAAAACAAAAAATTTTTTATGACCAAAGGATTAATAACCGAAGATTAAAATTACTTTTTAAAATTTATTTCGGTAGTAAAATTATGGGACGTTTAGGACGAGATAAAAATTTTTACAAATATGTTGAAGATAAAAATGATAGTGGTAAAGATATAAAGCTTAGATTTGAATATGGAATATCAAATACTATTAATAAAACTAATCCCTACCTTAACTACATATTAAACAATAATTTTAGTATGAATAGTTTGCCTGTATATTTAAAAAAGGAAAATTACAATATAATAAAGAAAAATATAGACAAGATTTCAATAGTTTACGGAGATTTGCTATCATTAAAAAATCTAAAATTCGACTTTTTCAACTTATCAGATATTTTTGAATATATGAGTGAAAAAGATTTTCATTTAAATATAGACAAAATAAGAGAATTATCAAATAACGATGCCCGAATAGCTTACTGGAATATGCAAAATAAGAGATATATAAAAGAAAACGATATAATTTTAGATAAGGATTTATCAGATCAATTATTTAAAGAAAATAAATCATATTTTTATAGAGATTTTCTAATTTATAGAGTGAGGAACAAATAATGAGTAAAATTATCAATGTATTTAATCAAATTTGTGATAAAGAAAAAGATAAAATCGCTTTTATATATTTAGAACATGGAAAAATAAAAACAAAAACATTTGCTGATTTAAAAAATGATACTTATATAATGAAACACTATTTACATACTTTAGGAGTAAAAGAAGATGATAAAATTCTTGCATTTGCAACTTCATCTTATCAGCTATGTGTTTTTATGTTAGCTTCTTTACATCTTGGAGCCTCTATAATGTATGTTGACATATTAGCCAAACAAGATAGACTAAAAAGTTCTTTTAATGATTACAAACCTGACTATATATTAGTATCTAACAAAACAAAATATATAAAAGTATTTTTTAAAGATTTTAATAAAATAAAAAAAGTAATAAACATTGATTCTGTAAATTATAATAGTACTTCTGAAATTAATGATTTTGAAGAAATTGATGAAAAAAAGACTGCTCTTTTAACTATGACAACTGGCTCTACTGGAAAACCTAAAATAGTTATTAGAACACATCAAAATTTATATGAACAATTAAAACTGGTAAATGATAATATTGATTCAAAGACAAGTGATGAAATAGTTTTAACCACTTCGTACATATATGTTTTTGCAAATATAATGAATGGATATACTACTGTATTACCACAAATAAATCTTGCATTATCTAGTAATTACCTACTAGATAAAAAATTATCAAAATTTCAAAGTATTCCTATTAGCATGATAATAACTTCTCCGGATTTTTGTTTGAAAACAAAGAATATGTATCAAAGTTTAAAAAGGATTTATTTTGGTGGTGCAATTTTAAATATTAATGAAGCCAAAATCATTCAAGATAAATATAGAGATACTGATATTGAATATATTTATGGTGCTACTGAATGTAATTTAATATCAAAAATTAATTTAGCAGACTATATCAATTACTTAGAAAAAGAAAATAAATGTGTATTAGGACAAGTTGTGAATCGGTGTTAATGTAAAAATTGGACCAAGTAACGAAATTTTAGTAAACAGCAATGCCTTACTTGAAAATTATTTAATTGAATATAAAACGAATAAGATAATCGACGAAAACAGATTGATATGGCATAATACTGGCGATACTGGATATTATGAAAATGGTATTTTATATTACTATGGTAGGAGTCAAAATTTTATAACAATAAAAAATGCTAAAATATATAGCAATCAAATAGAACAAAGTATTATAAATAACTTTAATGCAATAAATAAATGTGCTATACTCCAAAAAAATAAAAACATATATCTTTTTATAGAAACTAAGCAAGCAATTAACTACAATAAATTACAGCTTTTTTTGAAAGAAAAATATAATATAGAAAAAATTAAAATTACAAAAATAAGAAAAATCCCTTGTGATATTAAACATCACACTAAAATTAATTATAATAAATTAATAGAAAGGATAGAGAAATGAAGTTAGATAATTATAATATTAAAGACCTTTTAAATTTAAATATGGAAAGATTTGAAAATGAACCTTTTATTTATGAAAAAATTAATGACAATTTTATTCCACATACACACAAACAATTTATTAATGATGTTCATAATTTTGCAGGTTATTTACAGCACTTAGGATTGCAAAATAAAAAAATAGTAATTTATGCTGAAAACTCATATAATTACATGGTAGCTGACTTAGCCGTAATGGGTTACGTTGGAATTTGTGCAACTATCTCAAAAGAATGGGGATTATTTGATTTAAGTAATGCAATGGAATTGCTAAAAATAGATGCAATTATTTATAGTGATAGTAAAAAAGATATAATCTCAAAAATTAAAGAAAAATATCCTAATATTTTTTACATACCTATAGAAGATATCTTAAAACTCGAAAAATATAATTTAGATGAAAATACTATAAATCCTGATAGTTGTTGCAAAATTATTTTTTCATCTGGAACAACTGGTTTACCAAAACCGGTAATGTTATCACAAAAAAATATGTTTGCAAACTGGGATAATTTATATAAACGTGCTCCAATGAACCATACTGATATATGTTATTTATTTTTACCTTTAAATCATACTTATGCTGGTATTTGTAATTTTTTGTATTCATTAATAGCTGGAATGTCAATTTATTTATGTAGTTCTACTTCTAAAATGTTTGATGAAATACAAGAAGTTAGACCAACCGTATTTTGTGCAGTACCCTTAATCTATGAAAGATTATATTCAGTATGTATTCAGAATAAATTAGATCCTAAATTAGCACTAGGTGGAAATATTAAATACTTATTCTGCGGAGGAGCATATTTTGATCCTAAAATAAGAGAATTCTTTAAGACAAATGGACTTAATTTATATGAAGCTTATGGATTAACAGAAACTTCATCATTGATTACTGTTGAGTACTCAAACAAAGATGATTTTCATTCAGTTGGAACGATTTTTGAAAATATTGATTTAAAAATAGAAAATCCTGACGAAAAAGGTATTGGTGAAATAATTGTTAAAGGTGATAATATATCTAATGGTTATTTTGAAAATGAGGAATTGACAAACAAAGCTTATGACAAAGATGGATATTTTCACACTGGGGATTTAGGGTATGTTGAAAATAATAAATTATTTGTTATAGGAAGAAAAAAGAGAATAATTTTATTATCTAATGGTGAAAATATTTTTCCAGATGATATAGAAAAATTATTCAATGATTACAAAATAATTAATAAAGTAAAAGTATATGAAAAAAATAAGAATATTTTTGCTAGCATTTTTGTTAATGAAAAAACAGATATTAGCAATATAATAGAAGAAGTTAATTCAAAACTACCAAAGTATGCAAAAATAGATGATTATGAGGCAATACAAGATAATATAGAATCTAGAATGAAGTAAGTTTTCACTATCTTAATCTTTACTTCAAGAATCATCCTGAATTAAATATTGAAAATTACTAAAATAAAATAAGTAAGATAGAAGTTGAAGTCCTAAAAAAAGCGCTATCCGGTTTGGATAGCATTTTTTTGGTGATCCGAAACTTTCTAAATCCGAACCCTATATATTTAAGAAATGGAATAATAATATAGTTTTTCTAATAATTGAAAAAAATGTCGATTTATGATATAAAATATAATAGTAATTTAATAAGTATTATGAGGTGTTTAGCGAATGCATGAATTAATAAAAGAAATAGAACAATTTAATAAAGAGACCGAGATCAATTTCATTCACCAGAAAATTTATCAAAATCTATTTCTATTTAGGCTAGGAAATTATTAGAATGTTTTCAGTGGAATAGTGATTATAATAAAGACGAAGTTAGTGAAAATTATAGATATAAAGAGATTTAGGAGAGTGTTTTAAATGGGATTATATGAAGAATTATTAGAATTTTCTAAAGATAGAATAAATGAATT
>CANQHI010000055.1 GCA_947623725.1 uncultured Clostridia bacterium | reverse complement strand
GAGGCGCCTATCGGAGTCGGACCGATCATCAGAGTTTTGCAGACTCGTGCCTTACCGCTTGGCTAAGGCGCCATATAAATAAAAAAATTGGAGCAGGTAACGGGAATCGGACCCGTAACTTAACCTTGGCAAGGTTATGTTTTACCACTAAACTATACCTGCATACATAATTACTCTATAATAAAAGCAATTATAATATTACCAGATTTTTTTATTATTGTCAAGATTTTTAAATTTATTTTACTTTTTACTTTGCAGAAAATTGCGCTTACTTTTTCACTCGCCCCTATCTTACTTTGTTAATTTTGCAAAAATGTAGAAATAGTCTAATAAATTTCTTCTTTCTAATTTTTTAGATACAATTACATCTAACTGTTCAATTATATCTTCTCCATTTTTTATTATCATTGAACCTATTTTAGTTCCTTTTTCTACTGGTGCTTCTAAAACTCCAAGTACGTTTATTTCTGCATTTAGAGTTTTATCTGTTACTATTTTTTGTATTTCATTTTTACTTATTTCAATTTCTAATCCTCCCCTTCCTTTATTAATATATATTCTATTTTGATTAACATTTTTCCACATTTCAAACTCTTTTTGTGCAAATTCTTCTACATTTTCTACCTTGTATTTTTGATATGCGTAATTTATTAACTTTAAACTATCTTTTGCTCTATCTTCTCTAGTATCAGCTCCAAGAACAACAAAAATTAAATCCATATCATTTCTTTTTACTGCTGTTACTAAACATCTTCCCGCATTATTAGTAAAACCTGTTTTTACCCCATAAATTCCCTCCACATCTGAAAGTAATAATTCATTTGTATTTTTTATTTCCCTTGGATTTCCATTTATTGAAATTGTCTTATATTTTGTTTTTACTATTTCTGCAAACTTCTCATTATCTAATGCAAAATCTGTTAATTCTGCTAATTCTGTCGCTGTTGTATAATGATTAGGATTATCCAATCCATTAGGTGTTACAAAGTTAGTATTTTCTAAACCTATTTCTTTTGCTTTTTCATTCATCATTTTTGCAAATCCTTCTACACTTCCGCCTATATATTCTGCAAGTGCCACTGCTGCATCATTTCCAGACCTAAGCATTAAACCATACAATAAATCATTAATCGTTATTTTATCCCCTTCTTTTATTCCAAGTGTTGAACCTCCTGTTTGTGCAGATTTTTTATCTACTGTTATAGTATCGTTTAAATTATTACAATTTTCTAATACCACCAAACTAGTCATAATTTTAGTAGTTGATGCCATTGCCGTTTGTTTATCTTCATCTTTTCCGTATATTACCGTTTTTGATGCTCTGTCATATACAGCATATCTTCTCGAATTAATTACTGGCTTTTTAATTTCCTTCTTAGCACTTACTTCTGCCTTATTTTTTGTATCATTACTAGATATATTATTTGAATTTGCATTTACTGTGTTTTCTTCTTTTTCTATGTCCTGTAATATATTATGATAAAAATTGTAATCTTCCTGTTCTTCTTCATTATTTGCATATATAATTGGATTTATTAATATACCTAAAATTAAACTTATTACTATTATAATAAATATTTTTTTAAACAGATTTTTCTTTACTAACCTATTTTTATTCATAACCTTAATTCCCTTCTTTTAGTATATTAATAAAAAGCTATCTAACAAATTATATGTTGTTAAATAGCTTTTATGAATTTTATTTTATACATTAAAATTATTTTCTTAGAGTAATATTATAACCATACATTCTATCTGCTGAAGAAGATGTATCCTCCATATCAATTATATAATTTTCTAATACTCTTACATTTTCTAAACTTATTTCCGTAGGATCTTTTTGATCATCATAAAATTTATCAAATATAAATACTTCTTCTCTTGTCTCTCCTGGATTTAATACAAGAGTAGCATTTGCATAATTAGTTACTTTCCTTTTTTGATCCCCTAAATTTAATGTTATTTCATTACTTATACTATTATCAAGAATGACTATATATTTATCAGTTTTATTAGTTAATGTGACATTATAACCTTCTTTTTTATAGCTTACATCTTTTGAATTTACAGTCACTTTAATATTTTCATCTTCTGTAACTGTATTATAATCAACTAATTCTATATATCCTTGATTTGATATTTTAAATCCTTCCTTATCTTTATGCAATGCAATTTTTTCTTTATAAGGAGTATATCCTCCTGTTGTACCTGTTGCTTCAATATCATCTAATATTACCATATCATAAATGTAAGTTTCACCAACGTTTGAATAATTTTGAAGGTTATATATTTTTTTACCATTATATACATTATCTACATATTGTTGAAATAATGATATGTCATTTCCATATAAATACTCTTTACATCTATCAGTTAGCATACTATAAGCTTCATCATAATTTTTATTATTACAAAAGTTAAAATAATTTTCTACAGTTGTATTTATAGTTGGCTTATATGATTCTGGTACCTCTCCACCATCATCAATAATTGGATCATCAGGTGTATATGTGTTTATCATTGATTGTACTTTAGGTCTATTTTTTAAATATTGATTTATTAAAAATACAATTAGCCAAATTATAAATACTATTAAAATAATTCTACCATATTTTTTAAAAAAGTTTTTAATTGCTAATGTAACCCTAGCATTGAAGTTCATATTTTTGCTTGTATGATATATTTAATAACTTAAATAATCATACACTCCTTTCTCATATTTATTTTAGCATTTTTTAATTCTGTTCTATTTGAAATGATATTGTATAATCATTTGTACCATTTTCTCTTATAACAACTCTCTGATTTATTGCTTCCACACTACTATCAAAAATATCTTTTATTTCTACTGTTAAAATGAATAGTTCACCTTGTCTTTCTATATTCTGATAATCTACTGTCATATTTTTAGGATATTTTTCTACATATTGTTCAAATTCATTTATAGTAGGAAAATAGTTTTGCTTAAAACTTTCATTCAGCAATTTGTAAGCTTTTTCATAATTTCTTTGTTCTACATAAGTTATAAAATTTCCAAAATATATTTGCATTCTATTTTTTTCAGGTAAGGTTGCAACTTTATTTGTTATCTTATCTTGAACTTCTTGTTCTGTATCTACTATACCATTTTCAATTTTATTTTCTATACTTATTGTATTATTTGTACTTTCTTCAATTTCATTTTTATGATTATTTATATATATTAAAATATTTGCTGCTATTAAAATAAGTACTACTATACTCAATAATATGGTTGATAATCTTTTATCCATATTAAATTATTTTCCTTTCTTACTATCATTAACTATTAGCACTTACTGATTGATTTTCTATTACTACTCCAGAAAAACTTACATCTGGTTCATTTTCATTATTCATTCTTAATTTAACAATTAATTCCATTTCACTATCATAACTATAAAATAATTTTACTTTAAAATTAAAATTATTTTCATTTGCTACAATACTTTCATTTTCTACTTCAAAATTAATATAATTAATATCTTGGTTTTTCCATTTCATAGCATTTATTTGATTTGCAATTGATATATAATCTTCTGCTGAGTATATTCCGATATTATTTAATGTTTCCTTATTTAAATCATAATATTGCATTTTTTCATTTTTAGTCTTTAATGTAGAGTCTTCTCTTATTTTCATTACATTTGAAATTAGAGAATCTAACTTACCTAAGAATTCTGATTTTTTTACATTACCTGTATAATTTCCAAAAACCATATCTACATCTGATACACTTGTAATCATCATATTTTCAGTATTTTCTGACAATATAAACTTTACTTTTAAAGTAGTATTATTATCATAATAAAAGATAACATCAAAACCAATTAAACCATCTTGTATAGAAGTAATAGAATTTGTATCAACCTCATAATTTTCAATATTAACTTTTGCATTTTGATCATTATAAATATTTTGTAATTGCTTTGCAATTGATATAAACTCTTCTTCTTGATATATATACATATCATGTATCTTATCTGTGTTTTCTTCATAATATTGCTTTATTTCTTGAACGTTCTTTTTATATATATTTTTGAAAATTTCTGGAAGATTAACATTTATAAATGAGTAAAATCTTTTTTGTAAATTATCAAATTGGATTTTAGGATTATATTTATCATATATATCAGACATACCAATTATATATAATGTTTCTTGTGCTGTTTCCTCAATTGAATCTATAGAAGGAGATATATTTTTTGGTTGATTTATTTTATAATAAATTGATTGACCAAGTGCTAATATCACTAATAACACTATAATTATTATTAAAAATTTTCTCATTAATATATCTCCTCACATAATAAACAAATTATTTTTATTAAATATTAAACTATTGGATCAAAATACCAGTTTCCGTTTTTACCAATTTGTTCTTGTTTTTGATTTCTTTTTATGTAATATCCTCTAAATTGACAATAATTATGGTTTCTTTTGCCATCCTTTAATGCATCTTCAACTGCTTGTTTTACATAGTCAGGACTCTTACCATTCAAAAAAGGCACATACAAATCATCATAATACCCTTCGTACTGACCTTTCGCACGATATTGAGTTAGTGGATCTGAACCAAGGCTTTTATACTCTTTGCTTACTGTTCTATTACATGCTGAAGTAATTACAGCTAATGCACCTTCGTAACTTCCCCTATCTTCTGAAGCTGTTATTGCACATATTAAGTCAAAGTCACTATTATTATATGACCATGTTCCATTTCCATAAGATACTGCACTATTTCCTGAACTAGCTCCACTACCTCTGTTTATTCCATCTCCAACATAATATCCTATATCAATACCTTCGCCATATTTTTTATTTTTTGTATTCAATACTGCTTGATAATAAGCATTATTATTAGATTGTTTCATATATTCTTCAACATCTTCAATACGAGATTTATCTACGTCTAGCATTACTACCTCTAAATCGCCATTTGCTGTTCCTATCACATCTCCTCTTGAAGCTGTTCCAGATGTAGAGTCAAGTTCCATGCCTTTAATTTTCATTGTTATACCAGTTATTGCATCTTTATCTATAATTTTAAAATCACCATTATAAATATATTCTAAAAGTTCTACTGTTTCATCACTTAAACCTGTAAATGTTAATGTTACTACATCTCCATCAGATGAAATTTCACAATTTTCTGGTGCTAATACCGTTCTTCCTTCTACATCTTTTATTATAATTCCATATTCATCTGGATTTCTTGTTACATTAAATCTTTCTTCTTTTCCATCAGGTTCATCTACTTGTATTAACCAAAGAAGCATATCCTTTAGTTCTTCTGTTAAGTCCTCTTCATTAAAGTAATCTAATGTATGCATTAGTTCTTTTAAATTTCTATAAACAAAGTCTCCCTCTTCTGAATGCATATTTTCAAGAATCGAAAATGCTGTTAATGCATTAACTTTATTTTCTTCAAAAGATACTTCTTGCTTTTCTACAGTAGGCTCTTCAACCTCAACCCCTTTATACTCTACTCCAGCTTTTCCAGTCTCATCATATCTTTTTGCATTGTCTATTGCTTTTGCTGTTTGTTCTGTACCATCATATTTATAGTATTTATCTTTAAATATATCTACTATTGTTTGATTTGGTCCAGTTGCTTCTGGTTCGCAAACCTGATAAACAACACCTTTATCCGAAGTAAGTTCTGCATCTAATTGCACTTTAATATTATCTTTTACCAATGCAGATTCTTCTTTAGTATCTCTTGGCTCATAATCTATTTTTTTAGTTGCTGTTTTTGCTCTTCTATACACACCTTTTGTAAAATCTATATCTTGATAAAACCAATGATTTGTAACACTTTCAATGTATGGCCATTTTACATTTTCTATTCCATCATCCATACCTTTTGCTGTTATCTGTGCTAATTCTAATAAATCATTATATGTAATGCCATCTAATCCTGGAACTTCATCTGTTCCTGCTCTAACATAAGCAAAATATTTTGTTGAACCAGTAAAAATTTTATGTATTAATGCTCCTAATTTTAGAATAAATTTAATTACATGTCCTATAAATGTACTATCGTCTACTAAGGCTCCTGCTAAATTTATACTTTTTACATATTCACTATCAGAATTTATAGGATTATCATTTTCATCAATTTGACTCATTATATCTTTGAAAAGAGTATTTCTTTTTTCTTGATCATTTCCTACAGTATCTAATATTTCTTGATAGAAATTTTTATTTCCTTTTACAGTTCTTTTTTTTGTTTCTTTTGTCTTTTTTCCATCTTTACCTATCTTCTCAACTTCAACTTCTTCTTCATATTCATAATCAAGATCTTGTCCAGTTACCGAATAATCTATAAATGCATTAATTATATCATCATTAGAAAGATTAGCTTTTTTTCCGTCAATACTTTTTACCACAGTATCATATGTAATATCAACATCTTGTAATACAAGATTTACTTTTGTATTTAATTCACTATTAGTTGCTATTTCATATGCTAAATCCGGCATCATTGTTGATAAATGAACTGCTAAAAACAATTCTGTAGGTCTACCATATTTCGCCGTCCATGTAGCCATATCATAACTAAATACACTACCCCATCTTATAGTTTTATCACTAAAAAGATTTATTATAGGATTATATACTGCATCTGTATAAACTACCATCTTTTCATCTTTTCTATTTATTTTTACATATTCAGCAGCTTTATTTAAACCTAATTCATTACGAATCCAACTATCTATTAACCCTCTATTTCCACCCGATAAGCTATCAAGTGCCGCATTTGCCGCATTCTGGAGTGGAGTCGATGAATCTAATATATTTATCATTCCTGTTGAATAACTTTCATTTGATTTTAAAGCACTTAAATCTAATTTTATAACTGCCCTAATTTTTGAACCTAATTCTTCTTTTTCTCCTAATACACTCCAATTAGCTAATGCCCAAGTTGACTCATTTGCTGCAATATATTTCTTTAAATAATTCTTTCCATCAACACTTTCGTTTATTTTCTTTATTTGTTTATTTGTAGTTATTGAACCTTCATCATCACTTTCTTCATACTCAACATCTCCAAATCCACAACTTTCTAAGTCTTCATATCCCATACTTTGTATGTATTGAGCTAAATCTACTATGTCCTCTTGTGTTACTTGTGCTCCTACGGTATCTCCTACAAAGAATCCAGAAAAATCTCCCCATAAACTTTCTCCAAACTCTTTTACTTTCTCTAAAATTGTTCCTGGCAATGTAGCAAAGAAACCAAATACACCTATAAGCCAGATTATAAATATAATAATGGCTATTATTATTAAGATTGGTATGATATTTGCAATTATAAATGCTATTACCTTTTCATTTTTGAGTAATGATATTGCTGTATCTTTTGCTTTATTCTTTGCTTTATTTGCTTTATTTTTGACATTATCACTTATTATTCTATCTGAGGCAATATTTATTCCATCTAATTCTTTGTCTTTTTCTTCATCTTCATGTTTAATATCTTCGTTTTGTTTATTATTAGCTTTACTTCTACTCTTAGCACCAGTAGATTGTGAACTTTTAGCTGTTTTTGACATATCCTGTGCTGAGGAATCTAATTGCGATTTATCTTGTTTTGAGTCACCTGATTTCGATCCATTTTGTTTTGAGCTAATTAATTTATCTGCACCTTCTTCTACTATTTTGCTCACCTCCTTTAATGCTACATTTCTTAATAAAAAATTTGATTTTATTTTTCTAAATTTTTTTATACATTTTTGTAATTACTCTTCTATATCATTGCATAAATTTTATCGTGTTTAAATATCATTGTATTGTATTGTATAATCATTAATTATTTTCTTGTGGTGGTGTATTTTCATTATTTATTGATTCTCGTTGTGGTGGAATATTACTATTGTTTCTTGATTCTTGTTGTGTTGGAATATTACTATTGTTTCTTGATTCTTGCTGTGTTGAAATATTGTTATTATCTCTTGTTCTTATATTTCCAATAGCCGATCTTACATTTCCTACATATCTCTGTGCTTTACTATACTCTGTTATTAAGCCATTATCTATATCTTTTACAGTTTGTTTAGATTGTTTTATCATTTTCTTTCCATCTAATCCATTTCTTATCAATTGAGCTTGATATTGTTGCATTGCATCTCTTAAAGCTATTTCTTCTTGAGTATTTGCTATTTTTGTTCCGTCTGCAAAGTCTATTGCATTATTAACTATATCAGCTTGTGAAATTCCTGCATTTGCTGGATTATTTTTATAAGTCTTTACTGCTCTTGCTAAATCATGTTGTAATATTCTTGTTTTATTTGCTTCAGAAAAACCTACACCTTTAGAATATCCAGCTATTGCTCCTGCAATTCCTGCTTTTTCTTCACCTGTTGAAAGTCCAAGTGTACCTAAAGCGATTGCTCCAAGTGCTCTTGAGTTTGCTGCTACTGTGGCGTTATAAAGTAGTCTAGACAAACTCTTATTTGTCCTGCCACCATTATTTTCTGCCTCTCCTGAAGTTTCACTAGATTCTTGTCTAGAAGATCTTTCTTGTTGTGCCTCACGGTTAGCAGATTGTCTAGTATTATTACCGTTGTTACTATTATCACTATTACTATTATTTTGTCTTACTGATTGCGCATTTGAGCTTTGTGAATTATTATCATTATTATTAGAACCGCCGAAATTCTTCTTTGTTCCTGCAACAGCTGCTTTTTGTCCTCCACCGTTTGAACCACCTATTTTAGTTAATACTGCACCTGCAATTGCTGCATTTGCAATGGTTTCTCCCATACTTCTATTTTCAAAGTGAAATATATGTCTAACAATTTTTTCGGAATTATATATAAATACTAGTATAACAATTGCTACCACTGCATTTGCTATTCCTGCACCTCCTGTCCATCCATTATTTTTATTCACTAAATCCAGAGCCACTGTTCCTAAAGCCAGATACGATACACAATGAAATGGCTGTATAAGTATAGTATATACAAATTCTTTAAGCCAATTATTTAATGCTTGAGCTCTACCGTCTCCCATTTTATCTATTGAATATGTAACGGTTACAAGTGGCGATATAATCATTAAAAATCCAATTGTTATTGTACGTTTTATATATGAAAGTAAGAATACAAATGTTATTCCCTGTAATAATAAATATATAATTGCACATGCCATACCACTTGTAAATGAAATTTCCTTAAATGCTCTATCTAAGAAACTCGCTGTCATGTCTACATCTGCTCTTCCTAAAGATTTTGATAATACATTTATAAATGCATTATTTATATTAATTGTAAATATCATTATATATTGTAATAAAAATAACAAAGCTAAGCTTGTTAACCAATCCACAAGCATTGATTTATATTTTGCTTTTTCTTCTGCTACAGTACTTATAGCCATTCTTATTCCTACATATATAGCTATAATTGCTAATACTATTGCAGCTATATTTCTTATTGATGTATACCAAATTGCTACATTATTTCTAATCGTTGTTGCAACTGATTTTCCTTCAGATAAATCAAAGAAGTTTACATTTAATAAATCGACTTTATTAAACAATATATCTTGTAATGTAAGTCCTCCTTTTGTAAATAATCCTGTAATACTACCATTTTCAGTAAAAAATCCCATAATTAGGCCTATTATTCCACCAAGTACACAAATGATGAATTTGGCTGGAAGAAGCAAAACTCCAACTAATCCATCCATAAGGCCTTCTCCCCCATCTATTATGTCATCTAAATCCAATGCAAAGCTTTTTCCAGTAAAAATATAGAGAATTAATAATGTCAACATAATTATTAAAATTATCGATATTAACTTCTTTTTCTTTTTTTTCATATAATTTCACTCCTATTTTATAAATTGTCTATATATCTATTTATATTAATTAATTCTGTATCATCATCACCTGTTGCATCTTCTGCTGCAGCCTTAGTTGATATTTCTGCTTCTTTCATTTTATTTATCTCTTGTGCAATATTCAAGAATTTATTACCTGCAACTGTTTTAACCATTGATTCATTTATCACTTGAGCAAATCTATTAATATCTTTAACAGTAAATTCATTTGTATTTTGGGATCTATTTTCTCTTCTATTATTCTGTAATCTATTTGTATTTATCTCTGTGTTATTGCCTTGAGGTGGATTTATTGATTCTCCACTTTGATTTTCATTTATACCTTGAACTGATATATTTGAAACTATTAATATTTCGTTTATTGCATCTTTAATTACATCTTCACTTAAGTTAGAATCTCTGCATATACTAGTAGTTACATTACTTACCATATTTCGTAGTTCAGATTTGCTCATATCATCTATACTTGAAATAGAATTTCTTATTAAATAATTCTCTATAGAGCTTTTTATCTTTCCTACATCTGCTTTCATATTAACAACTTGTTTCATAACTTCTTTTGCTTTTTTTCTATCTTCAGGATCAGTATATCTTTCTAATTCAATCTCAACATTATCCATAGATTTATTGCTTTTCATTATTGAAAATACTAATGCATCTAATTCTTTTTTATTCTTTGCTATTTTTTCTTTTGCTTCTAATCTATTGCCATAATGTCCAAGAGTAACTGCATTTGCAACTTTTTGTTTAGTTGTCCAATGTCTAAGTTTCTCTTGTTTTCCATTTTTCCTAACTGTACTTATACCTTTTGAAGCTAAACCTATTCCTACAGAAGGGCTAAGTACCATTGTTGGCACTGCTAGTATAATACTGCCTACTCCTTTGACTTCACTTAATATGTATTTATAATTACTTGTATATCTTTGTTTTCTTTCAACTTTTCTAAGTTTTAATGCCTGTTTAGCTAATCTTCCTGATGTCCCTTTTCTTCTTGATGCTATTTTTAATATTAGATTTTGACTAGTTTCACTTTCTTTTCCTAAATATTTATCACTTATAGCTAATAATTTTCTATCTATTTTTGTTTTTTCTTTATTAATTGATTCATTAACATCAGATATTATATCTTCTTTTCCAAATTTATTTCCTACTGCTTTTACTCCAGATGCTCCAATGTGTTTTACAGTTCTTACTCCATCTTTTACTCTACTTTTAGTTAGTTTATAAATACCATAACTATAATATATTCCTGCTAATTGTTCTTTCTTTTTAAATGGAGCCCTTATATCTCCAATGTCTGTATCAAACTTAAATAATTTTAATACAATCTGGTCTGCTTTTAACATAAAACTCATAAATACCAATGCTAAAATAAAACCTGTTATACTTTCTAAAGCTATATTCATCGCAACACTAACCAAAGATGTATATATTAAAGCGTGAGCTGATTGTATTAAAACATTTGAACCATACAAATACATAAATTTTGAAAAAGCCACACTTTTCTTTCCACTAGCACTTTCAAAAGAATATTTTCCTACAATTATAGGCGACATTATAGTAAGAATTATAACAGTAAAGAAACGCTTTCCATATACCCATATAAATCTGACAAACATAAATATTAAGGTTATATACATAATCGCTCCTGTCACTCCGACAGAAAATCTAATATCATAAGCTCTTGTTCTTATTGTTTCATATATTAAGTTTTCCTGTGAACTATCTCCACTAAACATGCCTACTAATGTACCATTAAGATTAAGTATTATCATTAATATATAATTTATAACAAATAGTAATATAACGCTTTTTAGCCAACCAATTAAATATTGCTTATAATTAGCTTTATCCTGAGCAACTGTAGCTATAGCCATTCTAATTGCTGTATAAATAAACATAATCATTAAAAATACTGCTACAATGTTTCTAACTGCTACATACCAATTTGCTACAACATCTCTTATTACTCCAGCTGGAGAATCTTCTGTTACTTTCTCTCCTCCGGCTGTGCTAGAAAATACATTTGCATCAAATATTGGTATTCTATTAAAGATTACATCTTCTACTGTGTATATCTTATCATCTGTAGTTCCACTTAATGAATGTATCATTGAGCTTATAAAAGCTTCTATAATAGCTGCCCAGCCTACAATTGACACTCTTGAAACTGATGCAATGATTCCTAAAATATAATCAATTAATTGTGATAGTTTTGAAAATATCCAAGGATCTAGTTTTTCTTCACCATTATATTCCATCTTTTGAGGATTGCCTGCAAATCTAAACTCTAAATCGTCTAATGAAACTTCATCATCTATCTCTCCACTGACTCCTGTTACTGTAGATCCACCTGATACTGAATTTTCTGGCATAAGTGATGGAGTGCTTCCATCACTACTAGCACTTCCTACTAACCTTCTAACCCCTAAAATATTTCCAGCAGGTACATCGCTAATTACTGTTCCATATTTTTTACCTTTGGCATTTACCCATTGACCATTACCACAATATATACCTGTATGTCTGCTAGTTGGACTTGCTGATGATGATGTAACAATTATATCTCCTAATTTTACATCAGCATATGAAACAGCTCTTCCAACCTTTAATAGTTCTGCTGTACCATGTGGTAAATTATAACCAAATTGCTTATAAATAGCCATAACAAAACCTGAGCAATCAGCACCATTAGTTAAACTTTCTCCTCCCCAAACATAAGGAGTAACTCCAACCCATTTTTTAGCATATTCTACAATTTCAGTTCGTAATTTTTCTTCATCATTTTCATTTTCTTCAACTTCATTTACTACTGGTTGACTAACATTAGTAGCTTGTACCTTTTTTGGAATCACTGAAAAAACTATTAAATATATAATGATAATTATTAGTGTAATTTTTTTTATTATATTTTTTAGCCTTTTCACTATTACTATTCCTTTCTAAGTTACAAACTCTATTTTTAATTTTATTACTTTTGTAGTTTAGTTGTATGACACTGTAATTGATGTGTTATCATAATAAATTACATTATTTTCTACTCTATCAATAATACAATTTCCATTATCATTTGCAATTTTACTAGTATTCATATTATTTGTATCTATAACATAAATTCCATCATTAGCGACACCATAAACAAATAATTCATCAGTTAATTTATATATTCCTGTTGTATTTTGTACTCTAATTTCAAAGTCTGGATTATTTTTATCTACTGCATAAAAAATATATTCATTATATATGTTGTCATAATATACTACATACTTACTACTTACAGCAAATTCTCCTTTTTTCAATTCTTCAGTATCATAATAATTTCTATTTATTAAATCATTATTTAATCTTTCTAATTCTTCATCAAAAACTAAATTTCTTTCTAAATTTATATATGTATTAGCTGGTAGTTGCTTATTATTCTTCACATCATCAATTGTAATGTCTTCCGTAATATTTCCTTGATAATTATTATATATTGTTATTCCATTATTAAAACCTTGTCCAAAATTAATTTCAAAACCTCGTAATGGATACTTTATATTTACATAATTTGTTTCTTGTACATACTCAGAATAATCAGAATAAATACTTGTTAGCTCAGATAAAAATGAATTATAATCTTTATCCTTGTTTAATTTAGTCATCAAACTTGCAAATTTTTTATTATCTTCTTCATTATATTCATCAGATCTATAAACAGAAATTTCCCTATCCGAAAAGAATATATATATATTATCTAGTTTATATCCTATAACTTCTATTTCTGAGTTATCTGCATATGTAGGTTCACCTAATACACTTTTTATTTGTTCTGCTGTCATTCCAACTGTTATTCCCTGTAAAACTTCCCCCTGATAATTACTTAAGAAAATAATGTTAAAAATTTGGTCATTAATTGTTTTAATTTTATAACCATTATTCCAATATATATCATAATTATCGCAACTTGATGTTTTCTCTCCAAGTGTTGATATTCTTCTTATCCAATCATTACTTATAATATTTTGTAGTTCTTTAGATGTTATATTTGAAGATATCGAGCTATCTTTCTTTTCATTATTTATTGAATAAAGGGATTTTAAATTTTCAAAATAATTGCTATAATTATTTATTGTATATCCGACTTTTCCTTCTTCATCAAACTTTACTCTAATAGTTAAATTTTTATTTTCATCTATTATTCTGTAATTCTTTTCCTCCATTTTTGCACTAATTAAACTAATTAAATTTTCATAAAAATTTTTATTAGAATTTCCATCTTCGGTTATAGGATCTTCTGAAAATATTATATAAATATCTTTTGTATAATTTTCTTCTTTAGAATTCTTTATTCCTTTATATTCGCAATTATAATAATTGACTAATTCTTTAATATCATTGAAATCGTCAACCGAAGAATATGTTTTATTTTTGTTTACTAAATAAGAATAGCCTATTTTAAAAGCTATTATCAAAATTATAATTATTGATGTAATTATTATAATTTTCTTTTTTTTATTCATATTTATAAACCTTATGCTTTCTTAAATATTTAATAATTAGGTTTTTAGCCTTGACCTGGCAATCTTGTTTCTTTCATACCTTTTGCAAAATGTGTTTCTATATTTAATACTTTTCTAACTATTTTTTCTCCATTAGATATTGTTGCTAAGAAAATTACTCCTAGGACTGGATATGTAGCTATTATTTCTCCAGCAGAGAATATAAATACAATGTAAAGCCCTAAATGTATACACTGCAAAAATATTTCCATGATAAATTCTCTAATCCAATTTAAAAATGCTTGTGCTCTTCCGTCACCTATTTTATCAATTGGATATATCAAGCATACTAATGGCGATATTATCATGTAGAATGATATTCTAAGTACCCTCATTAAATACATAACAAAAAATTTCAGTTCATAATATGCCATCATAAAACATAAGATTACACATACTACAGTATTCATTGCTCCTTTTACAGATATCATATTATCAACTAAATCGGTTAAAAGTTTTTCTTCAATCTCGCTACCTCCTATAGATGTCATTAAGTTACTCAACATATTTAATATTACTTTAGAAAAATTTAATAATACTATTATAAAATATTGTAACAAGAATAACGTCACTAAAGCTTCTAACCAATATATAAACATTTTTTTGTACTTAGCTCTTTGGTCAGCAACTGTAGAAATTGCCATTCTTATTCCAACATACACTAGTACTAGTACCATTCCAATAGCCGTTATATTTCGAATAGATACATACCATATTGCAACTGAATCTCTGATTTCATTAATTGTATCTGCATATCTTTCTTCATCATCAACTTTATTAAAAAAATCTATATCAAATAATGCATATTGATTTGTTAATAACTTTTCTATGGAAAATACTTCTTTTACATTTCCGTATACTACCAAAGATAAAATACCATTAATCATTCTAGGAAAAATACCCCAAAACGTACCAAAAATAGCTTTAGTTATGGTTGAAAACAATGAAGGAACTACATTTAATCCTATTGATTGCTCTGCTTGATCTCCATGAGTTGTAGTTGTACCATTTTCATACATTTCATTATAGTTTTCCTTAGAGCTTCCCTCATCAAGATCTCTAATATTTTCATCTTGTATACTTTTAGGTAAAACTGATAATGCATATATTTTTGGATTACATATATTTAATAAAATTAGTATAGTTAAAAGTATTGATATTGTTTTTTTCATTAAATTACCCCTATTATAGTTACATTGTGCTTATCAAACTAATATTAAATATTTTTTCAATTTTTATATTCCTATGTATTTTGAGCTTGTCTTGCCTGTTCTTTTATTTTATTTACGTTAGTTTCAATAAATTCAAATTCTTTTCTAGTTGGTCTAATTTCGATTATTGCAGTTTGCTCACCAACTTTAAATAATCCTTGTCCTCTAGCACATGTTGTAAGGAAAGCTGCCTCTCCATCACTTAGCTTAAATACTTCTTTTATGTATTGGATTTCTGATTTATCTTGTGCTAAAAATAATTTTGTATCAGATGATGTTAAAACTGCTTGTACTTCTGATTTCTCATAGAAGTCTTGGAATCTTTGTGAAACAACTGCTAATGATACATTTCTTTTTCTAGCACGTCTTGCCATTTTGTTTAAGAAATCTACAGCTTCTGGGAATGGTAAAAGCATCCATGCTTCATCAACTAAAACTCTTTTCTTTCCTGCTTTTGATTTATCTTCACTATTTTTCTTAACATATTTTTCCCAAATCCAAGTTAATAATATTTGTTGTGCAAGTGGTCTTGCAAATCTTTCTTCTAGTCCTGATATATCAAGATTTATAAATGATGTGCCCTCTAATAAATCAAATGTTGATTGTCCATCAAAGTATGAAAGCTGTCCATTTAATTCTCTTACATATTGTCTCATAACTTTTACTAAATAGCTGTAATGAGCTCTATAATCTGGATTTTGATTTTGATTTGCATTATTTATTAATCTACGATACCATGATCCGATAGTTGGCATCATCTTTTTCTTTCTTCCTAGGTAATCATTTTGTACTATTCCTCTTTGGTCTAATGCATATAAGCTATTTACATCATTTGTAATTCCTAAACCTGCATATTCTTCTAGAACAGATTCTGCAATGATTTGTTTTGTAACTTCATTTACATCATCTTCTGATCTAGTACTTCCTCTTGCCATTGTAAGTAAAATTTGTGTAACATCTTCTACTTTATTTTCAACATTAAGTGTTGCTCTTTCTCTTCCGGTTATTTCATCTCTAGTTATTTCTGGTTCTATATCAAATGGATTAATTATTGTATTTGAATTTGGTGATATAACAACATTTAATCCACCAAGTGCTTCTGCAACAACTCCATACTCACCTTCAGCATCTAGAGCTAATGTTTCAATTCCCATCAAAACGGCTGAACGAGCAATTAATGTTTTTATCGTAACACCTTTACCAGCACCAGATTTACCAAATATAACCATATTGTAATTACTTAATGTACTGCTAAAGTTATCATATAAAATTGGAAGTCCTGTTTGTCTGTTAAATCCAATTGGAATACCATTTTCGTGTCCAACATCAGAATTTATAAAAGGGAAAACTGTTCCCATAGATCTACGGTCAAAAGTATGTTTCTTTCCAATTTTATCTTCTGCAAGTGGGAGATTTGACTTAAATGCTTCTTCTTGCATTGCCCATGCAGTTTTAACTCCCGTAAGTGTTTTTGACATTTCAGATGCTAAAAGTTCTGTTTGTCTATCTAATTCTTCCATGCTATAGGCAAAAAGTGTACAAATTATTGATGCTTCATATAATTTATCAAGTCCACTTGCTATAGCATCTCTTAATTCCTCTGCTTCTGCTCTTTTTTGTGCTAAAGCACTTTCACGGTTTATATTTCCTCTATCAGCTGCAACAATTCTTTCTGATTCTAGTTCATTTATTGTTCTATTTAATTCGTTTTGTGATTTTGCTTCACTAATTGGATTTATATAAACTGAAACATTTACATCTCCAAAAGTATACATACCTCTAAGTAATTCAGGGAAAGTACACATTCTAGGAAGCGTTGAAACTGTAAGTGTTCTAGCATACTTTGTATTGTAAGATACTATTTCTAAATGATTAGTACTTGTTGCATCTATTCCAGATGGTGCAATTAAATCCTTAATATCTTTTTTATTTCTATTTAGAGTTGTAATCTCCTCTTCTTTTTTAGGTTCAACAATGTCGTTTATCATTTCTTGGTTTTTACTCATTTATAAAATACCTCCTCATTTGTTATACATTTTTCCTAATTACTCTTCTTCTCTTTTGCTTTTCTTCAAGTACTTCATCTACATTTGCTTGTGCTATTTGATTTTTAGTTTCTGCATATAATTGTGGGCTAAGTTCATTTTTATAATCGTCTACCATTTCCATTGCTCTTTGTTTTACTCTATTTCTGATTTCTTCTCTATTTTTTTGGTCTGCTTTAAGAATACTTTTGGCTGCAAGTTTTGATGCATCTTCCTCAATCCTGCTTTCAATTCTTCTCTTCTTTTCCTCTAATACATCTCTTGCAGTTGAATATAATCTGCTATAATCTGCATTTAAAGCATCTTTTAAAGTATACTTTTCTGAAGATTCTCTGTTATATGCAACATATAATAGTTCTGCTAATTGTTCAGAATCTAATACTGTTCCTGATACTTCTGCTGATGATAGTGCTCTTATTAAAGTTTGAGCTCTTGTATATAACTCTGTAAAAGCAATGTCATCAACTTCTTCTTTAGAATAGTTGCTTATGTCTCCATACTCTGATGTGAAATATGATAAAACTATATATGTTTTTTGTTGCAAAATATTTCTACTTTCACTTATTCTTTGTGTATAATCTTCAATTGATTCTCCATATTCAAGTATATTTTCTTTTCTTTGTCTGTCAAACATCAATCTTTCTACTGCTTCATTGTTTCCTCTAGACTTTGCCATTTCAATTTGTGAATTAATTTTTATAATTTGATCATTTATGTCATCAATTCTCTTTTCATATTTGTTTAATATATCATTTAGGCTTAATGTTCTTGTTTGGACATATAATTGCACTGGAAATCTTAATGTATTTAAGAATTCTATGAAACCTGCTTCAACAGCATTTTTTTCATCTTCTGATAATAAGTCATAGTTGATACCTTTGCAGCCAATAACCATTACGTACTGTTTTCTATTTTTTCTTGCAATCATATTGTCTGTAATTGCATCAAATTCCATAAATTTATATATTGAATTTATGCCTTTTCCAGTTCTAGTAGTTAAATTAGGATTTTCTTCTTTAGCCTTTATATTGATTTTATCTTTCTCATCATTCTTATCTTTTTTTCTTATTTTGAAAATAATAAGTACTGCTATAAGTCCAAGTAGTAAAATTAAAATAATTACTACTACTAACATTAAATCTAATATTTCTACTGTATTCATTATAAATCCTCCTTTGTATTATTTGAGTTTTCACCGAGTTGTTTTTGAATTATTTAATAAGTCTAATGGTGAATTAACTGTAATATAATCTGGCTCTTCTCTATCTACTGCATAAGTATAAACCTTTTTATTTTTTTTAAATTTTATGTAATTCATAAGCACAACATCTATGGAATCTCCACCCACGTTTTTAGCTATTTTGTTATTACCTGTTGAAGGAAATTTTATAGTTCCTATTCCATATCCTATGATAGCAAAGATTACCAATATTACCATACCAATTGAACCTAATCCAAATGCCGTTAGTATAAGATATATAAATAATCCAATTAATCCTCCAACTGCCGTATAAATGAGTGATTTTGTAGTAAATATGTATAATATCCTACCCTCTCCTTTTAACTTATTACTTGGAATATAATAACTTCCCATTTAAATCCTCCTTTGTTTTTATAAAATATCAATTTATCCTAATAAATTGTTCATTACTGATACTACTATTGAGAATATACCAACTGCTCCATATACTAGTACTACTGAAATAACATAATATATAAGCTTTTGTTTTAATTGTGCTTTATCATTTGCACCTGCAATCATATATTTTACTCCAAATATCAAACCTACAACTACTAAAACTATTGTTGCTATTCCAACTAGTATTCTTCCTATTGGAAGAAATGCCTTAATAGCCTCTGATGTATTTACTTTTATTCCCGAATTTCCCTTTTCTATAAAATTTTTGGCTTGTTGTTGCCAATCGTCAAATCCTGATATAGTTTTATCACTTGCTATTTTCAATGTCATTGTTTCATCGTTTATATATACTTTGTCAGATACATTCATAGCTTTTGATGATAAAGGAATTATACAAGTTGCTAATATAATTAGTATTAATATATCTACAATCTTTTTTAAATGTTTTAATTTCATTTTTCCTCCTAGGTCAATATATATTTTATAACAATTAATATTATTTTAAATAATAAACTTTTAGATATAATTACCTTTTTACACTTATACAATATATTATATATTTTTAAGCTTTATTTTTCAATATTTTTGCTAAAATTTAATATATTTGTAATAGTTTTTATAAAAAAATAATGTATTTTTCATCTTTATTTTTTGTGAACTTAAATTTTTCCACTAAAAAGATATAAATACATTATTTTTTATATTATAAATTCTTTTAAAACAACTTAAATGCTATACTTCCTATTATCTTAATTATAGTACCTATTGCAAATAATATCATTGCACCTACTGCATAACTTACTAATTCTTTCTTTAGTTCAGCTTTTGCTTCTGGAGATTTATACATAAATTGTACACCTTTATATAATAATACTATAACTGCCGCTGCATAACATAAAAGTTGTGCTATACCAATAATTTTTCCTGCTAATTTATTGTACGTATCATCTTGTTTTCCATATATTTTATTTAACTCTTCCTTATTAAATTCTACTCCTTCTGAACCACCAGATACTGTTCCACCAGATGCTCCTCCTAATGTTTCTTCTCGGCTATCGCCTATTCTTTCAACCCCAATAGTACTAGCTCTGCAAGATGTTAATGGTAATATACAAATAATTGTCATAATTATCATAAATATTTTTGTAATTCTTTTTATATTTGTTAATTTCATTTTTCCTCCTTTGCACTCTTTCAATTTAGCTTTTCATATTTATATTTATATACACATTATATAGTGTAGATTATTATTTTTCAATACTTTTATAAAAATTTATACTATGCTTTAAATTGCTCTTATTTTTTTATAAAAAAAAGGTACAACTTAATAACTAAAAGTTAGTACCTTTTTTATTTTTAATAAATTATTAATTTTTAATTATGAGTTTTGTACTGTCTTACCAGCTACGTTTTGAACTACTTGTAATATTACTCCAGCTGCAAATACTAAAACAGCTCCTACAACATATATAACTGCACTCTTTTTGATTTCTGCTTTTCCATCTGGTGAAGCTGTCATAAACTTAACACCTAATATTACTATTAATATTACAGCAGCTGCATAGCATATAAATTGTACAATACCAATTATTCTACTTGCTGTAGAATCAAGTCCTGTTCCTTTATATCCACCTGAATTTCCTTCTGGAATTGCTATTGATGCAAATACCATTGATACTGCTGATAAAATTGTAGCTATTACTATTAGAGCTATTACTATTTTTGATATTTTCTTTATAGACATAGTTATCCTCCTTTTGTTATTCTTTTTTTATTATAGAATATTTATTTTAAATTGTCAAATATTTTAAGTAAAATAAGTTTTTCGTGAAGTGAAAATTTAAATTCCAGTTTTAAAATAGGAAAGAGGAATTTAGTCTTACACCCAATTCCAGTTGAATT
>CANQHI010000054.1 GCA_947623725.1 uncultured Clostridia bacterium | reverse complement strand
TATTAAATTAATCTAGAACTTTCTTTTACAATTTTTTATTATCTTTTAAAACTGGAATTTAAATTTTCACTTCACGAAAATAAGTTTTTTATATTTTTTTGTCATAATTTTTATGCATTTCGTATACTCTCTATCGCAAATTTTATGCATATTTTAATGTTCTTTTATAATATTTTCATCTTCATAATATGATGCTATTAACTTATCTAGCTTTACACTTAAATCATAAATAATTTCATAATCCTGATTTTCTTCAATGCTTTCATTAAGTTTATCTCTTAAAATATTAATTTCTTCTTTATTTGACATCTTTATTCTCCTAAATTTTAATATCTTTTTTATAAAATACTATAATATTACAAGATAGTCAATGTATTTTGTCGTTTTTTTAGGAATTTTCATCGACTGTAATCGACATTTTATAAAGATTTTATGCATTTCTGTTTATAATTTTATCTTATTTGTATTTTTTTGATTTTATTCTACAATTGAAATAACAGACTCATTTTCCTTAAATAATTTATTTAGCATATTATTAACATATTCAAAATCTACATCGTCCATTTTTTCAATATATTCCATACTATTTATCCCTCTAATTGCATCAGCAAGATACATTCTACCTATATTTTCAACATCATTATATTCTGACACATAATCTCCATACAATTTCTTCTTACTTCTTTCAAAATTCTCTTTATTTATTGTTTCATTTTTTATTGTTTCTTGAATTTTTTCATAAACTTTTCTTGGATCTTTTGATTCTCCAGAAATAAGTACATGTGCATAGGTATTTGAAAATTCATAGCCCAAGTCTAATTCACTCATAAGAAGTCCTTCTTGATAAAGTTCTTGATACAATTTAGATGATTTTCCAAATAATGAATTTAATATTATCTGTACTGCAATATTTAATTTTACTTTGTCTTCCTCTAATTCATCTTTAAATCCTATCATAAAAGTAGGCATACTTATTCCCATTTTAGCGACTTTTTCCTTTTTATTAATTCCCTTTGTCTCTTCTGGATATATTCTTTTTATTTCATCTATTTTCTCTTTTGGATATAATCTTTTCTTTACTTCTTCTACTATTTTTTCTGGTTCAAAATCTCCACTTATACACATTATCATATTTGATGGATGATAAAATGTGTTATAGCATGAATATAGAATTTCTTTTGTGATTTTACTTATAGATTCTACAGTTCCTGCAATATCTAATTTTACTGGATTTACTTTATATAAGCAATCCATTGTATTTATATACAATTTCCAGTCTGGTTCATCATCATATCTGCCTATTTCTTGCCCAATTATTCCTCTTTCCTTTTCTACATTTTCATCTGTAAAGTATGGTTTTTGGACATATTCCATAAGTTCATCTAAACCTTCATAAAAATTTTCTGTTCCACCAAACAAAAATGCAGTATGGTCATTTGTTGTATAAGCATTTGCATCTAAACCTAATGCCATTAATGTATAAAGGCTATCCACTCCATTTTCATTTTCAAACATCTTATGTTCTAGATAGTGTGCAACTCCATCTGGTACTTCTATTTCATTATTGCTCTTAGGTTCAATAAAATGATTATCTATTGAGCCAAACTTAGTTGCCCAGATGATATATTTCTTAGCTGTATTCTTTTTAGGAATTACTATTATTTTCATTCCATTGTCAAGTGCTTCTGTATAAACAGTTTCATCAATTTTATTATTTTTACGAACTTCCATCTTAATTATTCCTTTCTTGTCCATTTAAAAAATAAATTGTATCTAAGCTTACATCTTTTGCTATATTTATTACATCTTCTTTTGAAACTTTTTCTATATTTTTTATATAATCGTCTAAGCTTAAATTCTCCTCATAAAGTTTTTGGTCAAAATAGTATCCTATTAAACTTTCCTGTGATTCATTCATTAGTCTCAATGAAGCTGTAAGTAGCTCTTTTGCTGAGTTAAATTCATCATCACTTACATTGCCACTTTTTATTTCTTCTAATTGCTTTTTTATTATATCTAAAGTTTTTTCATAGTTTGATGTTTCTATTCCAGTTTTTATAAATATAACATTTTTTCTTCTAATATACGATGAACTTACAGTATATGCTAAACTTGCTTTTTCTCTTACATTTTGAAATAATTTTGAATTTGCTCCACCGCCTAAAATTGTATTATAAACTGAAATTACACTTTTAGGTCCTTTTGGTACAACTAATCCTATAATTAATTTTCCTTGAGAAACATCCATTTTTTCTTTTATTTCTTTGTTTTTCATACTATGTTCTGATAATTCATTTTTTAAATCATTTTTATTGTCAATTGTTATATCTATTTTTTCTATATTTTCTCCACAGCTAAAACAATCTATCCTTGCAGTTTGCAACAATTTTTTATAATGCTCATATAAATTTTTTTCATTAATTTTATCTAAATCTTCAACTTTTCCATATTTATAAATTCCATAAGGCTCTCCTTCAAACATTTCTTCAATACATCTGTCAAAAGAATACTGTGACTTATTATCTTGTCTTGATTCGATTATCTTTTTTATATTTTCTTTTTCTTGATCAACATATTCTTTTTTAAACCTATCATTTTCTACTAATGGGTTAAATACAATATTTTTTAAGAATTCTATTGGATTTTGTTTTTCTGGTAAATACTTATCATTTAAAATTTCCATATAGAATTTTAAAACTTGATAATCTCCCATTTTATCAACACCACAGTTAAAACTTGCTCCATACATTTCTTCAAGTTTTTTATTTATATCTTGTTGATTAGGTAAATCCTTAGTTCCACGTCTTAAAACTGCTGGTATCATGCTATTAAATGTTACTTCTTTTTCATTCATTGGAACACTTAAAAATATAGCATATAGATTTGTTTTAAATCCTTTTGTATTAATTATATTATTTTCCATTATTTACTTTCATATAATTAAATTATATGAATCTCCTTTCTAGTATAAAATTTTATAATTCTACTATACCATAAAATTATATTTTGTGTTATATTTATTATTTCTTTTTTTTAAATTTTTTATTATATTTTATTAAATTTTTATTTTATAATAATCTTTTTTAATATTTAACTAATATTTTTTATAAATTATAAAGATGCTTTTTATGAATCTCTATTTTGGATACAGTTCACAAAAAGCATCTTTCTTATTAATACTTACCAATTATTTGTCTAAATTACATATTTTTTTATTATAATTGTTCCAACTCCTATTATTGCTATTATTCCAGATATTAATGATATATATAATTTCATTTTACCAGTTACTACCGTTAATACTACTGGTGCATCATCTATATCGTCTTCTCCATCTCTCTTATTATTTGGTGTTGAATCTATATCTGGTGTATCTGATGGATTATCATCTTCACTTATTTCTGCTACATTGACCTTTTGACTTAAATTATTTTCATCATTTATCCATGTAAGTGTTACTTCCACTGTTGCTGTCTCTCCAGGTTGTAATAATGCGTCTTTTAATTGATCTGTTACTATCTTTCCATTTTCTTCTTTCCATTTTGGATTATCTGCTTGATTGAATTTTAATCCTTCTGGTATATAGTCTGATATCTCTGTTGCGTAT
>CANQHI010000053.1 GCA_947623725.1 uncultured Clostridia bacterium | reverse complement strand
ATAATATAAAGAATAAAAATAAAAGGCACTAATTAATTTTAGTGCCAGTGTGAAACGAAGTTTCACTTTTTTTGTAAAAAATATTGACAGTTGAGTATTCATTCACATATACTATAATATAGTTGAGTAACCATTCAATTATAAGGAGGTTTCAAATGTCTAAAAATGAATTTATATGTGATTGTAATGTAATCCATCAAGATGTAGTTGATAAAACAACTAAAAATATGCTTGATGGAGATATATTTAATAAACTTGCAGAATTTTTTAAAATTATAGGAGATACAACTAGAGCAAAAATTTTATTTGCATTAGATCAAAATGAGATGTGTGTATGTGATATTGCAAATGTTTTAGGAATGAGCAAATCTTCTATATCACATCAATTAGGTACTTTAAGAAGAAGTGGAATTGTTAAATGTAGAAAATCAGGAAAAGAAGTTTTTTATATGTTAGACGATAACCATGTAAAAGAAGTATTTGAAATTGGTATTGAACATATAGAACATAAAAAATAAAATTTTAAATTCAAGAGTATAAAAATATAAGATTAAGCAAAAGAAATATAAAACTTAGGAGGCTAGAAAATGAAAAAAGATGGAATTAAGATTTTGATATCACTAGTATTATTTATAATGGCAATAACAATTGATTTTAATAATGAATTAATAAATAATACAATTTATGTTGTATCTTATGTAATTGTTGGTTTAGAAATAATAATAAAAGCTATAAAAAATTTTACAAAAGGAAAAATTTTTGACGAGAACTTTTTAATGACTGTTGCAACAATTGGAGCATTTGGAATTGGTGAGTTTCCAGAAGCAGTTGCGGTTATGTTATTCTATAAAATAGGAGAACTTTTTCAAGATTATGCAGTAGATAAATCAAAAAAGTCTATTTCTGATTTAATGGATATAAGACCAGATTTTGCAAATGTTGAAAGAAATGGAAAAATAGAAAAAGTTAATCCAGATGATGTAAAAATAGGAGAGATAATAGTAATAAAACCAGGAGAAAAAATTCCTTTAGATGGATGCGTAATAGAAGGTAGTTCAAGTTTAGATACAAAAGCTCTAACAGGAGAATCTTTACCAAAAGATGTATCAGAAAATGAAGAAGTATTAAGTGGATGTATAAACTTAAGTGGAGTTATAAAAGTTAAGGTTACAAAAGAATATGGAAAATCAACAGCAAGCAAAATATTAGATTTAGTTGAAAATGCAAGTAGTAAAAAAGCAAAGTCAGAAAACTTTATTACAAAATTTGCAAGGTATTATACGCCAATAGTTGTAATTATTGCAGTATTTCTTGCAACAATACCACCAATTATAATAAAAGATGCAACATTTTCAGAATGGTTATATAGAGCACTAACATTTTTAGTTGTATCTTGTCCTTGTGCTTTAGTTATTTCTATTCCATTAAGTTTCTTTGGAGGAATAGGAGGAGCGTCTAAGATGGGAATTTTAATAAAAGGAAGTAACTATTTAGAACAATTAGCTAATACTGAAATAGTAGTATTTGATAAAACTGGAACATTGACTCATGGTGTTTTTGAGGTACAGAAAATTAATGCAATAAATATAAGTGAAGAAGAATTATTAAAAATTACAGCATATAGTGAAAATTATTCAAATCATCCTATTGCTTTATCTGTAAAAAAAGCTTATGGCAAGAATATAAATGAAAAACAAATTATAGAAACAAAGGAACTATCTGGACTTGGTATTACTGCAAAAATTGAGGAACAAAATGTATTAGTCGGAAATGAAAAATTAATGAGTGAAAATCAAATCGAATATACAAAATGTGATGATGTAGGAACAATTTTATATGTGGCAATAGATGGAAAATATGTGGGAAATATTGTAATAGCAGATAAGATAAAAGAAGATTCAGTAAAAGCAATATCAAATTTAAAGAAAAATAATATAAAACAAATAGTAATGCTAACTGGGGATAAGAAAAAAGTTGGCGAAAACATTGCAAAAAAATTGAGTATAGATACTGTTTATGCAGAATTATTGCCAGATGGTAAGGTAGAAAAGATAGAAAGTTTATTAAAAGAAAAAAGTGAAAAAGGTAAACTTTTATTTGCAGGAGATGGAATAAATGATGCACCAGTTTTAGCTATTTCTGATATTGGTATAGCAATGGGTGCATTAGGATCAGATGCAGCAATAGAATCAGCAGATGTTGTAATAATGACAGATGAGCCATCAAAAATAGTAGATGCAATTCAATTATCTAAAAAAACAATGAGAATAGTTAAAGAGAATATAATATTTGCTATTTTTGTAAAAATACTTGTATTAATTTTAAGTGCATTAGGAATTTCTACAATGTGGGAAGCAGTATTTGCAGATGTGGGAGTTACAATAATTTCTGTTATAAATGCATTAAGAGTGTTAAGAGTAAATAGTAAGTTTTCAAGCATTTAGGAAGAATTGACAAAAGAATAATGATATAATAATATAAATAAAAAAACTAAAGAAATTAGGAATATGTAATGAATAAATTTGTTAATTTTGGAATAAAATCTGTGTTAATTGCATGTATTTGCTTGGGGCTTGCAGTAGTAATTTTTGCATTTGTTATTATTTATGCTCTATTTTCTGTATTAGCACCTAATAATGTATTAAAAAGCTTAAAAGAAATATATGGAGAAGAATTTGAAATTGTAGAAGATTTTGGAGCTAAAGATGCTAAATCAAGAGGCTTGTATATTGTATCACCAAAAAATAATAAAGACATAAAGTTTAAGATGCTAAATACAACTAAATATAGAAATGATAATGATTACTCAGCACAAAGAACGAAATATTATATAGAACGTTGTGAAGATAAAACATTATTAGAAGGTGTAAATGTAGACGAAGAGACCTTTACTTCTGAGGGCGTCGAATTTTTACATTATACATTATCTATTGAACTTAATGATTATGATGAAATAGAAGAAAAAACTGAAAAAGCATATAAATTAGCAAAGTATTTGTATTCTCAAAATAATAAAATGAATGAACCTATTTTTCTAGATGTAAAAGATATGATTTCTTTAATCAGTGTGCACTGTGATACAGATAAGAGTTTAGATGAAGAAATAAAATCTGTTAGATATGATTATATACAAACTTTATATGTTAATGATAAAAAAGAAGAATTACAAAAGATAGGTCAAAACGAGATAAATAAAATATGGAGACCTGAATATTTACAGTTAATAATTAATGGAAAAGAAACAACAGTAATAGTTGTATACAATTCAGAGGATAAAATATATCAGATATTAAATATACCTAGATTTTTAAATCAATTAGATGAGGTTGAAATACTAAAAAAAGCTATGTTTTCACAAGAAATAAAAAAAATAAAATATAATGGTAAAGAATTTAAAATAGTGAAGGGATCAAACAATGGAAAAAACAATGACGATGTTATATATACAGAAGAAAATGCTGATGATATATTTAGAAAATTAAATTGTGAAGCAGTATATGATTATTCAAATAAAAAATTATATATAACAACGAAGTAATAAATTTAGGAAAGCAAGTGATTTACAATCGTTTGCTTTTTTGTTATACTTTAGTTGAATAATATTAAGGAGTCAAAGTTTATGAAAAGAGTAGTAATCGCAATAATTATTACAATGCTTATTGCAATATCTGGTATTTTTATATTTATAACATTCAAAAATAATAAGAGTACTAAATACTCACACAATGATATAGTAAATTTAATAAATAAAGGTCTACAAAGTATGGATAATATATCTTTTACTAAAACAAATCAATATGGAACTACAATATATTACTATAAACAAGGGAAAATAAAAATGACATCTTCAGCTTCTAGATATATTTATATAGAGAAAGATGGAAAGACTTATGGAATAGATAAAGAAAAAAAGTTTCTAATTATATCTCCTAAAAGTCTTATAATTAATGGTGGGCTCCAATATGACACTTTAAATATAGAAAGACTTAATTCTAAACTTACTGAAAAAGATAATTTTAGATATGAATTTGTATATATTAGAGATGAAAAATTAGATAATAAAGATTGTATATTTGTAAAAGAAACTGAATACAATATAGACACTAAAAAATATTCTGATCGTGCTGATGATAACGGTGATACAACAGTGTACTGGATTGATAAGCCTACTGGAATGGTAATTGGTGGTGGTTTTATGCAATCTGGTAAAAATACAGCTGAGCCAAATGTTATTATAAGTAATATAGAATTTGACGGGGTATCAGATGATATTTTTAATGATATTGATAATTTACCAAGTGATTATAAAAAAATATACAGGAATGAAGATGGTACTGTAGAAAGAGTCGAATAGGAAATTTGTTTATTCTAATTAGATAAATAGTAAGTTGTGGAGAAGTTAGAAAATGG
>CANQHI010000052.1 GCA_947623725.1 uncultured Clostridia bacterium | reverse complement strand
AAATCTTCTATATATTCTACAATTTCCTTTATTTGATCTTTACTTACTCTTTCTTTTGGCTTTACTTCTGCATTTGCTTTTTCAATTGCATTATAGATTTTTGCTCTGTCGAAATCTACAATCTTTTCATCTCTTTTTACTACTTTCATTTTGTACCCCTTCCCATAACATTTATGATAATATATTTTTTATTATCATTTTTTATAAAAAAATTAATTTTTAAAAAAATCATTTTTTTATTTTTTTGTTTTTTTGTAATTTTTATTTTTTGTTCGTGACTTCATATTACATCAATAATTATTTAAATGTCAAGCTTTATTTTTTATACTTATATGTTTATATTTTATGTATATTATTCTTTATAAATATTGAAAATGCTGTATTTCTTTTTTAAATTTATTTTATATCAATTTTATTTTAATTATGTTACTTTTTATCTTAATTACTCTAAATATAATACTTTCCGGAATTCATATTTTTTATTTAACAATTTTATTACATTTATTTTTTTATTCAAAAAATTAAGTTTTTAAAAAAATGATTTTTTTAAAAACTTATTTTTTTGATTATTTTTTATTTTATATAAAAAAGTAATTTTAGTATAACTAATTATATAAAAAATAAAAATATAATAATTTGCAGTAAGTGCTAAGCGACCAATCTAAGCGTAGCGTAGTGTGGTTTAAGCAACCAACATTTTTTCTTAAAATTGGAAGGTCAGCAAGCTACAAAAACTATTATATTTTTATTTGCTTTAATACAAACTATTTATCTTATAAAACTGTAAGCTTTAAATTATAAAATTTATATTTCTCTTGCTTTTACAATTAATCTTCTCTTACCATAATCAGTGCAAGTAATAAGAGTAAGTTCTCTTTGTCCATTAGTTAGTTGGCTAGTACAACTTACGTCAGTTGGTTCAACGGGATATTTATTGTATACAGAATAAGTAATAGTTCTTCCTGATAAATCAGTAAGTGTTACTTCATCTCCAACATTGACTAAAGCAAGCTTTCCAAACATTTTACCACTTTTATAATTGTGTCCTACTATACAATAATTTCCAATTTGATTAGGGCTTGGTCCCCAATATTTGCAAAGTGATACTTTAAGTAACTCTTCATTTTCCTCTGTTAATATAGGATATGTTATACCTATTTTAGAAATGCTCAGAGTAGCTTCAGTTTGATAGTTTTCTCCATTGCTAGCAGTAACTTCTCTAGCTGGTGGTTCTTCAGCTTCTGGCACCTCTTCTATTGGTATTACCTGTGAATCATCTTCATTGTTGTCTAAAGAAACCACTATTGCTTTATCTTCTACAATGGTATTATCAATCTGCTCCATGATTTCATGTGATATTCCTTCTTGAATAGCTTTATTTCTCTCATTTATTATATAATATAAAGAAAGGACTATAACAGTTATAACAGATATTACATATAATATTCTGTAAATTCTTCTTTTTCTCTTCATTTCTTTTGTAACATATATTTTTTGCGAAACTAATATCTGATTCATAACTCCTCCTTTCATTAATCTTAAAATTATTTATCATATATTTTAATTATTATCAATACATAGGTTAGATATTTGTGCAAATTGCTCTAATGTAAGTTCTTCTCCTCTAATATCTTCTCTAATATCTAATTGCTTTAATATTTTTTGCATCTTTTCTTTTTCTATTATAGATGACAATGAATTTAATATCGTTTTTCTTCTTTTTGTGAAATTAGTTTTAATTATTTCAAACATTAATTTTTCATCTTTTACCTCAACTCGTGGTTTTGGCAATTTCGTAAGTTTTACTATGTTTGATTCAACTTTTGGGCTAGGTATAAATTTATCCTTCGAAACATTTGCAATAATTTCTGCATCAGCATAATAATTTACAAAGTATGTTATTGCTCCAGATAATTTTTTCCCTGGAGTTTCACAAATTCTTTCTGCAACTTCTTTTTGAATTAACAAAGTAATTTCTTTTATATTCGTTTTTAAAAGTTCTGTTATTATTGATGTTGTAATATAATATGGCAAATTAGCAACAACCTTTGGTTCTTTTGCTAAACTATTTATGTCTATTTGCAAAATATCTTCATTTAATATTTCAATATTATTATACGCTATAAACCTTGATCTTAGTATTTCGCACATTTTTGTATCTAATTCAACTGCTATCACTTTTTTAGCTTTTTCTAATAATTTTGCAGTAAGCGTTCCTAATCCGAGGACCTATTTCTATAATTGTATCATCATTTTTTACATCTTCTACTATTTTATCAAGTGTTTCCTCACATATCAAGAAATTTTGTCCTAAATTTTTATTTGGAATAACATTGTATTTATCCATTATGTATTTTGTTTCTTCATATAAATTCATCAATTTCCTGCCTTTTATTATAAACTATTTTGAATATTATTAAACTTAGTGTTGCCCTTGTGTTATCGCTTCTTGTAAAGTTACATTAATTACTGTTCCCTCATCTACTGATGTTCTAGATGCTGGATCTTGTGAAATTACTATTCCGCTTCCTTTGCTTGAAATGTTAAGATTTTTAGCTTTAAGCATATTTTTAGCTTGTGCTAAACTTACTCCCTTCAAATCAGGCACTGTTTGTGATACTCTTTCATCATTTCCTTCTGTATATAATTTAACTACTCCGCCACTAGTTAATTGTGCTCCTACTTTAGGAACCTGCTCTGATACTATTTCGTCTGTGTTACCAACATAACTATAATCTAAACCTGCTTCTTTTATTATTTTCATTGCTTCTGCTAATGTTTTATTTGTTACATTTGGAACTGAAATAAGATTTGCTTGTGAATCACTTATTTCTCCATTAGATGGAATATCTAAGTATGGTAATACCTCTGATAAAATTTGTGATACAACTGGCGCTGCTATTGTTCCACCATAATAATTAGAGCCTGCTGTTCCTGTACCATATAGTGTTAGTAAAGTAACTAAATTTGTATCTTCTACTGGTGCTATTGCAATAAATGATGATACATAACCTGCATCTAAGTGATTAGGATCTGGTTCTGATGTTCCTGTTTTTCCTCCTATTGTATATCCTATAACTTTTGCATGGCTTCCTCCACCTTCTTCAACAACTGATTGCATTATGTCTTTCATTTTTTGTGAAACTTCTTTTGAAATAACTTGTCTTTCTTCTGTCGTTTCTATTGTTTTTGTTGTACCTGTATCAGGTTTTTCAATTGTTTTTACAACATGTGGGGTTACTAATATTCCATCATTTGCTATTGCACTTACTGCTTTTACAAGTTGCATTGGTGTAATTGTAAATCTTTGGCCAAATGACATTGTGGCAAGTTCTACTGGTCCAACATTTCCTTCTGTCCAAAATGAACTTTCACCTTCACTTGGTAAATCTATTCCTGTTTTTTCAAAAAATCCATAAGCCTTTAAATATTTATAAAAAGTATTTGCTTGAATTTTTTGTCCTAATTGTATTAAAGCTGGGTTACAAGAATTTTCTATAGCTTGTCTTAATGTTTGACTTCCATGTCCACCTGATGATGTACATTTTATATTGCTTCCTGCAACTGTTTGTACTCCACTACAATAAAAGTCTCCTGGATGATCTGTTGTTACTAAATTTTCTTCTAAAGCAATCGATGCTGTTATTACCTTAAATGTAGAGCCCGGCTCATATGTATCTAGTACAGCTCTATTTCTCCACATACTATATAATCTATTAGTTTGCTCTTGTCCACTTAAATCATCCCACCCATCAATAATTGTTTCATTTGGAGTATATGGATCATTTAAGTTATAATCCGGATATGTAGCCATTGCAAGTATCTCGCCATTTTGTGGATTCATTATTATGGCATTTCCGCCTCTTTTAGCCTTATTTTCTTCAACTGCTTGTTTTAAATATTTTTCAACTATTGATTGAATATTTGAATCTATTGTTAAATATATATTACTTCCATTTTCCGGTTCAATATATTGTTCATTTTCATCTGGAATTGCATCTTGTGTAACTGATATTGCTGTTGTTAGCTTTCCATTAGTACCTTTTAAAATATTATCATATTTAAGTTCTATTCCATCTAGTCCTTGATTATTAGTACCACAGAATCCTATAAGATTTGATGCAAGATTATTATAAGGATAATATCTTTTTGTATCTTCATCAATATTTACTCCAGCTTCTGCATCATTATCTTTTAGCCATTTTTTTAATACTTCTACTTTATCTGATTCTACCTTAGATACTATTGTTTCAACACTTCTATCACTTGTTAATTTTTTTAATACTTCATCATAATCTAGTTCGAACACATCTGCAAATTCTTGTGCCATTTTTTCTTTTAATTCTTGCGTTTTTTCTTTATCAGTAACTCCATCATTTTTTACATTAATATATACTGGATTTACTGATATTGTATCAACTGCAGCACTTATCGCTAATGCTTTTCCATTTACATCATATATTGTACCCCTTTTTGCACTTATTACTGTATTTGAGGTTGATTGACTATATTCTTTTTGTTTTAACCATGCGCCTTGCACAAATTGTAAGTAGCCTATTCTTCCTATTAATATCGCAAAAAATAATAAGAAAATACATAATAAAACCATCATTCTTTTAAATGATATTTTCATTATTTTTTTTCTTTTTGTTGGCATTTCTTTTTTTTTCGTTTTTGGATTTCTATTCCTTTTTTCCATTAGTTTATCCTATTAATAATTTATATTATAATTTTATAATACTTTAATATAAAAATCAATATTTTTTAACTTTTTATATTTTTAGGATTGTATGTTAGTCAATCATATGTCACAACTTTTTGAAATTAATATACTTTGAGTACCATATATTGTTTAAACCGATTC
>CANQHI010000051.1 GCA_947623725.1 uncultured Clostridia bacterium | reverse complement strand
TTAGGTCAATCTAATGGACTTGAAGTAAGAGGAGTTGAAGCAGCATCAAATTATTACTTTAATAAGAGTGCAAAAGATTTGAGTATTGCAGAATCAGCATTTATTGCAGGTATAAACCACTCACCAAACTCATATAATCCATTTGGTGAAACGGATATATCTGAATCAATAAAAACTAGAACACTTAATGTTTTAGCTAAGATGCATGAACTTGGAAAGATTAATGATGAAGAATATAATACGGCAACAGAAGAAACAAAAAATGGTTTGCAGTTTAATCAAGGTTCGGCATCAAATGGAAATTCAAACTTATCTTTCCATGCATCAGCTGCTATAAATCAAATAGCAAAAGAACTTTCTGATGAAAAAGACATAGATTATAATGAAGCTAGAGAAATGGTTGTAAGTAGTGGATACAAAATATATACAACTGTTGATAACACAATACAAAATTCACTAGAGACAGAATTTAAAAATGCAAAATATATTAAACAAGGTACAAGTGACGTTGATAGTCGTGTGCATGAACCAGGACAATCAGCAATGGTAGTTATAGATCCAACAAATGGATTTGTAGTTGGAGAAGTTGGTTCGCTTGAAGCAGAACCAAATACACTTGGACTAAATAGAGGACTATCTACAAGACAACCAGGTTCATCATTTAAACCATTAGCAACAATAGGACCTGGACTAGAAAATAAAGTAATTAATGCATCAACTCTATTCTATGATACACCAACATCATTTGGAAATTATAAACCTCGTAATGATAGTAATAGTTATGGAGGTATTACAACTATTAGAAATGCAATAGTACATTCATATAATGTTACAGAAGTAAAACTATTATCAATAATGGGATTACAAAAATCACAAGAATTTTTAGCTAAAGTTGGAATTGATGTTGACGCTAGTGAAGCGGGACTAAGCTTAGCTCTTGGTTCAAAGAGTGTTACACCAGTACAAATGGCGGCCGGATTTGCAATGATTGCAAATAAAGGAGTTTATATAACACCAACCTTCTATACAAAAGTAGAAGATCAAGATGGAAACACTGTAATAGAAGCAAAGCAAGAAAAAACAAGAGTTATGTCAGAAGAAAATGCATATATTGAAACAAGTATATTACAAGGACCAATTTCAGCACAAGGAACTGCACCTACATTTGTTGGATATCTAGGAAATATGGACGTAGCAGGTAAAACTGGAACATCAGATAGTGCAGTAGACAGATGGTTCTGCGGATTTACTCCATATTATGCAGCAGCTTGTTGGTATGGTGCAGACGATGGATACAATTATAATGGAACTGGAGGAAGAATGAGCTTCTGGGGAACTAATCCAGCAGCATCTATATGGTTCCCTGTTATGAAGAGTATTCAAACTAGATTAAACTTAGAAGCTAAGAAATTTGAAAAACCATCAAGTATTGAAACACTTAAAATTTGTAGAGTTACTGGAAAGAAAGCAACAGATAATTGTAAAGATACATATTCGGAAATATTTACTAAAGATAATGAGCCAGAAGAGTGTAATGGACATCAAACAGTGACAATATGTAAAGAAACAAATAAAATAGCTACTGAATTTTGTCCAGAAACAGAAGAAAAATTTTTTGGAACAGTTATTGATACAGAAAAAAATGCAAACTGGTCTCCAGCTCAAAAAGCAGGAGATGCACCAACAGAAACTTGCGATGTTCACACACAAGCAGAAGAAATAGATGTTCCAAATGTAGTTGGAAAAGATGAAAAGATTGCAATGACTTTACTTGAAAATAGCGGATTTAAAGTAAAAGTATTAAAAGATAATGATAAAACTAAGGTAAAAGGAGTTGTATTAAAACAAAGTAGTAAAAAAGCACCAAAAGGTTCAGAAATAACAATAACAGTAAATCAATATAATGGAGGAACAGTAAGTTCTGGAAATACAACTGGAGGAAATACTACATCAAATACAACAAATACAAATTCAACAGTAACAGAAAATAAACCAACAACAAACTCTACAACGACAAATGCAGTAGTTAAATAAGGTTTATAGGTATCCTAGAAACCTAAATATAAAAGGAGAGTATGATTTAATCATACAGAGATTAAATGCAAATTAAATTATATAATACATTAACACATAAGAAAGAAGATTTTACACCTAGAGAAAATAAAAAAGTAAGTATATATAGCTGTGGCCCAACGGTCTACAGCTATGCCCATATAGGAAATTTTAGAGCATATATATTTATGGATAACTTGAGAAGAATGTTTAAATACAACGGATATGAGTTAAATCATGTAATGAATATAACAGATGTTGGACATTTAACATCAGATGCGGATACAGGCGAGGACAAAATGGAAAAGGCAGCAAAAAAAGAAGGAAAAAATCCTTATGAGATTGCTGAATTTTATACAAAAGCTTTTATGGAAGATTTAGAATCGCTTAATATTGATAAACCATCAACTATAACTAAAGCTACAGATAATATCAATGAAATGATGGAAATGGTTCAAGAAATCATTGATAATGGATATGGATATGAAACAAGTAAAGGAATATATTTTGATATATCAAAATTAGATAAATATCCAGTACTTTCAAATAATGATTTATCAGGAGAAGAACATGGAGCAAGAATAGATGTAGACCCAGAAAAAAGAAATCCTTATGATTTCGCTATATGGATAAAAGCACCAGAAAATCATTTAATGAAATGGGATAGTCCTTGGGGAAAATCTTATCCAGGATGGCATATTGAATGTTCAGCAATGGGAAGAAAATTCTTAGGAGAAAATTTTGACATTCATACAGGAGGAGTTGACCATATACCAGTTCATCATGAAAATGAGATAGCACAATGCAAAGGAGCTTTTGGACATAATCCTGCTAACTATTGGATGCATTGTGAATTCTTGCTAGTAGATGGTGGAAAAATGAGTAAATCATTAGGAAATATATATAGACTAAAAGATTTACAAGAAAAAGGAGCAGAGCCTTTAGCATATAAGCTATTCTGTTATAGTTCACATTATAGAAATAAATTAAATTTTACATTTGATGGAGTTTTATCAGCACAGAAGGCGTTAAATAGATTAAGAGAAGGTTATTTAAAAAATTTAGAATCTACAGAATCATATAATGATGAAAACAGAATTTTAGATTATGAAAATAGATTTTTAGAAGCAATAAATGATGACTTAAATATGCCGGTTGCAATGGGAATTGTTTGGGAAGTAATTAGAAACGAAACAAAATCAATTAAGATTGCAAAGTTATTAGAAAAATTTGATGAAGTTTTAGGATTAGATTTAAAAAATGCTAAAAAATATTTAGAAACAAAAATAGATATACCAACAGAAATAGAAGAATTAATAGAAAAAAGAAAGTTAGCAAAACAAGAAAAAAATTATGAAGAAGCAGATAAAATTAGAGATGAAATAAAAGAAAAGGGATATATTATAAAAGATACAAAGGTAGGAGTAGAAGTAGAAAAAATTATTAATTAAGGAAGGCAAATATAATGGAAAAAATACCATTCTTTAAAAAGATTTTAATGAGTATAAAGGATTTAGATAAGTATAATATTCTTATTAATGAAAAGCTTAGAAGATCAATATTTTACTTATTAGGATTAATGTTAATTTTTACATTGGTAGTAACCTTTACTATGACATATAAAATAGATGAATTAATAAATGAAGCAACTCAGTACACTAAAGATAATATACCTGAATTTAAAATAAATGAAAATGGTCTTGATGTAGAAGGGGATGCTCCAGTTGTTGCAGAAAGCAAAAATGTAGTTCAATTTAAAATTATTCTTGATGATGTAAATGAAGAAAAAGACAATTATCAAGAAGATATTGATAATTATGGTGGAAGTCTTATTTTATTATTAAAAAATAAAGTTGTAATAATTTCAGGTGGTCAAGAATTAGAGAGATCATACAAAGAACTTCTTTCAAATAATGAACTAAACACAACAGAGATTTCAAAAACGAGTTTAATTAATTTGATAGAAGAAAATAGAATGCAGATAGATTTTGCAATTTTTGCATCAATGCTTGGAATAACATATATAATATATACAATAAGTACAATAATAGATGCATTAGCATTATCATTATTGGTAATAATTATTAGTAAAATGGCAAAAATACCATTAAAATATTCACAATGTATTACAATAGCAATTTCGGCATTAACTTTACCAATTATACTTAACTTAATTTATAATTGTGCAAATATTATTACAGGATTTTATATGTCATATTTCCAAATAATGTATACATTAATATCTTATGTGTATATTGTGGCAGTAATTTTAATTATGAGATCAGATTTAGTAAAGAAAAGACAATTAATCAAAGCAACTATTGAAGTGAAAAAATTGGAGCAAGAACAGGAAAATAAAGAGACAAAAGAAGAAAAGAAAGATGATGAAGACGAAGAAAATAAGGAACAAGAAAAAGATAAAACGGAAGATGATAAATTAGATAGTGAAAAAAAAGACACGTTAGGAAAAGTTAAAGGAAAGATAAAAAATAAATTAAATGAGGATAAAGATAAACCAGAGCCACAAGCAAATATGAAGTAAAATGGCATAAAAGGAGGAAAACAAAAAATGTCAAACGAAGAAGAGATTCAAAATAATAACAATAATGAAAATCCTAAAAATAATCCAAAAAAGGGCAAAAATGAAAAAATAAAGAAAAGTTTAATAGCTTTAATAGTAGTATTAGTTATAGCAATAGTTGCAGGCTTTATCTTTGGTATATATAAAAAGCAAAATGATGAAGATAAAAAAGTTGATTACACACAATTAATTACAGATATAGATGAAGGTAAAGTAGGAAAAATAGAAATGACAGTTGGAAGCACATCTATAAATGTAACTTATAAAGATGAAAATGGTAATATTCCAGATGAAAATGACAAAGAAAAGACTGAAGAACTAACTAAAAATTCAAATATTCCTAATATGGAAGTATTTATGGGATTATTACAAAATGAAGAAATAGAAGGAAATCATATTGAATTTAAGCAAAATCCAAAAAATATATTATTATCAATTGGATCTGGAGTAATAGCATTTTTACCAACATTAATAATGATAGCTTTAGTAGTTGTATTATTTCAAATGCAAGGTTTAGGTGATAAAGGAAAGATATATGATCCAAGTGTATCAGTTGATAAAATAAGCTTTAATGATGTAGCAGGCTTAAAAGAAGAAAAAGCTGAAATGATAGAAATAGTTGACTTTTTGAAAGAGCCTAAAAAATATTCAAAAATGGGAGCAAGAGTTCCAAAAGGAGTATTGCTATGTGGTAAGCCTGGAACAGGAAAAACTCTTATTGCAAAAGCAATAGCAGGTGAAGCAAATGTACCATTTATTTCAATGAGTGGATCAGA
>CANQHI010000050.1 GCA_947623725.1 uncultured Clostridia bacterium | reverse complement strand
GAAAATGATAAGCATAAAATAATCATAGATGAAGAAGTAGCAGATAATATAAGAAAAATTTATGATATGTATATTGAGGGAAAAACAGGTACTCAAATAGCAGAATATTTAAACAGCAAAAAGATAAAAAATCCTAGCAGATATATGAAAATGAAAAATTATACTAGAAAATGGAATTCAGAACAAGTAAATGAAATATTGTCAAATCCATTTTATATTGGAAATACAGTATTGAACAAATATAAAACAAATTATATGACAAAAATTTGTAAGGAAAACAGAAAAAAGGATACATGGATTATAAATGAAAACACACATAAGCCAATAATTGAAAAAGAAAAATATGACAAAGTACAAGAAATAAAAAAAGCAAAAAAAGGCAGGAACAGTGTAAAACACGAATATTTATTAAGAGATTTACTACATTGTGGAAATTGCAAAAGAAAAATGCAATATAAAGTTTATAAATCATCAGATAAACAAAAATTTTTATATGAATTCGCTGGATTTAATTGTAGCCTTTTATATAAAAAGAAATGTAAGAATAAGACTTATATAAGAGAAAAAGACTTAAATGAAATTGTAAAAGCAGAAGTTATAAAAAGACTAGATTTAATAAAAATTGATAAAATAACTAATAGAATAATTGATTATTATAAAGAAAATGATGAAGTTATGAAAAAAATAAATGAATACAAAAATGAAATAAAAAAAATAGAAAGAAAAAAAAATATTTTATATAGAAAGAAATGTGAAGAATATATAACGATAGAAGAATTTAAAACAGAATATTCAAGAGCAAAAGAAGAAATTATAAGATTTAAAAATCTAATACAAGAATTAGAACAAACTAATACAAACAAAATAAATGAAAATAAAGTGAAGAATATAATATTAGAGTATAAAAAAGGAAAATATATAAATAATGATTTCTTGAAAGAAATTATAAATAAAATAGAAGTATATTCTAAAAACAGAATTGAGATTAATTTTAATCTTTAAAACTGCAATAAATGGAACATAACACAAGGCGGAGGTGTTGCAGCACCTGTTGGAGGCCAAATTTTTAAAGAAGTATTAGAATACCTAAATATCCCTAAAAATGCTACAACTCAAGATAGCACAAAAAATTCCAGTCAATAGCCTAGAGAAAATGAAAGTAGATTTTATGTCTACTTTCATTTTATCACTCAACATTAATAACTAGAATTTCTATTCTCCTTTAAGTGTTTTTAAGAATTTCTGCCACCATGATTCTGTTTCACTATTCTTTACATTTGTAGCAGATTCAACATAATCTTTTTTTTGCAGATTTATATATACCTTTTGATTGTTATCTAATTTCTGCATTCCTAATTTTTCTTTTGCAGCTTGTTCTATATTATTTATATTCATTCCTTGTTCAATGCTTACCTGTAATTGAGCATTTTGTTTTTGAAGATTCGCTAAACTAGCTTTTAAATTTTCTTTTTCTGAAAATCGTGAATTTATTATGGCATATCTATAACTTATGGCTAATAAAACTACAAATCCGATACCTATCTCTAGAATATGTTTAATATTTTTTCTAGTCTGAATTATCTGAGCTTTTTTTACTTTTCTCTTTAATTCTTCTTTATTATGAATTGTATTTTGAGTATTTTTTCTTTTTCTAGTTAAATACTCTGTTTCTTCTTTTCTAGGACTAGTTTCATATTCATAGTAATTTATCACAAGTTATCACCTCCTAACTCTTCACTTTTCTTGTTTTTCAAATATTCTAAGTTTAGCACTCTTAGATCTTGAGTTCATTTTTATTTCATCTTCACTTGCCTCTATTGGTTTTTTTGTTATTATTTTTCCTAAAGATTTATATCCGCATATACAATATGGTAAATCCTTTGGGCAAGTACATTTTCCTTGTGCATCTATAAATGCATCTTTAACTGCTCTATCTTCTAAAGAATGGAAAGTTATAATACAAATTCTTCCTCCATTTTTTAAACACTCAATAGAGTTTAAAACTGTATTATACAATGGTTTTATTTCATTATTAACTTCTATTCTTATTGCCTGGAATGTTCGCTTTGCAGGATGTCCATCATTTGAAAAAGGTTTAGATTTTTGAACTATTTCTGCTAATTTCTTTGTTGTTGTAATTTTTTCTTTTTTTCTTTCATTACAAATATTTCTAGCAATAGCTTTAGAAAATCTTTCTTCCCCATATTCAAATATTATTTTTGCTAAATCTTCTTCACTATATTCATTTACAACTTCTAATGCAGATAATTTCTGGCTTTGATCCATTCTCATATCTAAGATATTGTCGCTATTATAACTAAAGCCTCTTTCTCTTTCATCTAACTGATATGATGAAACTCCCAAATCTAAAAGTATTCCATCAACTTTATCTATATTTAAGTCAAATAATATTTTTGTAATATCATCATGATTTCCATGTATCAATCTATAATTTGTATATGGCATTAAATTTTGTTTTGCAGTTTCTAATGCTTCTTTATCTCTATCTATTCCTATCAGCAATCCATTATCTGATAGTTTTTCTATTATCTTTTTACTATGTCCTGCTCCTCCAATTGTTCCATCTACATATATTCCATCTTTTTTAATGTTTAATCCTTTTATACATTCATCTAACAATACAGGAATATGTTTAAATTCCAAATTTACACCTCTTTTATATATAATACTTAATGGCATATATCTTAATAATATATGCCATTTTCTCCTTTGTTCATTAAATTTCAAATCATTTGTAAAATTTATAGTGTATTTACTTTATGTTTAATTATTAAGACATAATCATTTGTTATTTTATAATTAATCATTTGTAAAATAAAATTATTCCTTAGTATTATCATATTATTATCTTACGTTTATCATTTTTCTTTAGTTTAATTTTCATGTTTATATTTTTCTTTAGTTTAAATTTTTTAATTTCATCTTTAGTAAAATCTTTTTAGTTTTTCTTTAGTTATTTATCTTTGGTTTAAATTTTTCTATCTTATCTTTAGTTATTTTTTCTTTTGTAAAAAATTTTCTATCTTGTCTTTAGTTTTTTCTTTTGTTTAAATTTTTTTAATTTTATCTTTTGTTCACTTTCTTCTTTAGTTTAAAACTTTTTAAATTTTATCTTTTGTTCATTTTTTCTTTAGTTTAAATCTTTTTAATTTTATCTTTTGTTCATCTTTTTCTTTAGTAAAATTTATATAAACTTTTTCAAGTTATATACTAAGCATTCCTAAGTTTGCCATATTTTCAGCAATTTGATCTGCTGAAATATTTTCTTCGCTGTTATATTTCTTCCATTTATCCTTATCCCAAATTTCAATACGAGTTCCAACACCTGTAATTACAACTTCTTTATTTAATTCTGAATATTCTCTCAAATTTGCTGAAATTAAAAATCTGCCCTGTTTATCTATCTCGCATTCCATTGCACCTGATAAGAAAAATCTTACAAAGTCCCTCGCATTTTTATTAGTTAGTGGTAATGTTTTAAGTTTTTCTTGAAAGTTGTCCCATTCTTTTTGTGAAAATCCAAATAAGCATCCATCTAATCCTTTTGTTATAATAAATTTGTCTCCTATGTCTTCTCTAATCTTAGCTGGCATTATCAATCTGCCCTTTGCATCTAGAGAATGCTCATATTCACCTATTAACAACTTTCTTTCACCTCCTTACCACATTACACCACTTTGTTCCACTTTCAACTAAATTTTAATACAACAAAAAAGAAAATGCAATACTTTTATTAAAATTTTTTTGTAAATTTGTATTTTTCTTACAAACAGAATTTACTTTTTTAATTCACTAAATTTGCATTTTCTTTTTTAATTTATATTTATATAATAATTTCTAGAAAATAATATCGTCCTATTCAAAACCCAATATAACTAATTAATCTTTTTATTCTCCATGTTTTCAAAAACTTTATCTCTAGATTTTCTTCTATCAATTACATAAGTACTTCCATAAATTGTTTTAGCTAAATGTTTAACTGATGCACCTGCTTCTCCAATCTCTAATATATTTTTAAATCTTTCCCTTGTTACATCTACAATTCCTATTGAAACTGATGTTAAAGGATATTCTTCCATTATTCCTTTTCTATTTTCTACCTCTAAGAAACCTTGTTCATAATCCTTTTTGCTAAAAAATTTAGATAGTCCTGCATCAAATTCTGTAATAATTCCTTGGGCAATCTTCTCGTAATCAACTCCTTCTGTTATAGCAATAAAGTCATCTCCTCCAATATGACCAACAAAGTTTTGTTCATATTCTTCTTTTAAAATATTATCCTGTATTACTTTTGCTGTAAATTTAATTACTTCATCTCCATTTGAAAAACCATAAGTATCATTATAAGCTTTAAAATTATCTAAGTCTACATAAAGTATTGCGAATTCTTTCCCTTTTGATAATCTTTTCTTCATTTCTGCTTGTATTTGAACATTTCCCGGCAAACCAGTTAAAGGATTTACCATTCTATTGCAATCAAGTAGTCTCATTATATTTCTTACATTATAATATAGTATATCGTTGTCAACAGGCTTTTCTATATACATTTCAACTTCATTTTTTAATATTTCTATAATATGATCTTTATTATGATTTGAAGAAATAATAATTACAGGTGTAATAGAGTTTTCTTCATCATTTCTAATCTTTTTTACATATTCTAATATATTATCTTCTACACTATCTTCATCTATAACTAAAATATCAGGAATGTTTTTTAAACCTTTTTCAATTTGATTTTGTGATAATTTCTTTATTTTAATTCCTTGTTCTTTTTTAAATCTTTCTTCTAAATCTAGTTTAATTTTGCCATCTTTATCTAATACATAAATAGATTTCATATTATACCTTCCTAAATTTTTTAATTAAAATTCTACTGTTGCTGTTTTAGTATCTGATAAACCATTTACATTTGTTACAGTGACTTTTATTGTATGTGTTCCAGATTCTACAGGTATACTTGCTGAAACTTCTTTTAAGTCAATAGATTCTTCTCCACTATCAACAATTTCACCATCAATATCCATCACAATTCTACTAACTCCTTGATCATCTTGTGCTTTAATAATTAAATTTTGTCCATCTTTTAGTAAATCAAAAATCGGTTTTGTATCGCCTATTACATTTTCTGTTCTTGTTTCTCTGTTTCCTTGTGCATCAACTGCAATTATAGTAAGTTTATTTTGACCTTCTGGAACATCTACATCTGTTTCAATATTTTGTTTATCATCATTATCTTCCTCTAAATCAACTCTTGTTGCTTCTTCACTATTCCAACTATATGTTATATAATCCATTTCAACATCATCAGTAGCAGTTATTTTAAGCTTTGTTCCAGAAATTGCTATGTCAATAGTTGGTTTGTTAGCATCTGTGCTATCAAATATATATTGGCGATGAAAATTATGTTTATTTCCATTAAAATCTGTTATTGTCATATATAAAATATTATTTCCATTTGGAATTTGTATTGTAGTTTCAAATAATACTGTTCCATTCCCTTCTATATTTACAGATTCACCTTCATTCCATTTATATGAAAACTCCTTAATTGGATGTTCAGTTTCTACTGTAATTTTAGTTTCTTTTCCCATTTGAAGAGGATATACTTTAGGATTGTCTTCAACTTTTTTTCTTTTTGCAACCATTGCATAAGTTGATTCTCCTATTAAAAATAAACCAAATAATATTATTATAACACAAAAAATTCTGATAACTTTTGATATTTCAGCTTTATTACTAGTGGCATTTGCTCTTTTAATTGTATCATTATAATCAACATTTTGACTTGGCTTTGATTGAGTTTGAGTAAAATTATCATTAGGTTGATATGTTGGCTTTTGTTGTGTGTTTATTTGATTACTTTGTAAATTCTTGTCTTGTTTTTTATCAGGTTCATTATTCATTGATAAAATTTGGTTCATTTTATATTTTCCTTTCTAAGTTTTATACAAAATGTAGCTTTCTTATTTTCAATTGCATTATAGCATACCGTTTTTTTAATGTAAATATTTTTAATTTAAAAATAGACATATAGTTTCCTATATATCTATTTTTAACTTTTTTAGTAAAATTATTATATTATAATTTTATTTTTATATAACAAATCTTTTTATTATCACTGCTCCAATTCCTACAATTAATATTGTTCCTGCTATTAATGATATATATATTGGTGCTGATCCTGTTACTACTGTTAATACTACTGGTGCATCATCTATATCGTCCTCTCCATCTTTCTTATTATTTGGAGTTGAATC
>CANQHI010000049.1 GCA_947623725.1 uncultured Clostridia bacterium | reverse complement strand
ATAATATAAAGAATAAAAATAAAAGGCACTAATTAATTTTAGTGCCAGTGTGAAACGAAGTTTCACTTTTTTTGTAATTACAAAATATCATCAAGTGAAAAAGTAAACGCAATTCCAAAATACTACAAATTTCCCAAAACTACTTGAAAAAATCTAGTTTTATAGTATAATATTGTATATGAAAAAATGAATGTAGATTGAAATGGAGGAAGTAATTGTGTTAGACCAAATGCAGCCAAATAGAACTAAAGACTTAATAAAAATAAAAGTATTAGGAATCGGTGGAGGCGGAAACAACGCTGTTAATCAAATGATAAAATCAGATGTTGATGGAGCAGAATATATATTGATAAACACAGAGAAAGGAATACTTGATAGAGCTTATTCTGGCTGTACTACATTACAAATAGGAAAAGAAACAACAAGAGGATTAGGTGCAGGAGCAAACCCTGAAATAGGAGAAAGAGCTGCAAGAGAGAGTGCAGAAGAAATAGAAAAATTGTTAGACGATACAGATTTGTTATTTATTACTGCTGGAATGGGTGGAGGAACAGGAACAGGAGCAATACCTGTAATTGCAGAAATAGCTAGAAAAAAAGGAATTCTTACAATTGGTATAGTCACAACTCCTTTTTCTTTTGAAGGAAGACTTAGAGCAGTTAGGGCAAATATGGGAATAGAAAAATTAAAACCTAATGTAAATTCTTTAATTGTAATTTCTAATGATGAATTATTAAAAAATACAAATAAAGATGTATCTATTTTAAATGCATTTAAAATGACAGATGATATTTTAAGACAAGGAATTCAATCAATTACAGATATAATTAATTCAGTAGGTGAAATAAATGTTGATTTTGCTGATGTCAAAACTGCATTAACATTTGAAGGATATGCATATATGGGAATTGGTGAGGCAGACGGAGAAACTAAAATAATAGATGCAACTAATGATGCACTTAATAATCCATTAACTCAAAATAGTATAGATGGTGCAAAAGCAGTAATCTTTAATATCAAAGGAAGTCAAGATATAGGATTAGAAGAAATTAACAGAAGTGCAGAAATTATTTCAGAAAAGGTTAGTCCAGATGCAAATATAATTTTTGGTACAGTTATAGATGAAAGCTTAGGTGACAAAGTAGTAGTTACTGTTGTTGCAACTGGAATAAAGGAAAACGGAGAAAAAAATGAAACTAGATGAATTTAACTTATTAGAAGTAGATGTGTTTGATGGAGATAACTTAATTTATAATGGTATGAGTGAAAATATTCCAGAAGATTTAAAAAATGAGCATATAAACATAATTGGAATAGATGGAAAAAAAGTTATCACCAAATTGATAAAATAATATAAGTAAGTGAGTCTAAGATTATAAAACTATATTAATGAAAAATGCACCATGTTTAGGTAGACACAATAAAAAAGATATTGTGTTAAAATTTAAGCGGTGGTGTATTTTTTGTGAAAAAAATATTGACTTTTGTTAGCAAAAGTTTTTATGGTCAAAAAAATTGGAATAAATTGTATAAAACATTTTATAAGTGGTAATAATTTTTTTAAGTAATAATCTTAAGAGAAAGGAAAAAATCTATGGGAAATTCTAAAAAGAAAAATATTATTAAAGAAGCAGAAAATATACTTGAAGAATATACAAGAAAAGATATAGAAGAGAAGAAAAAAATTAGTGAATTAAAAAGTAGTTATAAAAGAATAAAAAGAGTAAATTTTACTTTAAAAATAATAGTAGGAATAATGGCATTAGCTATATTTATAATGATAATATAATAATGAGATTTTTTAGTGACATAAACTCGTCTTATAGTTCATATACTTTAGAAGACTATAAGAGGAGTTTTTTTCTATGGAAAGATATATAAGTGAAGAAGAGAGAATAAAAAAAGCAGAAGAAATATCAGCTAGAAGGCGAAATAGGATACCAGTAAGTAATATTAATATAAATAAAAAAAGAAAAATGCCATTTTTAAGTAAAATATTTATTCAAGTGGTATGCAGTATATGCATTTTTGGAATGTTTTATTTTATTAATCAAAATAACAGTATGGCAATGGAGAAAATAAAACCTATTCTTTCCGAGGATACTGATTTTGTAAAAATATATAATCAAATAAATGATTTTTTTAAAAACTTATTTGAAAAAATAAATAAAAATGAGGACCAAAATAATATTTCTGAAGAGCAAACAAATGAATCAATTGAAAATTTAACTGATGAAGCTGGTAATAATGAAATTATAAATGATGAGACTGTGAACGATGAAAATACAAATAACGAAGGAAATGGCGAAGAAGATAATGGAGAAAATAATGAAGTAGATGGTGAAGAAAATAATAATGAAAACAAAGAAATTGATAATAGTGAAAATATTGCAGGAGTTGGCGGAAGTGAAGAAGTTAATTTAAGTGAGACGGATCAAGATATAATATATATAAAAGATAATGAAAATTTCATAAAGCCTGTAAATGGTTGGATAACATCTGGTTATGGAGAAAGAGAAGCAACTGAAATAATTTCTGCAAACCATGCAGGAGTTGATATTGGAGCAAATACAGGAACAGAAATAATTGCTTCAATGTCAGGAGTAGTAGAGCTTGTATCAAGTGAAGGGGATTATGGAAATCATTTAGTAATTACAGATGGAGAGGTAAGTACACTCTATGCTCACTGTAGTCAAATTGTAGTAAATCAAGGAGATTATATAAATCAAGGACAAAAGATAGCAGAAGTAGGTTCTACAGGGAGAACAACCGGACCACATCTTCATTTTGAAATAAGAAGAAACAATAAAACGGTTGATCCTCAGAAAATATTAGATTTGTAAAATTACAAATGAAGGAGATATGTTAATGCAGATAAAAGTAGATATAAAAATATTTATATTTTTTTTAATATTTTTAATAACTAAAAAAATAAAAATTTATGGAATATTAATGATGTTTTCACTATTACATGAAATAGGGCATTTTATATGTGGATTGTTGTTAGGATTTAGACCACAAAAAATGACTATATTGCCTTATGGATTAAAAATAAATTTTAAAACAAAAATAAATGATTTGAATAAAAAGGTTAAGCAAGGAAATATGCTTTCTGTGAAAAAGATTGTTTTAGCATTAGCAGGACCACTAACGAATATTATATGCATAATTATAACCGTTTTAATAAATAAAAATATACATATAATTAAAAATGATACTTACGCAAATATAATTTATGCTAATATATTGATTGCAGGATTTAATCTGTTGCCGATCTTTCCTTTAGATGGACGGAAGAATAGTTAATGAACTAATTCATTTAAAAATAGGATTAAGAAAAAGTTATAAGTTTACTCAAATTATATCAGAAGTAACTTTATATATTGTTACTACAATTTCAAGCTTATTAATTTTGTATTATAAAAATATAGCTATTTTTATAATTATGGTTTATTTATGGTGTATTGTTTTTAAAAATAAAAAAGAAATAAATGCAAAAGAGAAAATGTATAATGCAATTGAAAGATATGAAAATATGCAAGGTGAAATTATTCTAAAAAGCTAATTTTGACTTTTTTTATAGAATAATGTAAAATAACGTAAATATAAAAAACAAAGAACCATTGTTTTTTAGAAAGGAAAAAATGGAAAACTATACAATTAAAAGGAATGAAGATGTAGAATATTTGCAATTTAATAAGTTACTAGAATTTCAAGATGACTTAGAACATGCATTTACTTTAAAAACATTTGATGTTGGCTTAAATAAAGAAGAAACGAATTTAGATTTTAACTTTAATAAAATTTCTAGAGTATTAAATGTTGAAAAAGAGCAAATATATAAACCAAAACAAACTCATTCGTCAAATATAGTTCAAATTACAGATGGAAAAGAAAATTTGATGAATGTTGATGGATTAATAACTGATAAAAATAATAGAGCATTAGTAATATCAATAGCGGATTGTATTTGCTTAATGATATATGATCCTAAAAATAAAGTTATTGCAAATATACATTCTGGCTGGAAGGGAACATTGCAAAAAATAGGACAAAAAGCGGTTAATATTATGATAAACGATTATAATTGTAGGCCAGATAATATAATTTGTTGTATAGGACCAAGTATAAGAAAAGACCATTTTTTAGTAAATAAAGATGTTGCAGAATTTTTTGAAGATAAGTTCTCAGATTATATAAAGAACAATCAGATTATAGAAGAAACAGATGAATATAATGAAAAGGGCAAGCAATATAAAATTGATTCAGTATTAATTAATGAATTGATGTTAGAAGAATTAGGGCTACTTAGTACTAATATTATTGATAGTAATATTTGCACAATATGTAGTAAAGATAAATTTCATTCGTATAGAGCAGAAGGAAAAGATTTTTGCAAAAACATGGGAATAATGATGTTAAAATAATATTTTGAAAAATATAAAATGATATTAAAGTAAATATAAGAAATTCAATAAAATATAAAAAGAAGGAATAATTAATGTTTGATAACTGGGAAGAACTTGAAAAAAGTATAGAAAACTGTAATAGATGTAAATTAAATAAAGGAAGAACAAATATTGTTTTTGGTGTAGGAAATAAAAATGCAGATATAATGTTTATTGGTGAAGGGCCTGGAGCTGATGAAGATAAACAGGGAATTCCTTTTGTTGGAAAAGCTGGACAACTTATGGATAAAGCATTTATCGGAATAGGAATAAATAGAGAAAATGTTTATATTGCGAATATTGTAAAATGTAGACCACCACAAAATAGAGTTCCAGAAAAAGATGAAGTTGCAGGTTGCTTGAACTATTTAAGAAATCAAGTAATTTTAGTAAATCCAAAAATTATTGTATTACTTGGAAGTACAGCTTTAAAAAACATAATGGGTGATGAACATTCAATAACAAAGGAAAGAGGAATATTGACTGAAAAAAAGGATATTAAATATCTTCCAACATGGCACCCAGCAGCTTTATTAAGAGATGAAAGTAAAAAAATTGAATTTTGGCAAGACTTAAAATTACTAAAAAAATTAGCAGATGAACAAAATTTATTAATATAAATTCAATAAATAAAAAATTAAACCAAACTATTAAATTGAATCTAAGAAATATAAATAAAAATTATTAAGTAAAATCTAAGAAATATAAATAAAAATTATTAAATAAAATCTAAAAAATATAAATAAAACTTTTAAGTAAAATATAAAAAAGCTATTAAGCAAAATATACTAAAATTTTAAATAGTAAAGAAGGAAGAAATGAACGAAGAAGAGATAAGAAATTATTGTTTGAATTGTATAAATAAACCTTGTAAAAATGGCTGTCCATTAAATAATGATATACCTTCATTTATACATAAGGAAGATTTAAAAGAGGCATATGAAATACTATGTAAAACAACATTATTACCAGCAATATGCGGAAAAATATGTCCTCATGAAAAACAATGTCAAGGAAGTTGTATAAGAGGGATAAAAGGAGAAAGTGTTTCGATAGGAAAAATGGAAGAGTTTATTGGAGTAAACTCAATAAATAATAATTATAAAATACCTACTGAGATAGATAAGGATTTAGAAGATAAAAAAGTAGCAGTTGTAGGAAGTGGACCAGCTGGATTAACTTGTGCAGGTTTCCTTGCAAAAAAAGGAATTAAGGTCACAATTTATGAAAAGTTTAATGAATTAGGTGGTATATTAACTCACGGAATACCAGAATTCAGATTAGATAAAAAAATAGTAAATTCAACTATATCAAAGATACTTGATTTAGGAGTTGAAGTAAAATTAAATCAAACACTTGGACAAGACTTCACAATAACAGATTTAACGTCTATATATGATGCAGTATTCATAGGAGTAGGTGCAAATATTCCAGCTAAGATGAATATAGAAGGGGAAAGCTTAGATGGTGTATTTGGAGGAAATACATTATTAGAAGATGGAAAACATCCAGATTATAAAGGAAAGAATGTAGCAATAATCGGAGGCGGAAATGTTGCAATGGATACTGCAAGGACTATAAATAAACTAGGAGCTGAAAAAGTCTATGTTATTTATAGACGTGCAGAAGAGCAAATGCCAGCTGAAAAGAAAGAAATAAAAGATGCTAAAGATGAAGGAATTTTATTTTTATTTCAAACAAATATAGTAAAGATAATTGGTAATGAAAAAGTTGAAAAAATAGAATGCATAAAAACGAAGCTTGTTCAAAAAGAAGGAGAAAAAAGACTTTCTCCAGTAAATATAGAAAATAGCAATTATCTGATGGATATGGATTATGTTGTTATGGCAACAGGTTCAAAACCAGATGATAATACAATAAAAGATTTTGAAAAAAATAAATGGGGATACATAAATGTAAATGAAAACATGCAAACTTCAATACCAAATGTATTTGCAGGAGGAGATATTGTAGGAGAAAAAGCAACTGTTGCTTTTGCGGCAAGATCAGGAAGAAATGCAGCAGAGAGTATAATTGAATTTTTAAAAACATAAGTAAATTTTTATTATAGGAAGTTTAAAGGTTGAAAAGAGAATATGAGAGTATCGTAAAGTTTGTGTAAACTTTAAACTTCTTATGATATAAAACATAAATATGAAAAAATTTATTTATGC
>CANQHI010000048.1 GCA_947623725.1 uncultured Clostridia bacterium | reverse complement strand
TTTCTTAATGCTAAATCAAATCTTTCTATAATTAACTTTTCAAAATCGTCATCATCTTCTTGTCCTTCATAATGATAATTAGAGTCTGATAAATCATCTTTATTTGTATCTTTTCCTTTATAATCTGGTAAATCTTCATCTTGTGGTAATTCTACATTTTTTTCATTATCTCTATCTGGTAAATCTTCATCATTACTTCTTTCTGTTATATCTGCTATATTTGTTATTATCTTTCCAGTTGGTGCTGTTGGTACTACTTTGCACCTTACTTGAACATCTTTATATGCTAATTCTTCACCATTAAATCCTTTTATAATATTATCTGTGCTACGTTCTTTAGATAAATAAGTTGTTCTTATTGTTCTATGAGTTTCATCTGTACTATCTATAGTCCATAAATATTTTTTATTCAACTCATCATCAGGTAAGAATTCTAATTCTGGTGGCAAATGATCTACTATTTCGTCCACGTAGCCATCAATATCACATTCATTATATACTCTAATTGTATATGTTACCACATCTCCTATTGATACTTTTACTGGCTTTTTGGTATGTTTATAATTTGCAGTTGTTTTTCCATTTAGCAGTGGCGAAACATCTACTACTGGCTCTCTATCGTATTTATTGCCTGTTTTCAATTCTTTATCATTTACTGCTGTAATAAATTTTCTTAAAGCAACATCAAATTGTTTCTTGGTTAATACTAATTCTTCGTAATCATCGTCATCTTCATATCCTTTTCCTTCAGTTGCTGTTTCTGGTTGATAAAAATTTTTCTCTGCATCATCAAGATTTTTTGGAGTTGAATCTCTATCTGGCACATTATCTTCATTAAAATCTTTTGTTATTTCTGCAATATTTTTTAAACTATTGCTCGTAGCTCCTTCTACTACCCTACATTCTATTTGCACATCTTTGTATGAAATTGTATATTGTCCATCTTCTGGAATTTTATTAAACTTATTTATCAAATTATTTTCACCTTGTTCTTTTGATAAATAATCAGTTTTAACTATTCGACTATTATTTGAATCTGCCACCCATCTATACATTTGATTTATTGTGCTTTCAGTTTGTGGAACTAATTCTAAGCCTTCTGGTAAATAATCTGTTATTTCTTCTGCATATCCATCAATTTCACCTTCATTATATACTCTTATTGTATATGTTACTTTATCTCCTATACTTACTGATAATGGATCTTTTCTATGTGGCTTCCTAGTGGTTCTTCCTTTATCTAAAGCACCTTGAACATTTTGTTCTTCTGCTAATTCTTTTAAATAATCTTGAGTAATATTTGGAACTCTGGTTTCTACATCTTTATCATTAATTTTGGTTATAAATTTTCTTAAACTTAAATCAAATTTTCCATCTGATATATAAGTATTTGTTATTGTAAAATTGCCACTGCTTCCAGCTATACTTGATTTATATCCATCTGGTACATCTTTTTCTCTTATTGAATATGTTATCTCATTTCCATTCTCATACTTTTCTAAATTAGAAAAAGTATTCTTCCAGCTGTTTGATTCATTAAGTTCTGCTACATTCCCAGTTGCTACTCCATTTTTATATAATTCTACTTCTATTTTTGCTGGTCTATTTTCTGTATTTTCATCAATCCATGTTTTTGTTACTTCAATATTGATAAAATCTGGCAAATTTTGTTCATTATTTACTGAGGTAGTTTTTTCTTTGTATTCAATTATTACTACCGGTTGAGAACTACTCATATTACTTTTATCCGTAGACCAATATTGTATATCTCTTTCAAAACTTTTAGCTGTAATCTCTAGCTTTACCTTTTTGTTATACTGTGTTAAAGGAATCCTTATATAGAACTGCTGATTTGAACTTTGTTTTATTTTTTCAGTTATACTATTTCCTTGTAATTCTTGAGATTTGCTAGAATTAACTAAAGTTACTTCTAAACTTGAACTATCTATATCATTAATAGTTATTTTAGCTTCTGAAATATTTACTAATGTTCCGCTTACATCATAAGGACCTACATAAAAATAGCTACTATCTTTTTGAACATTTGCACTATTGCTATTTAATGAAATATTTGAAGAATTACTATTATAATTATAATTTTCTTTTTCCTCAGCATTTTCTATAAAGTAATTATATAATTTAGTTGCAGGAGAATCTATTGCATCTTCAAATCTATAAAAATCTTCTATATTTTGTGGTGATACTCCTAAACTTTTAGTTACATAAAACACTGGTACTTGAGATGGTCTATGTGTTTCATCACTCTTGTTAGTTATATACCAGATTGCAGATTGCTGAATTACCTCTATTACATCTTTAAAAGCTCCTGTTTCTTCTGTTAAATCTCCAAACTCATCTTTATCTATGCCTGCATTTTCTAATAATTTATTAACAGAATCTTCATTATTTGGATCGCATATATTATCTAATAACCACATTAGTTTATTATATTCGCCATTTTCTGGTAATGCTTTTTTATACTCTGCATCTATATTTCCACGCATATCAAAAACATTCGTATAATCTTGCGTTTGAGCACGATTAACATCTGCACCAAATCCAATACCATTTTTTAAGCAATATATAATTTGATTAGCTTTGCTCTGATCTTCAGCATGTCCATTATTTTGGTATTCTACAATTTTTATTACTGGCAAACTTTTATTTTTGCCATTACTTCCAACAGTATAGAATCCTGTTGGCCTACCATTTCCACCATCGTGTAATCCTAATTTCTTTGGCGTTTGAGCTATCTGTCCAAAAGAACTATTGCTACATACCAGCATTACTAAAAAAATTATTATAAAAATTATTATCTTTTTTACTATTTTTTTCATTTTTAATTTATCTCCATAACATTTTTTATTATAATCATTATATAAATATTTATTTTAGAAATCAATAATTTTTTATTATATATTTTATTATATATTTTATTAAATATTTTTTGCTAATTTGTAGCTAATTATTTAACTTTTTTAGTTTTTTATAAAAAAAAACTATTAACAAAAATACTCTTGCTAATAGTTTAAAATTTCATTTTAAAATTTTCTTTTTCTAGCTGCCTCTGATTTTTTCTTTCTCTTTACGCTTGGTTTTTCATAGCATTCTCTTTTACGTACCTCTTGTAATACGCCATTTCTAGCGCATTGTCTTTTAAATCTTTTTAAGGCATCTTCTATATTTCCATTATTAACTTTTATCTCTGACATTTCTTTTATCCCCTCCTTCCAATGTTTTAACTTTAAATAGTGGGATTTGGACATATTGTCCAATTTCTTTTTTATACTTAGTTATTATACATTATATTTCTTAATATTGTCAAGTGTTGATTTCAATATTTATTTACTTTACTTGACTTTTTTATATTTTTACTGGTTCTGCTTCATATAACCTTTGAATTGTAACTGGCTTATGCTCCCTTATTGTTTCTTGTACATCTAATATTCTTTGATTTGCTGATCCTCTAAATCTTAATTTTGGACTTTTTAAATTTTCATCAAATTTTCCATCAACTGCAACATCAATATATTTAAGCAATTCTTTTGTTGTTGAATTTGTTTTTGCCATATTTTCAATTATGTCTTTTTGCAAATCATAACCTGTATAACACCATATTGTTTTATCTGGAAACTTTTCTTTTACTTCTTTTACTAATGGAAGTAATCCTTCTTGATTTGCTGGCTCTAATGGTTCTCCACCTAGCAAACTCAATCCTTTTATGTAATCATGGTCTAGAAAATTAATTACCTCTTTTTCTGCTTCCTCATCAAATTTTTTTCCATAACTAAAATCCCAAGCACATTCATTAAAACATCCTTTGCAATGATGATGACATCCGCTCACAAATACTGAAACTCTAACTCCTTCTCCATTTGCTATATCAACTCTTTTTATATCTGCGTAATTCATAATTATTCCTCTTTTCACGAATTAAAGTGTTTATAAGTGCAATACTCTTTGTTTTATTTCTTTTGTTTTTCCAACATTCCAGAAATTCTCTCCTAGATAACCGCATGTACGTCTTACAACTGTCATCTTAGCATGGTCTTTATTATGGCAGTTTGGACATTCCCATTCATTTTCATCATTTATTTGGATTTCTCCATCAAATCCACAAACATGACAATAATCAGATTTTGTATTAAATTCTGCATATTGAATATTATCATATATGAATCTTACAACACTCTTTAATGCGTCTAAATTATTTTGCATGTTTGGAACCTCTACATAAGATATAGCTCCACCTGTTGATATATGTTGGAATTCACTTTCAAATTTTAATTTTTCAAACGCATCTATTTTTTCTCTAACATCAATATGATATGAATTGGTATAATATCCTTTATCTGTTATATCTTTTATCGTTCCAAATCTTTCTTTATCTATTCTTGCAAATTTATAGCATAAGCTTTCTGCTGGTGTTCCATATAAAGCAAAGCCTATATTTGTTTCTTTCTTCCACTCTAGTACTTTTTCTTTCAAATGTTTCATAACTGATAGTGCAAAATCATGTCCTTTTGGTGTTGTCTGCGACTCTCCTGTCATTAATTTTGTCATTTCATATATTCCAATATATCCTAAAGAAATTGTTGAATAACCACCATATAATAACTTATCAATTTTTTCACCTTTCTTTAGTCTAGCTATTGCCCCATATTCCCAATGAAGTGGGCTTGTATATGTTCTTACTCCAAGCAATGCTTTATGTCTGCACATTAAAGCTTCCTTGCACAATTCTAATCTTTCATCTAATTCCTTCCAGAATTTATCCATATCTCCATCTGCTACTATTGCAACTTGAGGTAAGTTAATGCTTACAACCCCTTGATTAAATCTTCCTTCAAATTTATAATTGCCATTTTCATCTTTCCAAGGTGATAAAAAGCTTCTGCAACCCATAGGGCTGAATACATTTCCTTCATAATTTTCACGCATTTTTTTAGCTGAAATATAATCTGGATACATTCTTTTAGCTGAGCATTTTATAGCAAGTTCTGTTAAATAATCGTACTCTCCACCCGACAAATTGTTAAATTCATCAAGTACATATACTAATTTTGGAAATGCAGGTGTAACATAAACTCCAGCTTCATTTTTTATTCCTTCATATCTTTGTCTGATTACTTCTTCAATAATCATTGCATTTTCTTTTATGTATGGGTCATTTTTATCTAAGTGTAAAAATAGTGTTACGAAAGGAGATTGACCATTTGTTGTCATTAAAGTATTTATTTGATATTGAATTGTTTGAACTCCAGATTTTAGTTCATCTCTAACTCTTTCTTCTACTAAATCCTCTATTATTTCTTTTGACAATTTATCTTTATATTTTTTTTCTAACAATTTTTTGAATTTATCATGACTTTTTCTTAAATATTTTCCTAAATGAATTAAATCTACAGATTGTCCACCATATTGGTTACTTGCAATTGTTGCAATTATTTGTGTAGTAACAGTACAAGCTACTTGGAAACTTTTTGGGGATTCAATCATTTTTCCATTCATAACTGTTCCATTATCTAGCATATCTCCTATATTAATTAAACAACAATTAAATATTGGTTGAACAAAATAATCTGCATCATGAAAGTGTAAAACGCCTTCTTTGTCTGCTTTTGATATTTTTTCTGGAAGTAAAAGCCTTCTCGTTAAATCTCTAGAAACCTCTCCTGCAATATAATCTCTTTGAGTTGACGCAAGTCGTGTATTTTTATTTGAATTTTCTTCAGCTAATTCTTTGTTTTGATCTTTTAAAAGCTTTAATATAGATTCATCAGTTGTATTTTGTTTTCTAGCTAATGCTCTTGTATAACGATATACTATATATTTTTTTGCAAGTTCATATTTACCCAACTCCATTAATTTTTCTTCAATAATGTCTTGTATATCTTCAACAAGAATTCTTTTTTTACCTAAATCTTCTATATATTTTACAATTTCTTTTATTTGTTCTTTATTAACTTTTTCTTTAGTTCCTACTTCCGTATTTGCTTTTTCAATTGCATTATAAATTTTTGCCCTATCAAAATCTACGATTTTTTCATCTCTTTTTACTACTTTCATTTTTTCCCCTTCCATAGTCATTATTTCTTAGTTTTAGATAATATTTTCATATTCTATTTTTTTCATAGACCACTTTGCACTATCGTCATTATCTTTTCAAAAATTGTTTTTTCAAAAAAATGATTTTTTTATTTTTTGGTTTTTTTATGTTATTATTTAAAACTCATGACCTAATATTACATTAATAAATATTTAAAAGTCAACAATCGCCTTTGTTTTTATATGTTTATATTTTATGTATATTGTGTTTTGTAACCATTGTTTTTACTGCATTCTGTTTTTTATTTCAAAATTTATATAATTATGTTACTTTTTCTTGTATTTATACGAAAAACTACACTTTCTGGATTTAATTTTTTTATTTAACATTTTTATTACATTTATATTTTTTATTTGAAAAAATGGATTTTCGAAAAAATCATTTTTTTCAAAAATCCATTTTTTGACTATTTATATTTTAAATTTTACACTTCTCTTGCTTTTACTATCAATCTTCTTTTTCCATAATCTGTACAAGTTATAAGAGTAAGCTCTCTTTGTCCATTAGTTAATTGACTAGTACAGCTAACATCGGTTGGATCAACGGGATATTTATTGTATACGGAATAAGTAATTGTTCTTCCTGATAAATCAGTAAGTGTTACTTCATCTCCAACATTGACTAAAGCAAGCTTTCCAAACATTTTAC
>CANQHI010000047.1 GCA_947623725.1 uncultured Clostridia bacterium | reverse complement strand
AGAGATGATGGAAAATTTGCACAAGTAATTGTTCCAGATGATCAATTATCATTAGCAATTGGAAAAGCAGGACAAAATGCAAGACTAGCAGCAAGATTAACTGATTTAAGAATTGATATAAAGAGCAAGACTCAATTTGCAAAAATGCTTGAAGAAATGCAAAATGAAAATGATAATCCTGAAGCTAATGTTGACGATAATGCAAATATTGCTATTGAAGAAAATGAAAATAAAGAAGCAGAGCAAATAGAAGAAGTTGATAAAGTTAAAGAAAAGAAAGCTACTAAGAAAAAAGCAGATAGCAAAGAAAAAGAAGAAAGTGAAAAGAAATCAAAGAAAGCAACTAAAGAAGATGAGCTAAAAGTAGAAAAAGAGAAAAAATCAAAAAAAGAAGATAAAAATGAAAATAAAGAAGAAACAAAAAATGAAACAGAAGGAACTAAGATGGAAAAGAAAACAAAAAAGAAAGTAGAAGAAATTGAAATTGAAAAAAAGCCAAAAAAGAGTACTAAAAAGGAAACAAAGAAAAGTAGTAAATAATATAAGGTACTAAAAAGTAGAATTATAGACGAATTAAGGAATAAATCTAAATAAAAATTTATAAAATATTAATAAGACAGTAGGGGTGTAGGATTGAAAAAGATTATTTTAAAAATGAAATTATCAAAAGGAATTATTGTAGGAGGTGAGTCGATTGAGTAAAGTTAAAATATATGAAATAGCAAAAGAATTAAATATAGATAATAAAGAAATAATAAAAATAGCTAAAAAACTTGGAATTGAAGCAAAAAGTCATCTAAGCTCAATAGATGAATCCGATGCAGAGAAAATAAAAGACAATGTAAGTAATGACGGCCAAAAAGTAAAGAATAATACAAATAAAGTAAAAAATAATAATAAAAAAGAAGAAATAAAAACAACTGGTCAAATAATAATAAGAAGAGAAGTTATTGTTCAAGAAGAAAAGAAACCAGTAGTAAATAAAGATGAATCAAAAGTAGGTATAGGTTTTAATACTCAAAGAAGAAATAAAGATTTTAACATAGTATATAGAGAAAAACCAACAAAACCTATGAGTGTTAGTGAGCTTTTTGGAATAAAGTCGAAAGAACCTAAAAAAGAAGAAAAAGAAATTAAAGAGGTTCAAAATAATAATATAACCGAGAAGAAAGAAATTGAAACTAAAGTTGTTGATGATAATAAAAATGAAAAAGACAATGTAGAAAAGAAAATAGTAAGTAACAATATAGAAAACAAAGTTGAAAAGCCAATTAATAAAAATGTAGATTCAGGTTATAAATATAACAATAATTCAAATGAGAAATTTAATAAAAATATTGATAGACAATTTAATAGAGACTCATTTAATAAAAAAAGCACAGGAAATCATGACTTTAAACCAAGAAATAATGAGTATGGATATAATAAAAACAATGAATTTAACAGAAATAATTTCAAGAGAGATAATAGACCAAATGGTGATAACAAAACACAATTCAATAAGAATAATGGAGTAAAAAAAGACTATAAAAAGCAGTCTAATAATCGTTTCGGAGAAAAAGATTATGGCGATATGATGTCAATTGATATGATAGAAAAAAATAATCAAAGAGATTATTCTAATAAAATAATTGACAAACAAAAGGCAAACCGTAATTTAGATGAAAAGAAAAGAAATAATTCAAGAAGAGGAAACGAAGAAGAATTTAATGGCGATAAATTAAGAGACTTAAAACAAGTAAATAGATTATCAAATATGTTTGAGGACCAAGAAGGCGGAATGTTAGATTATTATGATTTAACAACTGCTAGAGGAAAAAGAAATAAGAAAAAATCTTCAAAAGATGAGGAAAGAAAACAAAAAATATTTGTATTAAAGGAAATTACAATTCCTGCAAATATATCAGTTAAAGATTTAGCAACAGATCTAAAGAAAACATCAGCTGAAGTTATCAAAAAATTATTTGAATTAGGAATAATGGCAAATATAAATCAAGATTTAGACTTTGATACAGCATTTTTAGTAGCAGATGCATTTGGAGTAAAAGCAACTAAAAAAGAAGAGATAAAAGATGAAGATATATTGTTTGATGATTCAGAAGATAAGGAAGAAGATTTAGTTCCACGTCCACCAGTTGTTGTTGTAATGGGACACGTTGATCATGGAAAAACTTCTCTACTAGATGCAATCAGAAAGACAAACGTAATTGAAGGGGAAGCAGGTGGAATTACACAACATATAGGAGCATATAAAGTAAATGTTAATAATAGAGAAATAACATTTTTAGATACACCTGGTCATGAAGCATTTACAAGTATGCGTGCAAGAGGTGCACAAATTACAGACGTTGCAATACTTGTTGTTGCAGCTGATGATGGTGTTATGCCTCAAACTATAGAAGCAATAAATCATGCAAAAGCAGCAGGAATACCAATAATTGTTGCTGTAAATAAGATTGATTTACCTAATGCAAATGTTGAAAAAATAAAGCAAGAACTTATGAAATATGAATTAGTTCCAGAAGAATGGGGAGGAGATACAGTATTTGTACCAATTTCTGCAAAGAATAATATAAATATTGATAACCTTCTAGAAATGGTATTGCTTGTTGCAGATATGCAAAACCTAAAAGCAAATCCAAATAGACAGTCTAAAGGAACCGTTATTGAAGCAAGACTTGATAAATCTCAAGGTGCAATAGCTACTGTTTTAGTACAAAGAGGAACATTAAATGTTGGAGATACAATCATTTTAGGTACAGCTATTGGCAAAATTAGAACAATGAAAAATGATAAGGGAAAGCAAGTAAAGAAAGCTGGACCTTCTACACCAGTTGAAATCACAGGACTTCATGAGGTACCAGAAGCAGGAGATACATTCTATGAAGTTAAAAATGAAAAGGTTGCAAAACATTTAATAGAACAAAGAAAATTAGCAAATCGTGAAAAAGCAATTGCAAATAATAATTTAGTTACACTTGACAATTTATTTGATAAGATGGAGAGTGAAAACTTGAAACAATTAAGTATAATTGTAAAAACTGATGTTCAAGGAACAGCAGAAGCAATGAAATCATCACTAGAAAAACTATCAAATGAAGAAGTTAGAGTAAAAGTTATTCACTCAAATGCAGGTGGTGTTACTGAATCTGATGTTCAACTTGCTAAAGCCGCAAATGCAATAATTATAGCATTTAATGTAAGACCTGTAGGAGCGGCAAGCAGTTTAGCAGAAAAAGAACAAGTTGAAATTAAACAATATTCTGTAATATATCAAGCACTAGAAGATGTAGAAGATGCTATGAAAGGAATGCTTGCACCAGTTTATAAAGAAGTAAATATTGGTAATGCAGAAGTAAGACAAACTTTCAAAATAAGCAATGTAGGAACAGTAGCAGGTTGCTATGTTACAGATGGAAAACTTGAAAGAAATGCAGGAGTTAGAGTTATTCGTGAAGGCATCGTAATTCATGAAGGAAAGCTAATATCATTAAAGAGATTTAAAGATGATGCTAAAGAAGTATCAAAGGGCTTTGAATGTGGACTTCAAATAGAAGATTATAATGATGTAAAAGAGGGAGATACAATAGAAGCGTATATAAAAGAAGAAATTAAAAGATAATATATGTAGAATTATAATTAATTAAATTTTAAATCATGCATAAGTTTTAATGTTAATAGCAATATTAATGCTTGTAAATTTATGAGATTAATATTACTTTCATTTATTTAATTCTAGCTTATGTTATAAATTATAAATATAGAAAGGAAAATTTAATGGCAAAAAATACAAATAGGCTTGGAAGAGTTAATGAAGAAATAAAAAAGTCTGTTAGTGAAGTTATAAATTACGAACTTAAAAATCCTGATGTTACAGGTATGGTCAGTGTTACAAAAGTAAAGGTAACACCTGATTTAAGATATGCTAAAATTTATGTGAGTGTTTTAAATTCTAAAAATTTAGAGAAAACAATACAAGGCTTAAAAGATTCTGCTGGATTTATAAGGTCAAAAGTTGCTAAAACTGTTAATTTAAGAATAACTCCAGAATTAGTTTTTGAATATGATGATTCGATACTGTACGGTGAAAAAATTGACAACATATTGAAAGAAATAAAAGAAGGAAAGAAATAAATATGACTAGTATAGATGAAATTTTAAATAAAATTAATGAAGCTAAGGATATAGTTATTTTAACACACGAAAATCCAGATGGAGATGCAGTAGGAACTAGTTTGGCTTTGTATTTAGGATTAAAGAATTTTAAGAAAAATGTGGACTTGATTATACCAAAATATTCAAGAGAATTTAAGTGTCTACCAGGAATAGATGAGGTAAAAGAAGAAGGAAAGCAAGAAGATTATAATTTAGCGATAGCAGTAGATTGTGCAGAAATAAAAATGTTAAATGGCTGGTCAAATTATTTTGAAAATGCAAAAAGTAGAATAGTAATAGATCATCATAGTAGTAATTCAATGTTTGGAGATATAAATTTTGTGGATATAACATCTCCAGCTTGTGCCCAAACTCTATATGTGTTATTTAGATCTTATAATTGGGAGATAACACAGGATATTGGAACGAATTTAATGGCAGGAATTATTACAGATACAGGTGGATTCCAATATCAAGGAGTTTCAAAAGAAACATTTGAAATAGCTTCTAATTTATTGTCTGATGGAGTAAATCTTACAAAGATTTATAAAAATTTATTAGAAACACGTACAAAGTCAGGATTTGAACTTAGAAGAGTTGCATTAGATAGGCTTGAATTTTTAGAAAATGGAAAAGTTGCTTTTACATACATAACAAAAAAAGATGAAAAAAAATTAAAATGTGAAGAAGGAGACCATGCAGGCATTGTTAATGAAGGACTACATATTGAAGGGGTTGAAGTGTCAATATTTTTACACGAAACTGATGAAGGATACAAAATATCACTTAGATCTAATGAATATGTAAATGTATCCGATGTGTGTATTATGTTTGGAGGAGGAGGACATATAAGAGCAGCAGGGACTAAAATGACTGGAACTCCAAAACAAATAAAAGAAAAATTATTAAATGAAATTAGAAGGCAATTAAAAAAATAAAATCATACTTTTTTTTATAAATAATATAATGTAATAAATAACATATTCGTATGTTATTTATTTTTTGTGCTATATATGAATTATTAAATATTCATAGTGCGAGTTATATAAGTTTATAGGTAACTAATAAAAACCTAAATAATTTGTAAAAGAGGTTGATTTTAAATATGAAAAAATCTATAAAGATTATGTGGATTGTCTTTTTTATAATTTTAAGCATGGCAATAATTTTTATAAATTTGTTAAATAATTCAAAAAATAATTATAAAAATGAAAAAATAGGTAATAATAAAAGTATCGAGGAGATTGAAAAATATATTTTAAATATTAAAACTTATAAAGCAAACATTGATGTAACTATAAAAAATAATAGAAATGAAAATACTTACAAATTTACTCAAGAGGTTACTGAAAATTATGAAAAACAAAAAGCAGTAGAGCCAGAAGAAATTAGCGGATTAGAAATGTCTTTTATGAATGGAACTGTAGAAATAAAAAATACAAAACTTAACTTAAGTAAGATATATGAAAATTATCCAAATTTATCGGAGAATTATTTATTTTTAACAGACTTTATAAAAAACTATCAAAGTGTAGAACAAAAAGATGTAAAAAATGATAATGGCCAAATAATAATGGAATTAAAAACAAATATAAATAAATATAATGTAACTCAAAGGTTATATGTAAATGAAAAAAATTTAAAACCAGAAAAATTAGAAGTATTTGATGATAACAATAATATAAAAGTTTACATATTATATAATGAGATTGAAATAAATATTTAAGATATATCATCTCTAATTTATATAATGGAGAAGAAAGAATGACAATAAAAAGAGGAGATATGTTTTATGCAGATTTAAGCCCAGTTGTGGGGTCAGAACAAGGAGGAATAAGACCAGTTGTTATTATACAAAACGATATGGGAAATAAATATAGTCCAACAGTAATAGCTGCTGCAATAACTTCACAACTTGGAAAAACAAAGCTACCAACACATATACCAATAGGTTCTCAAAATGTAGGACTAAAAACAGATTCAGTGATACTTGCAGAGCAAGTTAGAACAATTGATAAAAGTAGACTTAAGGAAAAGATAGGACATATTGAAGATCAAAACATAATGAGTCAAATAAATAATGCATTAGGAGTAAGTATTGGCCTTGGATAAAAAAATATGAAAATTGAATAAAATAAAATATAATTAATTTTAAGTATTGAATAGAACTCAAAGGTAATTTTTACAATATTAAAATTAATTATATTTTTTATTTATAAATTTAATTTCTAATTTTTAATCTTTTAATAATTTTTATTTCATTATATAAATCATCAATTCTCTTTTTTCTAATAACTAAAGCATCTTTATATTCTTGTGAAATTTGCCTAAAGTTTTCTAAAGTTTCACCTTTTTCAAGTAGAAGAGTCATTCCTGTTTTATAATAATCAATTTGAGAAGGCTTTTTTGCAGATAACATTTTTTTCTCATATTTAAGTATACTATCCAACCTTTTTATTTGTGACTCTAAATAACTAACATAATTCATAACAGAACTAATCTCATATAATATATCATCAATAACTGCTTTAAATAAAGCTTTTAATGGTTTAGGATTAATTTTTCCTAAACGTTCATTTTGTTTCAAGAAGTCAAGAGCAACAACATTTTGAGGAGGTTCAGCATCTTTAATTAAATCTTTTAAAGTTTCTGAAATATTAACGTGAGTGGTATATTGTCTTTTTGTGACTAAAGCATCATATTCATCTGCTACTCTAATAATTTGAGCAGAGTATGGTATGTCATTTTTTCTAAGACCTCTAGGATAGCCAGTACCATTTAAAGCTTCATGATGATACCATGGACCATCTGAGTATGGTCTTAAATTCATGTCTTTCATGCAATATTCATATCCAAGAGTAGTATGTGTTTTCATAATCTCATATTCTTCCGCCGTAAGTTTACCATTCTTACTAAGAATTTCAGAAGGAATAAACATTTTACCTAAATCGTGAATATAACCAGCAACTAAGCAATGAATTGTAAATTGATTATTGCAATGCATATATTCACAAATACGAGCAGATAGATTTGATACATTCTCAGAATGGACTTTGGTAAAATAGTCTAAATTATTTATAACTGAAAGACTATTTTTTAAATCGACATCTAAATCATGTATTTTTATATTACTAGGACTATAAAAGTCATATTTTTCTTCTAACATACAGATATTTTCTCCTTTGTATATAATAAATATACCATTAATAAAAAAATAAAACAATATAAAAATTATAAAAAGTAACTTAAATTTATATCGTCAAGTGAAAAAAGTGCAACTCTGTAAAGTAAATGAAAATCTAAATTTGTAAAGTGAAAAAGTAAATGCAGTTTTGTAAGAAAATCTAAATTCGACTAATAGGTAAAAAACATATTGCAAATTTAATAATCATATAATATAATACAGTAAATTCTAAGAATATAATTATATTCTAGTTACCACTTATAAAAAAGAGGTAGTATTATGAAAAAATTTTTATCAAATTACAAATCAACGATAATTCTTTTAGTTGCTATTATCGTTGG
>CANQHI010000046.1 GCA_947623725.1 uncultured Clostridia bacterium | reverse complement strand
AGATGGAGAAGGAAATGTAATACCAGTACCCAAAGGATTTTATTATGCAGGTGGTTCAAAAACGACAGGATTTGTAATATCAGATAAAGAAAATGATAATTTAGATAATAAAGAAAAAGGAAATCAATTTGTATGGATACCATGCACAGAAGATCAATACAACGATGCAAAAGATGACGTAATGGACGAACAATGGTCATGTACTAATGAATATAAAGATAATGGAGGTTCTGATGGTACACAAAAAACAGGAGGTATAGGAGATGGGAAGGCATGGAGAGATAATTATACAGAAGAAGATATAAAAAAACTAAATGAAGTATATAGTAACAATTTACCTACAGAAGAATGGAAAAATAAAGATCAAACGGAAGTGGGAAAAGCAAGTATAAGAAAATATGAGGGATTTTATATAGCAAGATATGAAGCAGGAATACCAGATGATGCTTCGTTCAGTATTTCAAAAATGGAAAATGATAAATATGTAGATACACAAGGAAAAAATTTTACATTTCAATTTACTGATAGTGATGTAGAAAATGCAAGGGGAAGTGTAGCAGACACGAGTAAAATAAGCGAATTAAGTCCAGTAAGTAAAAAAGGAGTACAGGCATGGAATTATATAACACAGCCAAATTCAAAGCTTGTAGCAGAGAATATGTATGAGGAAAGTGACAGTGTAAATAGCTATTTAGTAGATTCACAAGCATGGAATCATATTTGTAAAAATATATTTCATGTTAATAAAGGGGTAACAGCAAATGATTCAACAACATGGGGAAATTATTATAATAATACAACAACTAAATATCAAGACTTAGATTGTATATGGGCGAAGCATAAGTATAACCACCCGGACTGGACTATAGCTACAGAGTATAAAACAGAAAAAATCAAAGATGATGATATTCCAAAAGGAATTGGAGAATCAAGAATAGAACTTTCAACAGGGGCAAGTGATGATTTCAAAAAGTATAATATATATGATATGGCAGGAAATATGTGGGAATGGACGACAGGACATAATGTTGTATCAACAGATGGAGAAAATAAGCAGATGTACGTTGTTCCGCGTGGTGGTAGTTTCTTTAATGCTGGCAATGCTAGCCCAATTGTTCGTGCGAGCGGTAGCGATGATTTAACTTTTTACTATATTGTTATCGGTTTTCGAGTTGTGCTTTATATAGAATAGTCCTTATACTTGTTAATTGCAATGAATTGAGGAAAATATGATAGATAATAAATATTAAAATTATATGAATAAATAACAAAGTAAGCTAGAAATATTATTAATTAAAAAGCTTAATAAAAAATAAATATATGTGAAATATATCATAAATAATGTATTCTAGAAGAATAAATTGATAATAAAGATTATTACAAAAATGTAAAAAAATAAAGTATAAAATTTTGCATAATCATTGAAATAAATGAGTTACAAGATTTTATACTTTTTTATTAAGCTTTTTACTTAATAAAATAGAATGAATTAATAAAGTATAATGTGTTGACTTAATACTTTAGTATTGATAAAATCAACACAGATGAAATAAAATAGCATAGTACTGAAATCTAATACACAAATTTTAAATTAAGGTATATAAATTCAAACAAAAGTAAAAAATAAAAAAGAAGGGAACATAGAAAGATGAAAAAAAGAATAAACTATAAAGAAAAAGGAATCACATTAATTGCACTAGTAATAACAATAATAATACTATTAATATTAGCAGGAGTAACATTAAATACCGCACTTAGCGATAATGGATTATTTGCAAGAGCAAAAGAAGCATCAGAAAAATATAAAGAATCAGAAGAACAAGAAAAGGAAGCAATAGATGATATAGAAAAAGAATTAGATGATATAATACCAGCAGGAGTAGGAGAAAAAGTTTCAACACCCAAAGGAAAAGATTGGAATGAAGATAAAGTAGATGCAGTATCAGATGGAGAAGGAAATGTAATACCAGTACCCAAAGGATTTTATTATGCAGGTGGTTCAAAAACAACAGGATTTGTAATATCAGATAAAGAAAATGATGATTTAGATAATGAAGGAAAAGGAAATCAATTTGTATGGATACCATGTACAGAAGATCAATACAACGATGCAAAAGATGACGTAATAGATGAAGAATGGTCATGTGATAATGACTATAAAGATAATGGAAATTCAGGGGGAACAAAAACAACAAATGGACGAGGAGATGGAAAAGCATGGAGAGACAATTATACAGATGCAGATATAAATAAGTTAAATGAAGTATATAAAGATAACATATTACCAACAGAGAGTTGGAAAACTGAAAATCAAATAACTAAAGGACAAGAAAGCATAAGAAAATATGGGGGATTTTACATAGCAAGATATGAAGCAGGAATACCAGAAGAAGCTGAGTTTAGTATTTCAAAAAATAATAATAAATATGTAAATAGACATAGATCTCAGTTTACTGTCGAATGGTTAAATGGTACTTCAGAATATGCGAGAGGAAATGTAGCAGATACAGATACAATAAAAGAATTAAAATCAGTAAGTAAAAAAGGAGTACAAGCATGGAATTATATAACACAGCCAAATGCAAAGCTTGTAGCAGAAAATATGTATGATGGAAATAACTATGTAAATAGTTATTTAGTGGATTCACAAGCATGGAATCACATTTGCAAGAATATATTTCATGCAAGTAAAGGTATAACTACAAATAATTCAACAACATGGGGAAACTATAAAGATAATATAACAACAGATTATAAAGAATTAGATTGTTTATGGGCTGGACATAAATATAACTCGGGCTGGACTATAGCAACAGAGTACAAAACAGGAGGAATCAGTGAAACAGATTATCCAAAAGGAACAGGAGAAGCAAGAATAGAACTTTCAACAGGGGCAAGTGATGATTTCAAAAAGTATAATATATATGATATGGCAGGAAATATGTGGGAATGGACAACAGGTCATAATGTTGTAACTACAAATAGCAATACACAGATGTTCGTTGTTGCGCGCGGTGGTAGCTTCAATCTTAATGGTAAAGATTACCCAGTTGTTCGTGCAAACAGTGGCTATGAATTCACTGTTTGCAATATCCAGGTCGGCTTTCGTGTTGTGCTTTATATAGAGTAGCTCTTACATTTATAAATTATTTTTGTTATCTTTTTAAAAGTTATTATTTAAATTATAAACAATATAGAATTCTTTAACAAATAAAAAAATAAACTATTGTGTATAAGATTTTAAATATACTAGGGGATAATTTGTAAATAAAAAAATATATATTAAATTAACAGGCAAGAAAATAAAGGTAGAAATTATAAAAAGTATTTATCGATTTTAAATATTTATATTTAATGAAAAAACTTAATAAAAATTTAATTCATTGGTAATTTATCATAAATTCAATATTTAGACAAGAAAATTAGATAGTAAAATTTATTACAATTTGGTAATAAAAATAAAACTACAAAATCTGGAAATTCATTGAAATATATGAATTTTAGAATTTGTAGTTTTTTTATTAAGTTTTTTCATTAATAAAAATATAAAAACATTAAAAGAAAGGATAAAAAGATGAAGAAAGTAAAAGAAAAACAAAATCGAAAAAAGAAAACAACGAATTTAAAAGAACATGGAATTACATTAATTGCATTGGTAATAACTGTAATAATAATTCTAATACTAGCAGGAGTAACATTAAATACAGCACTAGGACAAAATGGACTATTTCAAAGGGCAAAATTAGCAACAGAAAAATATAAAGAAGCAGAAGAACAAGAGAAAGAAGCAATAGAAGATATAGTAAAAGAATTAGATGATATAATACCAGCAGAAGCAGGAGAAAAAGTATCAATACCAAAAAGAAAAGGTTGGGACGAAAATAAAGTAGATGCAGTAGGAGATGGAGAAGGAAATGTAATACCAGTGCCCAAAGGCTTTTATTATGCAGGTGGTTCAGAGACAACTGGATTTGTAATATCAGATGCACAAAATGATGATTTAGATAATAAAGAAAAAGGAAATCAATTTGTATGGATACCATGTACAGAAGAACAATACAGCAATGCAAAAGATGATGTAATAGATGAAGAATGGAAATGTGATGATGCGTATAAAGATAATGGAAATATGAATGGAGAAAATACAACTGGAGGAACAGGAGACGGAAAAGCATGGAGAGATAATTATACAGATGATGATGTGAAAAAGCTAAATGAAGTATATAAAGAAACAAACATTTTACCAACAGAAAGTTGGAAAAATGAAAATCAAATAACAAAAGGTCAAGAAAGTATAAAAAAATATGGAGGATTTTATATAGCAAGATATGAGGCAGGAATACCAGATGCTGCTGTGTTCAGTATTTCAAAAGCAGAAAATAATAAATATATAGATACACAAGGACAAAATCTTACTGTTCAATGGTCAATTAGTACTACGGATCATGGAAGAGGAAGTGTAGCGGATACAGGTATAATAAAAGAATTAAAACCAGTAAGTAAAAGAGGAGTACAAGCGTGGAATTATATAACGCAACCAAATTCAAAATTTGTAGCAGAGAATATGTATAAAGGAAGTAACAGTGTAGGAAGTTATTTAGTGGATTCACAAGCATGGAATCATATTTGCAAAAATATATTTAATGCAAAAAAAGGTGAAACAGCAAATGATTCAAAAGAATGGGGAAATTATTATAATAATACAACGACGGATTATCAAAAGCTAACTTGTTTATGGGCGGAACATAAGTATAGCTCAAATATATGGAATATAGCTACAGAATACAAAACAGAAAATATTAAAGAGGGGGATTATCCAAAAGGACAAGGAGATGCAAGAATAGAACTTTCTACAGGAGCAAGTGACGATTTCAAAAAGTATAATATATACGATATGGCAGGAAATATGTGGGAGTGGACTACAGGACATAATGTGATAACAACTAATGGAGACACGAAGCAAATGTTTGTTGTTCCACGTGGTGGTTGCTTTCTTGACATTGGTGTGGATTTTCCAATAGTTCGTGCGAATGGTGACTTTAGATTGTATGATTACGATCTTCATGTTGGCTTTCGAGTTGTGCTTTATATAGAGTAGCTCTTACATTTATAAGTTATTTTTTGTTATCTTTTATTATTATTTAGATTATAAAAGTATAGAAATCTAAAAAATAAACTAATGTGTATAAGATTTTAAATATACTAGGGGGGTGATTTGTAAAAAAATTATATATTTATTTATATATAAAAAAAATGGAAATTTAGCTTAATATATGATAATTTATCAATGGATTTAAAAATAAAATTTCCTGAAATAAAATGATTTTCAGGAAGAAATTTAAAGTATATGAGAAAATTCGCAGAAGAATATAAAGATTTTAAATTTATGCAAGAGGTTCTTGCACAAATTACATGGTACCATAATATTATTTTAATGGATAAAATAGTTGATATTGAAGAAAATGATATATAAAAGAAATTGTACAAAATGGTTGGTCTTCAAGTATGTTAAAAATGCAATGATAAATAGAATAAAGGATGTCTTAATAGAGTTAGGAAAAGGATTTTTTTGTTGGAAGTGAATATAAATTATTAGAAGATATGCCAGAATATTTACAATCTCAATTACCTATAGCAGAAGATATTGAATTACACATAAAAGATATTGAGGAAATTGACGATATCGAAGATGAATAAAGTAATTAATAATGAAATTAATCTATTGTTTTTCGTTTTTAAGATTCATTTACGTAGATTTGACTTCATTTAGAATTTTAAAAAATTAAAATATAATGTATATTTTTATAGAACAAAATTCATATGATTTAATTTTTTGTTTAATTAAAAAGCTTAATAAAAAAGTATAAAATCTTGTAACTCATTTATTTCAATGATTATGCAAAATTTTATACTTTATTTTTTTACATTTTTGTAATAATTTTCATTTTTAATTTATTCTTATAAATGTCTTTATTATGCTATATTTTAAATATATTTATTTTTTATTAATCTTTTTACTTAATAAAAAAAGTATGAATTAATAAAGTATCATATGTTGACTTAATACTTTAGTATTGGTAAAATCAACACAGATGAAATAAGATTGTATAATACTAAAATCTAATACATCATACATAAATTTTAAATTAAGGTATATAAATTCAAACAAAAGTAAAAAATAAAAAAAGAAGGGAACCTAGAAAGATGAAAAAAAGAATAAACTATAAGGAACAAGGAATCACACTAGTAGCATTAGTAATAACAATAATAATATTGTTGATATTAGCAGGAGTAACATTAAATACAGCACTTAGCAATAATGGATTATTTAAAAGAGCAAAAGAAGCGTCAGAAAAATATAAAGAATCAGAAGAGCAAGAAAAAGAAGCAATAGATGATATAGTAAAAGAATTAGATGATATAATATCAGCAGAAGCAGGAGAAATAGTCTCAATACCAAAAAGAAAAGGTTGGGACGAAGATAAAGTAGATGCAGTGGCAGATGGAGAAGGAAATGTAATACCAGTACCAAAAGGCTTTTATTATGCGGGTGGTTCGGAAACAACAGGATTTGTAATATCAGATAAAGAAAATGATGATTTAGATAATAAAGGAGCAGGAAATCAGTTTGTATGGATACCATGTACAGAAGATCAATATAACGATGCAAAAAATGACGTAATGGACGAACAATGGTCATGTAATGGTGCATATAAGGATAATGGAAATTCAAGTGAAGTAACAACAGGAGGTATAGGAGATGGAAGAGCATGGAGAGATAATTATACAGATGAAGATATAAAAAAGTTAAATGAAGTATATAGTAACAAATTACCAACAGAAAAATGGCAAAAAGAAAATCAAACAGAAGTAGGAAAAACAAGTATAAAAAAATATGGAGGTTTTTATATAGCAAGATATGAAGCAGGGATACCAAATGATGCTACTTTTAGTATATCACAAACAACAGAAAATGGTGAAATGAAATATGTAGATATACAAGGAAAAAATTTTACATTTCAATGGACTGATAGTAATGTAGAAAATGCAAGGGGAAGTGTAGCAGATACAGAAACAATAAAAGAATTAAAACCAGTAAGTAAAAAAGGAGTACAAGCATGGAATTATATAACACAGCCAAATTCAAAGCTTGTATCAGAAAATATGTATAAAGAAAATAGCAGTGTAAATAGTTATTTAGTAGATTCACAAGCATGGAATCATATTTGTAAAAATATATTTCATGCAAATAAAGGTACAACAGCAAATGATTCAACAACATGGGGAAACTATTATAATAATAAAAACACTGATTATCAAAAACTAAATTGTCTATGGGCAGGACATAAATATAACTCAGGCTGGACTATAGCAACAGATTATAAAACAGGAGGAATCAGTGAGACAGATTATCCAAAAGGAACAGGACAAGCAAGATTAGAACTTTCAACAGGAGCAAGTGAAGATTTCAAGAAGTATAATATATATGATATGGCAGGAAATATGTGGGAATGGACGACAGGACATAATATTGTAACAACAGATAACAACACACAGATGTTTGTTGTCCCACGTGGAGGTAGCTTTCATGCTCATGGAACAGATAGCCCAGTTGTTCGTGCACGCGGTGACGATGCATTGACTGTTTGCGATTTTCGCGACGGCTTTCGAGTTGTGCTTTATATAGAATAGCTCTTATACTTATTAAGTTTTTATTAAACTGAGGAAAGTATATAAAATAAAAATTTGAATTATATTGAGAGCTTGTCAAGATTAGTGTGTAAATTTTTCTATATATATATATACTAGAGCAAAAGTAGTTCGGTTGTGCTGCTT
>CANQHI010000045.1 GCA_947623725.1 uncultured Clostridia bacterium | reverse complement strand
TAAGGTTTTTTATCATGCCTTTATTTTTTTCTTATTATCTACTCAAATCTTCGATTTTTCCTATACAATAAAAAAATGTAAACACTTTTTTGCGTTTACATTTATATTTTTATTTTTTTAATTCTTCTAAGAACATATCTGTTAGCATTTTAGGATTTGCTTTTCCTTTGGTCTCTTTCATTGCTTGACCAATTAAAAATGCCAAAGCCTTATCTTTTCCTGCTTTAAAATCCGCAATAGATTGAGGATTATTCTGCAATACCTTCATTACAACTTCTTTTATTGCACCTTCATCTGATATTTGAATCCAGCCTTTTTCTTCAATTATTTTTTTAGGCTCTCTTGGATTTTCAAAAAGTTCATCTAAAACTTTCTTTCCAATGCTAGAACTAATTGTTCCTTTATCAATTAAAATTACTAATTCTGCTAAATTTTCTGCACTAAAAGGGATTTGCTCTGGTTCAAATTCTTTTTCATTTAAAATCCTTGATACATCTGAATTTAGCCAGTTAAATACTGCTTTATAATTCTTGCAAATTTCCCCTGCTTTTTCAAATATATCAGAAAAAGCTTTTGAGCTTACTAAGAAATTAGCTTCTTTTTCTGTCAATCCAAACTCTTTAATATATCTTTCTTTTCTACTTTCTGGCATTTCTGGAAGATTATTTTTTATATTTTCAACATATTCATCTGATAACCTAATTGCAACTAAATCTGGCTCTGGAAAATATCTATAATCTTGTGCATCTTCCTTATCTCTCATTTCAGAAGTCTGTCCTTCAAAGTCGTCCCATCTAAGAGTTTCTTGTGTTATAGTTTTTCCATTTTCAACATCATAAATCTGTTTTTCTTTTTCATAATCAATCGCTCTTTGAATTGACTTAAAAGAATTCATATTTTTTATTTCGTGTCTTGTACCAAAAGGCTCACCTTTTTTATGAACTGAAACATTTACATCTGCTCTCAATGAACCTTCTTGCATTTTACAATCAGATACATCAATATATTGCAATATTGATTTTAATTTTTTCAAGTATCTGTCTGCTTCTCCACTTGAATTAATATCTGGTTCTGATACTATTTCAATTAATGGAACTCCTGCTCTATTCAAATCAACTAAACTTCCACCTGAATACTCATTATGGTTAAGTTTTCCTGCATCTTCTTCTATATGAATTCTTAAAATTCTCACCTTTTTTGGATTTCCAAAATCATCTTCTATTTCAACATATCCGTTATTGCAAAGTGGTTTATCAAATTGTGATATTTGATAAGATTTTGGAAGGTCAGGATAAAAATAATTTTTTCTATCATTTTTACTATCTTTAGAGATAGAGCAATTTGTTGCTAATCCCGCTTTTACAGCATATTCAACTACTTTTTCATTTAATACTGGTAAAGCTCCTGGCATTGCAGTGCAAATAGGACATATATGAGTATTTGGTTCTGCTCCAAATTCTGTTGAACATGAACAGAATATTTTTGTTTTTGTTGATAATTCTGCGTGAACTTCAAGTCCAACAACTAATTCATAATCTTCTTGACTTGACATTTTATCTCCTTTCGGTATTCTATAAAATTTTATTTCTTAAATTCTGGTTTATAATTCTCTCTAAACTTAATTTTTTGTTCAAAAGCATACGCTACATTTAAAAGCCTTTCTTCTGAAAATCTATCACCTATAAGTTGCATTCCTATTGGCATACCATCTTTTCCGACTCCACATGGAAGTGATATTGCTGGAACACTTGCAATATTTATTGAAACTGTACAAACATCTGCAAGATACATTTCAAGTGGATTTTCTTTTTTCTGTCCTATATCAAATGCAGTTGTCGGTGCAACTGGAGTTAAAAGGACATCATATTTTTTAAAGTTTTCATCAAATTGTTTTTTTACATAAGTACGAACTTTTTGAGCTTTTTTATAATATGCATCATAATATCCTGATGAAAGTACATAGGTTCCCAAAATAATTCTTCTTTTTACTTCGTCTCCAAAAGCTTCTGTCCTTGAATTTACATATAATTCTTTTAGATCAGAAAATTCTTTTGCTCTATATCCATATCTAATACCATCAAATCTTCCAAGGTTTGAACTTGCCTCAGCACATGCAATGATATAATAAGTTGCTAAAGCATACTCTACAGCACCTAAAGAACATTCTTCAACTTCTGCTCCTAAACTCTTATATACTTCAATAGATTCCTTTAATTTTTCCTTTACATCATCACTTATGCCTTCACCAAAGAACTCTTTTGGAACACCAATTTTTAATCCTTTAATATCATTTTTTAATGATTTTGTATAATCAATCTTTGGTCTATCATAAGAAGTTGTATCTTTTTCATCATGACCTGCAATAACATTTAATAAAATAGCAGTATCTTCTACATCTTTTGTAATTGGTCCAATTTGATCAAGTGATGATGCAAATGCAACTAAACCATATCTTGATACTAAGCCATAAGTTGGTTTTAATCCAACAACTCCACAAAATGATGCTGGCTCACGAATTGATCCCCCTGTATCAGAGCCCAATGCCCAAGGAACCATATTTGCTGCAACTGCTGCTGCAGAACCTCCTGAAGAACCTCCTGGTACTTTATTCAAGTTCCATGGATTGTGAGTAACTTTTATTGCAGAATTTTCGGTTGAACTTCCCATTGCAAATTCATCCATGTTAAGCTTACCTAGAATTGGCATTTGTTCATTTTTTATTTTATTTATAACTGATGCATCATATGGTGCTACAAAGTTTTCTAACATTTTTGAACTGCAAGTAGTTTTTATTCCTTTTGTACAAATATTATCTTTTATTCCTATTGGAATACCTTTTAAACTACTATCAGTAATGTTATTTTCTTTACTTAATTCTTCATCAATCTTTTTTGATTGCTCTAATACATCTTCACAAACTGTTACAAAAGCTGCTACATCGTTTTCTTTTTCATTAATTCTGTCAATGTAAGCTTTTGTTATTTGCTCTGATGTAAGTTCTTTATTTTTTATTTTCTCTTGCAATTCATGAACTGTTAATTCAGTAATATCCATCTATACTCCTCCTCGTGTTTCAGATAATTTCTATAAAGATTTATTAATCTCTAAAACTTTTTAATATAATAAGTATTAGAATCATCAATATTTATTTTAATCAAATCTATAATTTATGCTAACAAATATAAAGTTTATTATATATGTTTTGAAATTTCATTAAATATTTCATTTGAAATATCTTCGATTGTTCTTATGTTTCCATCTTTAACACAATTTATTTCAAACCAATTATATTTTTTTGCAACATAACATGCTGCATTATGTGCATCTATTAAATGATTTATATCTCTTTCATGTATATCTTTTTGAGTATCATGAGAAAATTTATTATCTCTATTTTTTGTAAGTTCCCTTGTTTTTTCAACTGGCATATTTAGGAAAAATACCTCAGTTGGTCTTGGCAAACCATACAAATTAAATTCATAATCCTCTAACCAGTTTAAAAACTTGTCTCTTTCTTCTTCATTATCAATCTTTCCTGCTTGGTGAACCATATTTGAAGTAGTATATCTATCAGCAATTACAATTCCACCATTATTATAAAATTCTTCAAAATCCTTTTTAAATGTTGCATATCTATCAACCGCATAAAAAGTTGAAGCAATATATGGGCTTATATTTTTTGCATTATCTCCAAATTCACCTGATAAATACATTTTTACAAGTGCCGAAGAAGGACTGTCATAGTTTGGAAACTCCGCTTTTCTATATGCTATATTTCTTTCTTTTAATTTTTTTTCTAATTCTTCAACCTGTGTTTGTTTTCCTGAACCATCAGTTCCATCTATTACAAATAATTTTCCCATAATATACTCCTTTTTAACTCTTTCTTGTTCTACAATTTTTAGAATAAAAATAATTTTAATGTATATTTTTTAATATAAATTATGATGTATAATTTTATATAACTTAATGAAAATCTTTATATAACTTTAGGAATTTTAAACATATCTCTTTCTATTTCTGGTGCATTATTTAATAAATCATCTCTATTTTCAAAAGTTTTTACTTCATCTTTTCTAAATACATTTATATTATAGTTTGCTCCTATAGTTTCATCTAAATCAGCAATAGGAACTTTTTCAAGTATTTTTACATATTCTAAAATATTATCTAAATTTGATAAATATTTGTCAATTTCTTTTTCATCTATTTTCAAATCTGATAATTTTGCAATATGCAAAAGCTCTTCTTTATTTACATTCATATTCTTATTTTTCCTTTCTAAAAATAAATAATGAAAAAATTTTGTATATCTCTATTTGTCTAATTTTTAACAAGTAATATTTTATATTTTTTTTTCAATTTTTTCAATACTTTCAGATAAAAAAAAGCTTAATACACCAAAAAAATGAAACTACTTTAAAGTAATTTCATCTTTTATTTTATCTAATTCTTTTTGCAACAACTACAAATCTTCCATTATCTTGTGAATATTCACAAGTTATAAGTGTCATTAATTGTTCACCATAAGATGCTGTAATTCCTGTATCATATAATTGTATTTTTTTTACATTATTTATATACTCATTATACTTTTCTTCATTGTCAAATTTTAAATAATTATAAAATCTAAATACATTTTTTTCTTTTTTATAAAATACTCTTGATCTAAATGCAGCAATTACTTGATATTCTCTAACTTCATTATCTGTAGTTAAAGAAATTTGATTATGTTCATCATAAAATGATTTATTTTCATATTGCATTATTCCTGTAAACATTTCTCCATCTTTCATATGATGACCATAGATTATTAAATTCGAATTTGGATCATTTACATCTGCTTCTGCTTTCATAAAAATAGATCCATATTTATTTTGATTATTTTCATAATCATGATTCAAATAATATTCATTGTCATTTCCTTGAAGGACTGGATAATTAATTTTTGTATCATCAATCTTTATCCAACTTTTTATATTATTATTGCTTTCTTGCATTTGTTTTAGTTTTTCTACTTGTTCATTATAATTTTCATTCTCAGTATTCATATATTCTTGAGCTTCTCTTATTTTACCCTTATCCTTTTGTGATGTTATAAAATCATTAGCAAAATATATCGCAACACCTATAAAAACAATTAAACATATTATAGATATTAATGATATAATCTTCTTTTTTAATGACTTTTTTCTTTGTCCTTCTTTACTTCTAGATTTATTGTTATTTGCACTACTTGATTTATTTTTATCTGTTTTACTTGATTTATCTCTATTTGTTTTACTTTTATCTATCTTATCCTTATCTATTTTTTTATTATGTATTTTACTATTATCTGTTTTATTGCCATTTGTTTTATCATTATTTGTTTTATTTTTTTTACTTGTATTTACTTTTTTCTCTTTTTCTAAATTACTTTTTTCTGAAATTTTTTCTTCTTGTTTATTTTTTTTTACCTTTTGATGTTTTGATTTTTCCATACTATCCACTTCCTTATCTTCTTGAATTTTACCATATTTATTAGCTTTTGTAAAGAATTCATAAGTGAATTTGATTGAACAATAATAATAAATACATCCAAATTAGTTTATACCATAACCTTTATTATAGCATTCTAAATTGGATGTACTCTATTTACATAAATTGTATCATTTTTACTCTAAATTAGATTAATTTTAATTTTTATTACATAAAATTATTTTACAAATCTTTTGCTTACAACTGCTCCAGCTAATGATAACATTCCTAAAGCATATGCAGCTATATTTCCTTCCACACCTGTTTTTGTTCTTGCTTCTTCATCTAATTCATCGCCTTTTGAAGGCTCCTCTTCTTCTTCTGCATTATTTGAATTATCATTTTCTGATACATTATTAGCAGCTTTTAAGTCAGCTAATTCTTTTTCTATACTTGATAATTTTTCTAATAATGCATTGAAGTCTTCTTTACTTACTGAATTTTCCTTTAATTCTTTTAAATCAGCTTTTGCAGCACTTAGACTATCTTCTAATCCTTCTATTTTATCTTTGTTTTCACCATTTTGTTTATTTGCTTCTGTTAAAGCTGCATTTAAATTCTTTAATTGTTCTTCCAATTCAGCTAATTTTTCAGCTGCTAAATCAACTGTTTTTCCTTCTTCTACTTTATGTCCATTTATTTCTACATTACCTGTACCTTCATTTTTTACACTTACACCAAGTGGTAAATCTGAAACATTTAAATCACCTGAAGTTACAGTTATAGTTCCGTTTTCTAATGATTCGATTGCTTCTAATATATCTTTGTCTTCTTCACTTCCCATATAATATGTAGTTTCACCATCTTCATTTTTAACTTCAATAACTAAATTTGAACTTATAAATTCAGGATCAACTTTTTTATTACTTGTTACTTTTTTAACTTCTAATACATCTTGAGCATTTTCTTCTTCACTTGCTAAATATAAAGCTGGATTATCTTTATCTTCTGAAACTAATGTACCACCATCAACTGTTACTTTAGTATCTTCAAAATTATTCTCATTTACAACTACTGCTCCATTACTTTCAACATCACCTGATGTACCATAAGGTAAAGTTGCAGGTTCTTCTATCGCAGTTATTGTTCCTCCTGTAATTTCAACATTTCCACCTGCTGAATAAACGCCTGTTGTTCCTGAGATTTCTCCACCTTTAATCTTAACATCTCCATCACTCTTGTGTTGAATTGCTGTGTATACTTCACTTGAAATTTTTCCACCGTTAACTACTATTTCTGTATCATTAAAATCAAGTGATGTATCCTGCTCTGATGCTGGTTTATAATAAAGAGTTCCAATTGCTGCTGAATTTGCATTAACACTTGCACCATTATTTATTTCAACTGTTCCTTTTTCTAATGTAATACCAAATCTTTCTGAATCAATAATTCCTCCATTCATTATAAGTTTTCCTGCAGATGATGGCAATTCTGTTGTATTATTTCCATGTCCAACTTCTATTACACCCCATTTATTATCTTTGTCTAATGAAGTAAATTTGCCACCTTCAATAGTTACAGTACCTCTTCTAATAAATAATGCACATACATCTGTAACTGCAGAGTCTGATTTTTTGTTTTGAAATCTAATTTCACCATTTGTATCACTGTCTTTTACTGTTACATTATAATTATCACCATTTACTTCAATCATAGCTTTTTTATTAGCATCAAAATTTGTATTAGTGCATATTACATGTCCATTTAAATCAAGTGTTACATTTTTACTATCTGTAGCTCCAGCATTTGCAGTAGTACTTCCAATAAATACAGTATTATCAATTTCATAGTCTTTATCTAATACTATAGATCCATCTCCTGCAACAGCATTATTTACTATTGTTTGTAAATCTGTTGTATTTCCTGCTCCATCTGCTGCATTAACTGAACCATTTAGAGATATAAGAGCAAAAAACATCATTGCAATTATAGCTCCACCAATTAAAATTAATAAGTTATTCTTTTTCATATTTTTTCTTTCCTCCCTCATTCATTTAATATAAAAATTCTACAACTTACATTAAATATATTAACATTAAATTTGATAAAAATCAATACGTTTTATCCGAATTCTTTTTATTATTTCCGTATGCTTTCGTGATATTTTACATACTAAAGGTTTTGACAATTTATTATTTTTTTATTTTAGATTTTATTATCTTTATAAGAAAAAAACAAAAAAAAATCTGGCAACAACCTATTTTCCAAGCAGGGTAACCCACAAGTATCTTCGGCACTTTGGAGCTTGACTTCCGTGTTCGGGATGGGAACGGGTATTTCCTCCAAGTTATCGTCACCAGAAATGTTTCGTATGCTTTTTTTATTTACTTAAGTTTTTTTCTTTTACTTAAGTCTTAGCACACTCAAAAATATATAGCTTACTTTAAGAATTTTCTTCTATTCCTTTTTGATTCTTTCTCGTTTTCCCATATTATCTTCTAATCTTCTTTTTTTCTTATCTCTTACTTAATCATTTTTATGGTTAAGCCCTCGATTTATTAGTATTGGTCAGCTCAATGACTCTCATCACTTACACCTCCAACCTATCAACCACATAGTCTCTATGGAATCTTACTATCTTTCGATATGGGATATCTTATCTTGGAGTGGGCTTCACACTTAGATGCTTTCAGCGTTTATC
>CANQHI010000044.1 GCA_947623725.1 uncultured Clostridia bacterium | reverse complement strand
GAAAATGGATTGTTTAGAATGGCAAAAAAGGCAGTAAATGAATATCAAGAGTCAGAAAAACAAGAGCAAACTGCATTCGATAGTATATCAAATGAGATGGAAAAAATATCAATAGATTATAATGATTATGTAGGGGCATATGTAACGGGATATAATCCTAAAACCGGACAATGTGCCATAGGAACCATAACATCAGGAGATACAATAAATAAACAAGATCAAACTTTTACAACAGAAAAAATGCAATGGAGGATCTGGGATTATGAAAGAACAACAAAAACAATAAGATTAATATCAGCTAGGCCAACAGAAACACAATTAACATTAATGGGATCAACAGGATATAATAATGGAGTGTGGGCAGTAAATGAGATATGTAGAGAATGTTATGGAAGCGATAAAAAAGGAATAACAGTCGCAAACTTAAGAAGAACGGATATACAAAAAGTAAGCACATATGATTATAAGAATTATAAACATAAACCGGATAAATCGGAAGAAAATCAAACAGATGGAACAGTATATTTTGGAAGTAGCAATTCAACGTATACTAATCTAAGATATCCAGAAATGTGGGCACAATATGACTCAAAATGGACATATGGATATGATGGAACAACAGAAACAGGCAGCGATAAAGAATGTGAAATGTGGGAAAAAGAAAATGGAGATGGTAATATGACTGGAAAAGGAGAAGGGAGTAGTAACACGACTTTCAAACAATCACATTATGAGCATGATTTTGCAGATTGCAAAGATCAGTTTATAAATGAGACGTATTATGACTTATTATTTAATGACCCAGATAGTGGGGATCCTTTCAAAAAGTATTACTGGATTGCGAGCCGTTATGTGCATTTGAATGTGGAGAAATGCGTTTTCGGACTAGAGAGCGTGGGCGCCTATAGTGCCGTACACAGGATTAGTCGGTCGCGGCCTATACGAGTCGGATCGGTATACCGATTAAGACCAGTTGTTATCTTCGCCCCATAGTTTCTATCAATCTAATATCTAGTGGATACAGTCTAGAAAAACAAGTTGAAGATGGTGAAAATGTAAGTTTTGCATTAGTTGAGGATAAGAACTAACGATAGTGTGTTATATACTTGACAAATTCAGGTCTGGTATTCAGACTTAGCGAAATATGATACGAGTAAATTATGTTACTCTACCATCTAATATCTTGTATACAAAAGCAGGCAATGGAGAATGGAACATAGAGTAATAAATTAGACTAATAAATACAGTACTTAAAATTAAAAGTACTGTATTTATTTTGGAAAAAACATAAAAATGTTGCAATATATTAAAATTAGTGATATAAAATATTATAGGAAAAATCTATGACATAGTTAAGGAAAATATTTAATATATGAAAAACATAAAAGACTATAATTTAGACGAGCTAAAAGAGGAAATAAAAGAATTAGGAGAAAAGCCATTTAGAGCAGAGCAAATATTTAAGTGGTTATTTGTAGATAAAGTAAAAAGTTTTGATGAGATGACAAATATATCATTAGAGCTTAGAGAAAAGTTAAAACAAAACTATGATATATGTAATTTTGAAATTATAAAAAAGCAAGAATCCGTAGATGGAACCAAAAAATATCTTTTCGGATTATCAGATGAAAATGCGATAGAATCTGTGCTTATGGAATATCATTTTGGAAAATCTGTATGTGTTTCATCGCAAATAGGTTGCAAAATGGGATGCAAGTTCTGTGCATCAACAGGAATTCCATTTATAAGGAATCTAACTTCAGGCGAAATAGTAGAACAAATAATAGCAATAGAACAAGATATCGGCGATAAAATATCAAACGTTGTATTTATGGGTATTGGAGAGCCTATGGACAACTATGAAAATGTTATAAATGCAATTAAAATTTTAAATAATCCAAAAGGTTTAAATATTGGAGCAAGACATATTAGTGTATCAACAAGTGGAATAGTTCCAAAAATATATGATTTTGCAGATGAAAATATACAATGCACATTATCGATTTCTTTACATAGTGCAAATAATAAAGTGCGTTCAAGTATGATGCTGGTAAATAATGCATATAATATAGAAGAATTGATTAAGGCTTGTAAATATTATATAAAAAAGACAAATAAAAGAATTTCATTTGAATATGCTTTAGCAAAAGATAACAATGATAATATTAAAGATGCAGACGAGCTTATAAAATTATTAAAGGGGATGTTATGTCATGTTAATTTGATTCCAATAAATAAAATTGAAAATGGTAGCTATACCAAAAGTTCATTAGAAAATATAATCAAGTTTAGAGATTACTTGAATGAAAATGGCATAACAGCAACAATTAGGAGAGAATTAGGCTCAGATATAGATGCAGCATGCGGACAGCTTAGAAGAAAAAAATTAGGAGGAAATATTTAATGATACAAGCTTTTGCAACTTCAGATGTGGGAAAAGCTAGGGAAATTAATGAAGATTATTTTTATGTAAGTTACCCAGACGATGAAATACATTTATTTATTTTAGCAGATGGTATGGGTGGCTATAATGGTGGAGAAATAGCGAGTCAGCTTGCAGTTCAATCTGCCAAAAATTATATTATGACTAACTTTGAAAAAAATAAAAATGATAAAGAGACTTTACTTAATTTAGTAAAAAGTAGTACACAGTATGCTAATATGATAGTGTATGAAAAAGCTAAGCAAAATACTGAAATTAGCAATATGGGTACAACTCTAGACATATGCTTAATATATGAAAATAAAGCTTTTATCTCACATATAGGAGATAGTAGAATATACAGATTTCGTAAAGAAACGATTAGAAGACTTACAAAAGATCATAGCTATGTTCAAAAATTAATTGATGAAGGAAAAATTACAAAAGAAGAAAGTGCAAAACATCCAAAGAAAAATATGCTTATGAAAGCTCTAGGATGTACGACCTTCATAGAGCCTGATGCAAGTGTGCATGGATTTATAAAAGGAGACACAATTTTAATGTGTTCTGATGGGTTGACAAATATGGTATCAGAAATAGATATAAAAACAATTGTTAATGAAAATCCAGCAGATGCAACAAAATTATTAGTACAAAGAGCAAATGACTTAGGTGGAAAAGACAATATAACTGCAATAATCATAAGGTAAGGAGATTGATTATGAATTTAATTGGGAAAACAATAGGAAATCGTTATGAAATCCTAGAAGAAGCCGGTAATGGCGGTATGGCTACTGTTTATAAGGCTAAAGATTATGTACTAAATAGATATGTAGCTGTAAAAGTATTAAAAGATGAATACACAACAGATACTGATTTTATAAAAAGATTTAATACAGAAGCACAGTCAGCAGCCGGATTATCGCATCCAAATATAGTTTCAATTTATGATGTAGGACATGAAGAAAAAAATAATTTATATTACATTGTAATGGAACTTGTAAAAGGAAAAACTTTAAAAGAAATAATAAAAAAAGATGGAATAATATCTTGGAAATGGACTGTAAATATTGCAATGCAGATTGCATCGGCATTAGAAGAAGCACATAAAAATGGAATAGTTCATAGAGATATAAAACCACATAATATAATAATTACAGAAGATGGAATTGCAAAAGTAACAGACTTTGGAATAGCAAAAGCAGTTTCAAATTCAACAATAACAGCATTTGGAACAACAATAGGTTCAGTACATTATTTTTCACCAGAACAAGCTAAGGGAACAGTAACTGATGCTAAATCAGATTTATATTCTTTAGGGGTTGTAATGTATGAAATGTTAACTGGTAAAGTACCATTTGATGCAGATACACCAGTATCAGTTGCTTTAAAACATATGCAAGAAGAAGCAAAGGAACCAATAGAATTAAACAGCGATATTCCACTTGCAATAAATCAAATTGTTGTAAAAGCAATGAAAAAGGATCCTTCAGAAAGATATGGAACAGCAACAGAAATGTTAAAAGACTTAGCAAAAGCACTTAAAGATCCTGATGGAGATTTTGTAATTATAGAAAATAAGGATGGTCAATATACAAGAGTTATGAATGCAGTAAAAACAGAAAAAAATAATTCAAATAAAAAACAAAGATTTTTTGAAAAATATCCAAAACTAAAAGGATGGGCATTCTTTTTAGGATTAGTGATATTATTTGTTATGGTATTTTTAATTACAAAAATAGCCTTAGATGGAGGAATCAATAAAAAGGTAAGTGTTCCTAATTTTGAAAATATGACTTTAGAAGAAGCACAAACCCAAATAACTTCATTAGATTTGAAGGCTGAAGTTACAGAGGCTGCAAGTAGCACTGTTGAAGAAGGAAAAATAATTTCTCAAACTCCAGAAGAGGGAGAAAAACTAAAAAAAGGAGAAACTATAAAAATTGTTGTAAGTAAAGGACCAGAAACAACAGAGCTTCCAAGTTTCATAGGAAAAAAGATTTCAGAAGCAAGAGATATGGCATTAAATATAGGAATAACACTTAATGAAGAAATGCAAAATAGTACAACAGTTGAAGAAGGATATGTTATAGGTCAAGCAACAAATGAGGGAGAACTTGTAAAATCTGGAGACACTGTTACAATATATGTAAGCAGTGGAGCTAAGAAAACTAAAGTACCTTATGTTATAGGAATGGATGAAGGAACAGCAAATGCAACATTGGTAAATGCAAGCCTTAAAGCTAATATAACTTATGTAAGTGATGAAGAAAAAGAAAATGGAAAAGTAATTTCTCAAAGTAAAGAGGCAAATGAAGAAGTTGCAGAAGGTACAACAATAGATATAACAGTTAATAAGATTGAAGAAAAACAAAAAACAGTAAAATTAAGATTTATAATCCCAACTATTACTTCGACACAAACTCAAAATACAACAGATGATAAAAATGCAACAACAAATAATAACTCAAGCGGAAGTTCAATAATTGTTAAAGTAAATGGTTCAATAAAAATAAATGGAAAATCAGTTAAAGTTGGAGAAGATGTAGATTGTGGAACTATTACAGGTTCAGGAAAACAAAAAATAGAAGTTACGCTTTCACAAAATGGTACAACAAAAGCAATTACTGATGAAATTGATATAGATGATTATGAAGATGGCGGAACATATTATATAAATGATAGATAATCTAATAAAAACGAAGGAAGAAAAATGGGAACAGTTGTAGATAATAAATGTCCTGGTTGTGGAGCAAATATTAAATTCAATCCTGAAACACAAAATTGGCATTGTGAGTATTGTAATGGAACATTTAAAATAGAAGATTTTCAAAAAAATACAGAAATGAATCCAATACAAAAAGGGCAAGAAAATTTTAATATAAGTGAATATTCTTGCCCTAATTGTGGAGCAGTAGTTGTAACAGATGAGAATACGGTTTCTACTGCTTGTATATATTGCGGAAGCACAGCAATTATGAAAAATAGATTGCAGGGTGAATTTAAACCAGACAAAATAATTCCGTTTAAAACAAAAAAAGAAGATGCAATTCAGGAATTTAAAAATAATGTGAAGAAGAGATGGTTTGCACCAAAAGATTTTTATAAAGAAGAAAATATAAAAAAGATTTCTGGTGTATATATTCCTTTTTGGCTATATGATAGCTATATGAATGGAGAGATTAGTGCAAGAGCGGAAAGAATTCGTTCATGGAGTTCAGGTAATTATCGTTATACAGAAACAAGAGTATATAATTGCACAAGAGGAGGAGAATTAGGAATAACGGACTTACCAGTAGATGGATCAACAAAATTTCAAGATGAAATTATGGATTCTATAGAACCATTTGATTATAATGAGTTTAAACCATTTCATAAATCATATTTATCAGGATTTTTAGCAGAAAAATATGATTTAGATAAAAATGCAGTATATAGTAGAGCAGAAGAACGAATGAAAAATACTATGGTAAATCAGTTAAAATCAACAATAAATGGATATAGTTCAGTTATAGTAAATAATAGCAATATCAATGTAGTAAATGGACAAGTAGAATATGCACTTTTACCTGTTTGGATGTTAAATTTAAAATATAGAGATAAAATATACACATTTGCTATGAATGGACAAACTAAGAAAATAACAGGATATGTTCCAATAGATACAAAAAAGGTAATAAAAAAAGGTTTAATATTTTTTTCAATATGTTTTATCTTATTATTTATAATTTGTTTAATAAGCATATCTGCAACTAATTTAATATGATAAGGGAAAAATAAAATGAGAAAAGTATATAAAATTTTAATTGTAATAATTTGTATATTAATAACTGGGACAGTAAATGTTTTTTCTATTAATTCAATATCAAGTCAAACCGCTAAAGAAAACACTCCAATTGTTGACACAAGTAAGAAGATATATGATTATGCTGATTTACTTTCTGAGAGTGAGGAAACAGACTTATTTAGTCAAATTCAAGAGTATATAAATACTTATGAAATGGATATGGCTGTTGTTACAATAGAAGAAAACAATAAATTATCTGCAATGGCTTATGCAGATGATTTTTATGACTATAATGATTTTGGAATAGGTACAGATAAAAGTGGCGTTCTGTTTTTGATAGATATGGAAAACAGAGAAATGTGGATATCCACAACAGGATATGCAATTAGTATTTATACCGATTTGAGAATTGATAGTATTTTAGATTATGCATATAACAAAATAAGTACAGAAGATTATAATGGTTGTGTAGAGCAATTTATAAAATATGCTAAATATTATGCTAATCTAGGAAGTAGCTATCAGAGTACAAGTGGTTCTCAAAGTACAAATGGTCATGAAGGTTATAACAAAGTACAGAATGATTTATCAGTTTTTATTAAAGGATCATTGATTATATCATTAATTGTAACAATAATATATATAATAATAGGTTTAGCAACTCACACAAAACCAAAAAAACAGCAAAATGCAAATTTATATATTTCATCTGGAATTAAATTAAACAAACAATTAGATAATTTTGTAAATCAATTTGTAACGAAAACAAGAATAGAATCATCTTCTAGTGGAAGTTCTAGTCACAGTTCAGGTCATAGCTCAACTCATAGTGGAAGTAGTGGAAGAAGCCACGGAGGAGGACGGAAGAAGATTTTAAAAATAGGAGCAAAATGGAAGGAAAATGAATGAAAGGACTAATAATTGAAAATTCTGCTAATCTTTATAAAGTTGTAGAAATAAAAAATCATAATATTAAATTAATTGAAGAAAATAATATTTATTCTTGTTTAGCAAGAGGAAACTTAAAAAAAATAGGGATTAGTCCTGTTGTTGGAGATATAGTAGAATTTTCAAAAGAAGAGAAAGTAATTGAAAAAGTTGAACAAAGAAGAAATTACATAAAAAGACCTAAGATAGCTAATATAACACAAATTGTATTTGTCCTATCTATGAAACATCCTAACCCTGACTTATTACTTTTAGATAAACAATTAGTATTTGCAGAGAAATTAGGAGTAAAAAGTTTAATAGTTTTAAATAAATGTGATTTAGTAAAAAAAGAGAAAATAGAAGAAATAGAAAATATTTATACTAATGCAGGATATACAGTAATTAAAACTTGTGCAATAAAAAACACGCAAGAAAATAAAAAAGAAAGCGGAATAGAATTATTAAGAAAAAAATTAAATGGTGAAATATCAGTATTTGCTGGAAATTCTGGAGTTGGTAAATCAACAATAATAAATACATTATTTAATAATAAAATTACAGAAGAAGGGGAAATAAGCCAAAAAAATAAAAAAGGTAAAAATACAACAACTCTTGTTAGTTTGTATGAACTCGAAAAAAACACATTTATAGCTGATGCACCAGGATTTGCTACATTTGATGTGAATGAAATTGAGAAAGAAGAATTATCGCATTATTTTCGAGAATTTATTCCGTATATTGGAGAATGTGGCTATGTTGGATGTAGCCACATAAATGAAAGTGTTGATGAATGTAATGTAAAGAAAGCTTTAAATAAAAATAAAATTTCAAAATCAAGGTATGAAAATTATTGCAAAATTTATGAAGAAATTAAGAAATATAAAAAGTGGTAAAAAATAGATAATAACTATTGTTAAAATTATCAAAAAAATTATATAATTATAAAAAAGAAAGGGGAGAAAATCTAAAGATGAAAAAAGAAAGAGGAATTACATTAATAGCATTAGTAATAACCATAATAGTACTATTAATCTTAGCAGGAGTGACGTTAAATACAGCATTAGGTCAAAATGGATTGTTTCAAAGAGCAAAAGAAGCAGGAGAAAGGTATAAAAAAGCAGAGGAAGATGAGCAAAAATGGCTTGATGATTTTGA
>CANQHI010000043.1 GCA_947623725.1 uncultured Clostridia bacterium | reverse complement strand
AAACCTCCTTATGACATTTTTATTTTATCATAAGAAGGTGTATTTTTAAACTTTACACAAATATTTCGATATACTCGAGAATATCGGATTTTTTGGGTAAACTTTAAACTTCTTAAAAAATTATATATTATTAATTTCTTTCTCAGTTAAGTTAGTTATTTTGCAAACTACTTTTATATCTATTCCTTCATTTATCATCTTTTTGGCTATTTTTATTGAAGCCTTTTTCATTCCTTCATTTAAACCATATTCTCTTGCTCCGGCCATTCCACTATTGTATCTATATTCTGCCATAAGTTTATTTTCAAATATCTCTTGCTCTTTGGGATCACTACTTATTTGGTCTAGTAAGGTTCTGGCTCTCCTTATATTTTCATTCTTTTTCTCTGCCATTTTAATTTTATCCTCCTTACCTAATATTAACCATAACCATTGTTCTAACTTTCCTTCCACTCCTGGATTTTTCTTTTTGAATTTTGGTAACTCTATAAAATGCATCTCTAAATCTTCTGTTGCTATTTCTTCCTCTCTTTCATATCCCATTTCTACATATTCTCTTGCTTTTCCTTTTTCAAATATCATTTTAGCCACATTGTGATAACTATTTCTTTTATAATAATTAAAGTTTAATATCCAGATGGATATTGATGGTTTTAATTTTGTGTATCTGTCTCCTTCTTTTATTTGTGTGCTTATATTTTTACACATATATAATGGGCATCTGTCTTTTAAATTATATTCATTTCCTACTTGCATTTCGATATCTACTATTTTTCGATTGTCTATTTCTGCTTTTATATCTAATATACTTAATTTTTCATCTAATACATCTTTTGGAATTTCACTATTTTTTACTTCTACTTTTGTTATTTTTTCATTTAAAATTGCTTCTAAAAAATCTTTTAATATTTCATTATCCTCATCTTTTGTAAAAGTTCTCTTAAATATATAATCATTTAAGAGTGGAAGTTGTTTTGAATTATTTTTATCTGCCATTTGGTTCCTTTCTATTATATCAAAATAAAAACTCTATTTCAATAAATATTCATGAATTTTCGTTAATTGTTAAAAATAATATTTATTAATAATATAATTAATTTTTACAATTAAAAATTTCTAAGTTTGGAAATAATTTAGAAATAAATTTTTTGAAGATTTAAAATTAATTTTAAATTTTGTATAATGAATAATACTACAAAAACAATCATTTTTCAATAAAAAATATATATTTTTTCATCTTTCTATCGCATAAAAAAACATTTTTTGACAATTAATTACATAATATGCCAATATTTTAATTATTAAGTAAATAACTCAATAAAAATACAAAATAAACTATAATTTTTAAAATATTTTTATTGACTTTAAATGGTGTGAATGCTAAAATTAAATATGTATACATAAAATTGCAGAAAGTGAGAATTAGAGTGAAAAATACAAAAATAAAAACAGAAAAAAATAAAGAAAAAAAGCATATTGATATTGGCAAAAGTTTTGCAAGAATAATAGCCTTATTATTAGCTGCTATGATGGTAGTAGCAGCATGTGGGACAGTTTTATATTATATTGTATTAAGTGCAAAAGGATTAATTTAAAATATTGAAAAACGAAAGGATAAAATAATGTTTGAAAAAATAAATCAACAAATGAGCATAGATTTTCCAGCATATATAAATGAATTAAAAGCATATCCTTGGCAAATAATAACAGCAGTATTAGATATAATAGTAGTAGGATTTTTAATTTATGGCTTTTTTAAATTGAGTAAAAAATCAAGAGCAATGCAACTTTTAAAAGGAATACTATTTCTTGTAATCATAACAATATTAAGTAGTGTATTAAAATTAAGAATACTTAATTTTATACTTACATCATTTATGACTTATGGAGTTATAGCATTACTGTTAATTTTTCAACCAGAATTGAGAAGAGCACTAGAGCAATTAGGTTCAAGTACTTTTACGAAAATGTTTGGAATAGATAAGAGTTTAAGGGATAAAACTAAAGAAGATATTTATAAAGTTGTAATTGCTACTGAGGAACTTGCTAAAAGTAAAACAGGAGCATTGATTGTTTTTGAAAGAGACATAAAATTACAAGATATTGTAGAAACAGGTGTAGAATTAGATTCAATAATTACGCCACAATTATTAGTAAATATATTTGTTCCTAAAACTCCACTTCATGATGGAGCAATAATTATAGCAAATAACAAGATTGTGTCAGCAGCTTGTATATTGCCACTTACAAGTGATAAAGATATGGTTAGAGGTTTAGGAACTAGACATAGAGCAGCAATAGGAATTTCAAAAGAGTCTGATGCAATTGCGGTGGTAGTATCAGAAGAAACAGGAAAAATTTCTATTGCAAAAGATGGAACATTAATCGTAGATGTTGACGAAGATGCTTTAAAAAGAATTTTAATGAAAAATCTTGTAACTGATAGATTTGGACCAGAGCAGAAAAAAAGTAAATTCTCTGAAATTAGAAAAAAAGTTGCTAAGAAAAAAGATAAAATTATCGAATACAAGAAACTATCAAAAGAAAAGAAAAAAGAACAAGAAAATTCTCAAAATTAAATGTAAACAATTAAATAGAAATCGAAGTAAAAAGAAGTAATAAAGTTTATGAACGGAGTATATTGTGCGAAATATAAAACTAACAATTGAATATGATGGAAAAGATTTTAATGGTTGGCAAAAACAACCTAATAAATTAAATATTCAAGGAGAAATTGAAAGAGCTATTGAAACAATAACTGGAGAAAGAGTTGAATTAATTGGATCGGGTAGGACAGATGCAGGAGTAAATGCTTTAAATCAAGTTGCAAATTTTAAAATAGAAAAAGATTTTCCTATTGATAAATTTCCAATAGCTTTAAATTCTAATCTTAAACAATCAATAAGAATTAAATCAGCAGAAGAAGTAGATGAAAAATTTCATAGCAGATATACTTGCAAAAAGAAAACTTATGAATATACAATAAACAATTCAAAATATGGAACAGCAATATACAGAAATATGCAATTTCATTATCCAATTAAATTAGATGAAAATAAAATGAATGAAGCAATAAAATATTTAATTGGAGAACATGATTTCAAGTCATTTAAAGCTAGTGGAACAAGTAGCAAAAATAGTGTAAGAACAATTTATAATGCAGAAGTTGTAAGAAATGATGACATCATAAAAATTAGATTAACAGGAAATGGCTTTTTATATAATATGGTCAGAATAATTGCAGGAACACTTATAGAAGTTGGAGAAGGAAAAATTGAGCCAATAGAAGTAAAAAATATTTTAGAAGCAAAAGATAGATTAATGGCTGGAAAAACGCTTTCACCACAAGGCTTATGCTTAATAAATGTTGAATATTAATAAAATTTATAATTATAATTGCTTATATTTTTTATATGAAAATAACAACGTAATAAATTTTAATATAAAATAGCAAAATAATAAATTTTGATAAAAAATAACAAAATAGTAAGATGGATAATATAATATACTAAGGGGGGAAAATATATGATAGATCCAATCTTACTATTTTTCGTATTTCCACTCGTAACAATAATATTCGCAATAGCACTAGAAAGAATATTTAATAACCCCTTTTTAGTTTCAGCAATAATATTTGGAATATTTTTAATATTAGCTTTTACAGTATTTACAGAAGATTTTCTTATAGCAGCAATTGCTTATGGCATATTAGCTTTCCTTACTGCTCTGATTTTTAGCACGATACAAAATATATTAGACAGATTGAATAATAACACGGGCAATAATACTGGAAACAACAATTCTGGTAATAACAATAATGGAAATAATAATGATTTTCCAAATACTTGTGCTTGTAAAACATGTTGCTGTCAAAGACAATATTTAAGATGTTTACGAGGAAGATAATATAGAAATAAATATACTCCGGTAAAACTGGAAGTATATGTAAAAAGACTGCTAACTCTAAATTAGCAGTCTTTTTTATATTAATTATTTTAAATTTACTATTGTTACACCATAATCTCCTTCACCGAAACCTGCGATATTAAAAGAAGAAACATATTTTGATTTTTTTAAATAATTGTGAATTCCTTGACGAAGTTTACCTGTTCCTTTTCCATGTATAACTCTAACTTGCTTTAAATGAGCCATCTTACAACTATCAAGATATTTGTCTAAGATTTCAATTGCAATGTCAACAGTTTCACCTATAAGATTTATCTCAGTTGAAATTGATGATGATTTAGTATTATTGATATGAACCTTGCCAGATTTTTTTTGTGAAGTTTTTTTATCAATAACACTTTTAGATTTATTATTGTATTTGTTATTTAGTGTTAAAAGTTCACTTAAATCTAATCCTTCAACATCAATTTTATTAATCGAATCATTTAAGTCATTTCTTATAATATTTGCTTTTTTTACATCTTGAGTTTGCTCAAGTTCTTTAATTTTTGTACTTGCAACTAATTTAGCATCATCTAAGATTTCTTTTGCCTCACGTTTAGCATTTTCAATTTTTTCTTTTTCTTTTATTAATTTTTCATTATTTTGAGTTTCAAGTGTTTTTCTTAAAAGTTCAACCTGAGTTAAATTTTTCTGCATTTCAATTTTATCTTTTTCAATCTCAGCTTTATCATCATAAATTTCTTTCATTAAAGTTTCTATATCAACATCAGGCTTACTTAAAAGAGCAGAAGCTCTTTTTATAATGCTTTCTGGAATTCCAAGTTTTTGACTTATAGCAAAAGCATAACTACTTCCAGGAATACCTAAAAGAAGGTGATAAGTTGGTTTTAATGTTGTTAAATCAAATTCACAACTAGCATTTTCAAAGCCCTTATGAGTGATTGAATAATTTTTTATTTCGTTGTAGTGAGTGGTAGCTAAGGTTAATGCTTTTTTTTCAAAAAAGTATTCAAGCAAACTAATTGCAAGATTAGCACCTTCAAGTGGATCTGTACCTGAACCTAATTCATCAACTAATATTAGACTTTCTGATGTAAATTTATTTAATATTTGAACTAAATTTGTTATGTGCGATGAGAATGTACTTAAAGATGTTTCAATGCTTTGTTCATCTCCAATGTCAGCAAAAATATTATCAAATATTTTTATAGAACTACCATCTTTAACAGGAATACATAGGCCTGCTTGTGCCATAGCACATAAAAGTCCTACAGTTTTTAAAGTAACAGTTTTTCCACCAGTATTTGGACCAGTAATAACTAATGAGTAAAAATCTTTTCCTAAATTAATATCAATAGGAACAACAGAAGTCTTTTCGATTAAAGGGTGTCTAGCTGATTTAAAATCAATAAAGTTATCTATTTGAGGTTTAGTGCAATCAAATTCTATACCAAATTTAGCTTTAGCTAAAATAAAGTCAATTTTTCCAACTAAATTGTAATTACTAATTAAGTTATTAGTGATAGGGTATAGAAGTGAAGATAGTTCTTCTAAGATTCTGTCAATTTCTTTATTCTCTTCAATTGAAAGATTATTAATTGAATTATTTATATCAAATACGGCTATTGGCTCAATATATACTGTTGAACCACTGCTAGATGTATCATGAATTAAGCCTTTAATTTCATTTTTGTATTCATCTTTTATAGGGATAACGTATCGATTATTTCTAATTGTTATTAAATTATCCATAATGTATTTAGAATAAGTATTTGAGTGCAAAATACTATTTAATTTATTTTTTATATCAGCTTCTAGATTTTTTTTATTGCGTCTAATTGATGAGAGCTTACTTGAAGCATTGTCACTAATTTCGTTTTCTGAAATAATACTATAAAAAATTTTGTTTTCAATATCTTGGTTTGAATATAATTCTTCAAAATAGGTGTTTAAATATTGAAATTCAAATTCAAAATTTTTATAAAAGTTAATAAGTTCCCTAGAAATTTTTAATAAATTAGCTATTTCAAGTAATGATTTAGCGTTTAAAGGGATATTGCTTTCTAATTTTTTTACATGTAAAGATAAATCTGAAATTTCCGCAATAGGAAAAGAACCAATGCTATGAATAGCTTGCATTGTTTCATCTGTTTCATTTAAAAAGTTTTGAATTTTTTCTACTTCATTAAAAGGTTTCAAATTTATAGCAATATTTTTTCCTAGAGAAGTATTGCAATAATTCGAAACTTTTTCAGTAATTATATTAAATTCTAATTTATCTAAATATTTCTTCTCCATAACAGTAATTATATCTGAAAATAGCCGAAAAATCAATAGAAAACTGCAATATACAAGTAAATGAAAAACAAAATTGCATTTATTTTTTTCACTTGACCAATGAAAAACAAAGAAAGATTAAAAAATATAAATAGTAAAAAATTACAGAAAAAATATATAATAAAAAAATATTATTAATTAGAAAACTTAATAAAAATAAATTTAAGTAAAATGTATCATAAATACTAGTATTATAACAAATTTTTTTAGAAATAATTTATTACAATTTAGTAAAAAATAAAAACTATAAATCTTATAAATTTATTGAAATATTTGAGTTATAAGATTTTTAGCATTTTTATTAAGTTTTCTACTTAATAAAAATGCTGAATTAAAAATGTGTGATATGTTGACTTAATACTTTAGTATTGATAAAATCAACACAGATGAAATAAGATTGTATAATACTAAAATCTAATACATTATACATAAATTTTAAATTAAAGTATATAAATTCAAACAAAAGTAAAAAATAAAAAAGAAGGGAACTAAGAAAGATGAAAAAAAGAATAAACTATAAAGAAAAAGGAATCACATTAGTTGCGCTGGTAATAACCATAATAATATTGTTGATATTAGCAGGAGTAACATTAACAACAGCACTAGGACAGAATGGATTATTTAAAAGAGCAAAAGAAGCATCGGAAAAATATAAAGAATCAGAAGAACAGGAAAAAGAAGCGATAGATGATATAGAAAAGGAATTAGATGGTATTATACCAGCAGGAGCTGGAGAAAAAGTCTCAACACCCAAAGGAAAAGATTGGGATGAAAGTAAAGTAGATGCAGTATCAGATGGAGAAGGAAATGTAATGCCAGTACCAAAAGGCTTTTATTATGCAGGTGGTTCAGAGTCAACAGGATTTGTAATATCAGATAAAGAAAATGATAATTTAGATAATAATGGAGAAGGAAATCAATTTGTATGGATACCATGCACAGAAACTGATTATGAGAATGCTAAAGGTTACGTACTAGATGAAGAATGGTCATGTAATAATGGATATAAAGATAATGGGGCTTCTGATGGTATACAAAAAACTGAAGGAACAGGAGATGGTAAAGGATGGAGAGATTATTATATAGAGACAGATGTAGATAAGTTAAATGAAGAATATAAAGATAACACGTTACCAACAGAGAAATGGAAAAATGAAAATCAAATAACAAAAGGCAAAGAAAGTATACAAAAATATGGAGGCTTTTATATAGCAAGATACGAAGCAGGAATACCAGATGATGCTAATTTTAGCATTTCACAAAAAGAAAGTAGTGCAATGAGTTATGTGAACACGAAAAATGAAGTTTTTTCAAGTTCATATGTGAATGATGCTATAGGCTATGGAAGAGGAAGTGTAGCAGACACGGGTACAATAAAAGATTTAAAACCAGTAAGCAAAAAAGGAGTACAGGCATGGAATTATATAACACAACCAAATTCAAAGCTTGTATCAGAAAATATGTACAAAGAAAGTAGTAGTGTAAATAGTTATTTAGTAGATTCTCAAGCATGGAATCACATTTGCAAAAATATATTTCATGCAAAAAAAGGTGAAGAAGCAAATGATTCGACAGCATGGGGAAATTATTCTAATAATACAACGACTGATTACACAAAGTTGAATTGTTTATGGGCAGGGCATAAGGATGTCTGGCCAGACTGGACTATTGCTACAGAATATAAAACAGAAAAAATCAAAGATGATGATATTCCAAAAGGAATTGGAGAAGCAAGAATAGAACTTTCAACGGGAGTGAGTGAAGATTTTAAGAAGTATAATATTTATGATATGGCAGGAAATATGTGGGAATGGACAACAGGACATAATGTTGTAACAACGAGTGAAGGAATAAAGCAAATGTTCATTGTTATGCGCGGTGGTAGTTTCATTAGGAGTGGGGATTTATACCCAGTGGTTCGAGCAAACGGTGATGATGGGTTAACTCATTGCTTTTCCGCTGTCAACGTTGGCTTTCGAGTTGTGCTTTATATAGAGTAGCTCTTATACTTGTTAATTGTAATGAATTGAGGAAAATATAATAGAAAATAAATATTAAAAGTATATGAATAAATAACAAAGTAAGCTAGAAATATTATTAATTAAAAAGATTAATAAAAAATAAATATATTTAAAATATAGCATAATAAAGACATTTATAAGAATAAATTAAAAATGAAAATTATTACAAAAATGTAAAAAAATAAAGTATAAAATTTTGCATAATCATTGAAATAAATGAGTTACAAGATTTTATACTTTTTTATTAAGCTTTTTACTTAATAAAATAGAATGAATTAATAAAGTATAATGTGTTGACTTAATACTTTAGTATTGATAAAATCAATGTAAATGAAATAAAAAGGTATAATACTGAAATATAATACATTATATAAAAATTTTAAATTAAGGTATATAAATTCAAACAAAAGTAAAAAATAAAAAAGAAGGGAACATAGAAAGATGGAAAAAAGAATAAACTATAAAGAAAAAGGAATCACATTAGTTGCGCTGGTAATAACAATAATAATATTGTTGATATTAGCAGGAGTAACACTAACAACAGCATTAGGACAAAATGGACTATTTCAAAGGGCAAAAGAAGCATCAGAAAAATATAAAGAATCAGAAGAAAAAGAGAAAGAAGCACTAGATGATATAGAAAAAGAATTAGATGGTATTATATCAACAAAAGCAAAAGCAGGAGAAAAAGTTTCAATACCAAAAGGAAAAGAATGGAATGAAGATAAAGTAGATGCAGTATCAGATGGAGAAGGAAATGTAATACCAGTACCCAAAGGATTTTATTATGC
>CANQHI010000042.1 GCA_947623725.1 uncultured Clostridia bacterium | reverse complement strand
TATTTTTTATTAAGTTTTTTAATTAATTAAAGTTTTATTAGAAAAAATATTATACATTTTATAGACTTTCTTCTTTATAATCCCATATTGTTCGTATTATAAAAAATATAGTGCGTTTTTACACACTATATTTAAACATAATATTCTAAAAGGACTTTTCTTACTAATATTCTTACTTTCTATTCTCTACTCGACCACAAGAACGCTGAAGAACCCAGCACTGCAACCAGCAACCCCAGAATTATCAACTAAACCACACAAGCCTGCAACCCCAGAATCATACCAAGTCCCTCCACGTAGGAAAAACGGCTCATTTTCATTACTATCTGCTTCTATTGTCTCCTGAAACCATGATCCCTCATCTCTACAATCTGCAGATGCCTCATAAATTGCATCTCCATGAACTTCACCAAATTTACTATACGAACTATTTAAATCAATTCTTGCAGCATTCTGGTCAGCTGGATATGCAGTAGCTAAATAAGTTGATTCTGTATTCTTTGTAAATGCATCTCCATAAGTTTTTAAATTTGAACATTTAGTATCTTCATAATCAACCCATGATGCCATATAATTTGCTAGACCACCTTTCATGTCATATATTCCTGTTATATTTCCTGTTGTACTTGCTTTTGTTCCATTTCCTGCATTACTTCCACTTTCTACTACATTCCATGCATATGATTTATCATAATTATCTTGCATTATTCCACTTGTATAACTTATTACATTTTGGTCATCACCTGGTGTTGTTTTTTCTATTGCAGAATATCCTGTTACTGCTGTCATTCCCCATATATTATTTTCACTTGAACCATTTGGATTTTTTACTGGACTTGATGAAGCATTACTAGATACTATGATTGTTACACTATTTTGACAAATTTTATCTGTATTTGCTTCATTTGCTCCATATTTGCTTATTGCTAAATATGCAACTGCTCCCCATTCACTATTTTTCATTAGATGACTATTTGCACTTGTACTTAATCCATAAGGATTATTATTATCATCTAATGCTATACTTAAATTATAACATTGTGATTCTGATACATAATTATATGCAAATTGTTTTCCTTTAAACATTGGTAAATAATATTGATGATTTCCTGTTGTATTTCCTTCACTATCATATCCTACATCTACTTTTGGATACTCTATTTTTGAATCTGCTGTCACTGTATTACTACTTACCTTATCTCCACTTATATTCGTTCCTATTCCTGCCTCAAACTTCGATACCCATATTCCTTCTACTTCTGCTTTCCATTCTCCATCTGCAAAGCTATTTTCATTTCCATCTGTAAATGCTGGATGTACTATGAATTGTCCTTCTGGTTTTGTATTTTCTGCATCTTTATCTGTATGTTTCTTTACTGTATTTACTTTTCCTTCTTTATCTACATAATTATTAGTTGTACCTGATAACCATTGTATTTCTGACTTTGGATTATCTGTATTTGTGTGAAATCCTTCTTCTATATTATATGCATATCTTGGTATCCATACGAACATACTTCCTAAATCCGCTTCTGACACTTCTGTTCCTACATCGCTAACTGTATATTTATTTCCATCTTCTTTATTTCCACAATCACTTAACATTACATTTGCCCACTCTTTTTTATTTTCTGTGTAACTATACCATTCTGGATCTTTTTCTGAACATATTTCCCAATGTCCTTCTTCGCTTACATATTTCACTGGTATCATTCCACTTGTTAATTTTGGCGCATTTGCTTCTGTTTCTTTATCTTTCTCTTCTTCATCATTATTATCATTATCTTTCCATATTCCATCTATTTCATCTTCTATTGATTTTAATGACTCACCTTCCTGACTTTCCGAATTTTTATATTTCTCTGCCGCTTCTTTTGCTCTTTTGAATAATCCATTCTCTCCGCAATGCTGTTCCTATTGTTACTCCTGTTAAAATTAATAATATTATTATTGTTATTACTAATGCTACTAATGTTATTCCTTTCTCCGTAAGGTTTCTTCTTTTCATCTTTTGATTTTCCTCCCTTTTCTTATTATTTGCTTTTTTCATTATATTTATTAATAAATTAATTTTATTATTTATATAGTATTAAGTCAATACTCTACTAGATTTTACTTCTATTGTTTTTATTAAGTAGAAAACTTAATAAAAAAGCAATAAAATCGATAGTTCATGTATTTACAAGAATCCATAGATTTTACAGCTTTTTATTTTTTTACAAATTTGTAATAAATTTTGTATGTTTATTATTGTTTAATTATTGTATTTATGATATATTTTTTTCATTAATAATTTTTATTAAGTTTTCTACTTAATAATATTTTTATTTAGCTCTTTTATATTTTTTTGTCTTTAATTTAACTTTATTTCTTTTTTTATGAGCTATAATAGTTGCAACAAATAAAACTACTATTAAAGTAATCAATATAATACCTGCTACAAACTTATTATTTTCTACTCCATTAGATGAAATTTCTGTAATTGGTTTTGCCTTCCTATTAACATTAATTATATAAACAGTTTGTTCTTTTACACTACCATTTTCATAAAAACTATCACTCGTTATATTAACATCATTAATTAAATTTGAATCATTTTCTTGATTAATTTCATTATTAGAATTGTTATCTATATTCATCATATTGTTATCACTATTTTGATTAGTTAAAGTTATTGTAACAACATTTAATCCTTCTTTTAAATTCTTATCTCCTTTAGTTTCAACAATTACCCCTTCTTTATCAATAGTTGGTTGCAAACTTAAATCCGTTATATTATCTTCAACAGTTACTTCATACTCTAGTTTATCTTTATCAAATCCTATATCTAAATTTTCAAACATATTATCTTCATTTATTGTTTGAATTTCTAAATTGCTCAATCTCAAATCTGATTCTATAATTTCTTCTAATTTATTTACAATTATAGTATATGTTCTTGCCTGTTCATTTTCAGCTATAACTTCTATATTAATCCTGTTTTCACCACCAACTAACGCTATTGTTCCTATACCATTTACAATTGCTTTTTCATCTTCTGCTTCAGCTGTTATTTGAATTTCATTTTCAATTATATTATCAATTGTATATTCATACGTTTCTCTATAAAATTCAGGTGTTAGTGTCCCTATATTTACTTCTAGATTTTTTAGATAATTGTTACTCGATTTTATATTACCTTGTTCATTTAAGTTGCTCTGGCTTAAGCTTCCTTGATTATTTGTTTTTCCACTAGAATTATTTGAATTATTATTTCCTTGGTTTGAACCTTGCCCTACATTACTACTTTGTCTTTGATTATTATTTCCAGTTTGACTTTGGTTAGAGTTTTGACCATTGTTTCCAGTTTGACCTTGGTTAGAATTCTGATTATTGTTTTCAGTCTGACCTTGATTAGAATTTTGATTATTATTTGAAGTTGGAGGAACCTCAGTCTTTTTTTCAGAAATAGTTATTGTTTTTGGCGGTATTGATACTATATTATAATCATTATCAGTTAATTCCACTGGAGTTGCTGTAACCGTTGCTGGAAATGTGGTGATTTTTGCAGTAAAAGTTACACTATTTTTTTCAACCCATATTTGACTGTCACTTAAATTGACATTGCTCCCACTTAATTTTACGTTTCCAGTTAAACCATTTCCTGTTATTGTAAATGTCAAAGTATCGCCTACATTAGCTGTTGTTGGTCCAGTCAAATTAAAAGTATATGTTGCTGCTTTTGAAATATTTTCACCTATTTTTATTAAGTTCATAACTGTTAATAAAAATACACAAATTATAAAAATTTTATAAATAATCTTTTTCATTTAAATCTCCACTCCATACATAATATGATCTTTTATTTTCAGATAATCATTTGCTTTTACAGCCTTGTCATTTGTTACATCTGCTGCTTGTAAATATTCATCTTTTAAATTTTGATTTTTTCCAATAATATAATCTTTTATTATTAAATAATCATTTGCCTTAACATATCCATCGCCATTTGCATCTCCTCTTTTTACTATTATATATTCTTTTCCATCTATTAATATCCTATAACCAGTTCCTGCCTCTTTAGTTTCAACTCCATTTTTTGTTACTATACCATCTAAGTCATCTGCATTTTTATCTGGTCCAATTACTAAATATTTTCTTTCCTCTTCTCCTTTTGTATCATCTTCTATTACTTCATTATTAGTCTGATTTTGCTCATTATTTTGTCCTATATTTACATCATTATTATTATTTTCTTCTACTTGATTATTTTCTATATTATTAGTGTTTTCATTACTTTCTGTTTCATTTGCATTTTTATTCTCATCGCTTTTCGTTTCATTTGTATTCTCACTTTTATCTTCATTTTCATTGTTTTCTATTTCATTCATATTTTCTTCAACCTGATTTTGAGAATTATTATCTGTTACATTATTTTCTACCATTGAATTATTATTTTCTATTATATTGCTATCTTCTATTATATTATTTTCATTTTCTTCTATAATATTTTGTTCTATTATATTTTCTTCTTTAACCTCATTTCTAGCATTTGTATCTATATCTCTAAGTGCATCACGTATTACAAATCCCTGTCTGCCATCTTTTAATATTACTCTATCCCAGATGTTGCCTCCAAAATTATATCTTCCTGTATTGTCTATTCTAATTATTTCATCTCCAGCTTTTAGGGTTGTTATTTCTGCAAATTCCAAACTTGGACCTGCTCTCAAAATAGTATTATTATTTATAACTTTTATTTCATAGCAATTTGTAACATCTGCTACTTCTTCTAAATAATCACTATTAAATTTAACATATCCTATTAATCCACTTTCTAATATAATCTTATGCCATCCATCTGAATATCTTTCAACAGATAAAATTATTTCACTACTATCATTTATTCTTCCTATTTGAGAACTTGTTGTACTTCTTCCTGCTCTTACAGTTATTCCATAATGCCCTTCTTTAACTCTTATATTTTTAGGCGAAATTTCTCCTATTGAATCTGGTGACATACTTGTCAGTTCTGGCATATTTTCATATACAGGAATAACAAATGTTAAACTTTTATTTAATAAGTTTGCATTTTTCATTTTGTTATACATTGAAATTGCTTCATTTTTTGGTGCTTCAATATTTTGCATATATTGTTTTACATAAGTGCCCATATAAGTTTCCACATCAAATTTATTCAAATAAAGTGTATTTTGCTTATAACTGATGTATGATGATAAAAGAAATGATATTCCACCATTTAGACAACTTTCTATACTTGTCCAACCTTCTTTTTTTGCTTTATCTAGTGCATTTTTATATACTTCATCTGCAGTATTTCCTGTTGCTCCTATATTAAATAAATTATAATAGTATTTTCCATCTGTATCTTGCATTTTGTATGTTCTGCCACCTGCTGTTCCTTGTTCTTGTAAAATTCTTGCAATTATAAAATATGGACTCGCATTTTTTTCTTTGCAAACTTTATTTATTACATTTGCAACTTCTCGTGAGTATAAAAATGTTCCATTCAATGCTGCATATATATCTTCACTCAAAGTTTCCATATAATCAGTTTGCAGAAATTGAAATAAATATGGACTATCAACCAGCCAGTTTCTTGGATCCATATAATATCTTATTGCTTGTTCTGATGCACACATCCACTCTCCTGTATCATAAACTCTTGAACCACAAATTGAACAAATCCACCCTCCAGATTTACCTTGTATTAGATTTTTAGGTGTATCAAAATGACCTGTATATTCATTTTTTATTACATCATTCCAATCTAAACCTGTTTCCATAATTATAAATTTCCAATTTGGGTGTGCCTTTTTTATTGCATCAATTCTCTCTTTATATCCTGGATAAAACATTTTATCAGAATTATATTCATATCTATATGAATCTGAGTTTGAAATATTGATTGGTTTTATAAAAATTACTAATTGAAAAATTAATAATATTACTAAAATTATTATTAAATTATTTTTTATTCTCAATTTTATATTATTTCTCATATTTCTATTTTTTTACTTTTTAGTTTTTTTATTCATATATGCATTACTTTTTTCTAAAAAAAACATAGAAAAAAGACCTAGAAATATAAAGTTCCTAGATCTTTTATTATTTAAAACAAAGTTACATTTTCTTTAAATCGTCTAAACATTTTTCGCACACAATTTTATTTTTGTATTCTACTACATTTTTTGAACTACCACAGAATGTACAATCTGGTTCATATTTCTTTATTGAAATATTTGAACCTTCAACATGGATTTCTAATGGATCGTTTTCAGAAATATTTAATTTGTTTCTAATCTCCATTGGAATGACTATTCTTCCTAATCCATCAATTTTTCTTATTACTCCTGTCGCTTTCATAATTATATACCTCCAATATTTCTTTAATTCAAATCCATATTTATTATACCATAAAATAAATGGTAAATCAAGGAAAATTTGCAAATTTGTCGAAAAAATTTTTATCTTTTTTTAATTTGTCAAATTTCTTGTTTTTTCTGGCTTTTCAAGGTATCAATTACATCTTTTGTCGATTTAGTTTTATCAAATTTATTTATTATATAGATAATTGTGCATACCAAAATAAATGTTATTGCATATATTAATATGCTTATTTTCCAATTACCATTCATAAGGTTTGCACCAACCATTGTGGAAGAAATTATTGATGGAAACCTTGATATTGTTGATATTATAATAAATTTTGTTGCTGGTATTGGTAAAATTGATCCAATATAAACTAATAAATCTTTAGGTGTGCCTGGTAATAAAAATAATATTAAAATAATAATTTGAATTCTTTTTTCATTTTTAAACAGTTCACTATTTTCAAATTTTTCAATTTTTTCTTTCTTACAGAAGCTATATATAAATTTTCTTCCATATTTTCTTACTAATATAAATATTATTGCAGAAACAATTGCAGATGATAACATAATAAAAATACATCCACCTATACTCCCATAACACATTCCTGCAAGGATTTCTATTGGCTCTCCTGGAATTATGAATAAGAAAATTTGTGCAACTTGCAAGGCAAATAATACTACTATTCCTAAGAAACCTAGACTATCTATTTTCTCTTTTAATTCCATTTTTCCCTCAGGAGTTGATAAATTCCTCATAGTTGGATATATATATATTGTAATTGCTACTAATATTAATATTACTAATATTAATATTCCTATTTTCAATATTTTACTTTTTTTATTCATCTATATAATTTTTCCCCTTCTTGCTCTTTTATTACAACAATTTTTTTATCATTACTCTTTTAGTTTATAGTCTCTAAGATATCCTTTATAAACTTTTTTTAAACCAGATAATTTTTGAAAATCTGATGTTTTTGGTATTTCTGGTAAATTAACTTTGATGTCTGCTTCTTTAAATAAATATTTTACAAATTTCGTACAATAAAAATAATTTTCTCTTGATATTTCTATATTTAACCCTGCTATTAGTAAACCTAAGATATCGTATTTATATTCATTCTTTTTATTATACATTTCATAGATTTTTTTCTTTATAATCTCATATTGTTTATCAGATATTTCATAAGAGTATACTATGCAAACAGTATTGTAAAATCTTTTATATGTACCTTTATCTATATATTCATGTAACATTCCGTGCATTTAAAAAATTATATGGATTTAGTCTTGCAAAACTATACATTTCTGTTAACTCTTTATCTAGCGATATCGATATATGAGAATATTCATTTTTTGTATATAATTTTATTAACTTTGCTGGAATTGTTCCAGTATATGTTATTATTAAATAAATATTTTTCATTAAAAATTCATTCCTTTTAGGTGTTATTTTAATAAATTTTTCTTTTAAACTCTTTTTCTAATTTTTTATTAATATATATAATAATACCATAAATAAACATATTTATCAACATTTCCTACTTCTACTTTTTACAGATAAATGCTAGTTTTCCTAAAACGGCTTTGAATCTATAAAAATAAAATTAAAAATATTTCATTTTAAAATACTGCTCTAAATTCATTTTTAGAGCAGTACTATTTATCTTTTTTATTTTTTTAGTATATATGAACCATCTTCCTGAGCAACTATTTTTATATCTGAGTTTAATGTAACTATAGGACATAAACAATAATTCGTATCCACATCACCCGTATCTTGATCCCCAACCACTAATAACCCATGCTTAAACTCTTTATCATTTTTAAAAAAACATTGAATACCAAAGCCACCCGTTCTACCGCTATTAGCATATTGAGTGCGTGTTGCTATCCAAAAATCAACATTTTCATCAACAAGTAAATTATAAAAATTAATGTCTTTATAATATTCTTCATTAGTTTGTATATTAAAATAGTTTTGCTTAACATATAAACCTAAATTGATTTTTTTATATGCTACCCCCTCTTCATTCGATCTTAACGGAATTGTTATTTCTGCTAATTTGGTTCCATCGTTATTATGATCTATACCATCTTCTTTAATTTTTTCTGTATCTATTCCAGATCCATTTTCGTATTCAAATAGTGCTGGATATATATACCCTTTTTCTATTCTTCCAATGCTTCCATATTGTATTTCAGAATATGAATATGATGCAATTTCTGATTTTGCCTTATCACTGAATTTTAATTCTATATCTGTCATATTTATATTTCTTGCTTCAGCATTTAAGTCTGTATTTTTATATAAAGTATTGCATATATCATTTAATAAATATATACCATTATTATATCCTCTCACTCCATTTAGTCCTAATTTCGTTATTTCTCCATTTGGTATTCCTATTAATTCTATACTATTATCTTCATTTATATTCATAATCTTCCATATATATTGACCTTGAGTTATTATTTGTTCTTCTGTATTCGTAATGCACCCACTAATATCAGAACTTACACTATATGTCGTTTGGTTTGTCTTTGGCATATAATTTATTACATCTCCTACTTTTAATTCACTTCTTTCTATCACTTCATCTTCATCTTCATCTTTATTTTTATCTATTCCATCTATTTCATCTTCTATTGATTTTAGTGCCTCATCTTCCTGCCTCTCTGATTCTTTATATTTTTCTCCTGCTTCCTTTGCTCTTTTGAATAATCCATTATCACTTAGTGCTGTACTTAATGTTACTCCTGCTAAAATCAATAATATTATTATTGTTATTACTAATGCTATTAATGTTATTCCTTTTTCCTTATAGTTTACTTTTCTCATCTTTTGAATTTCCTCCCTTTTCTTATTATTTGCTTTTTTCATTATATTTATTAATAAATTAATTTTATTATTTATACAGTATTAAGTCAATACTCTACTATATTTTACTTCTATCATTTTTATTAAGTAAAAAACTTAATAAAAAAGCAATAAAATCGATAGTTCATGTATTTACAAGAATCCATAGATTTTACAGCTTTTTATTTT
>CANQHI010000041.1 GCA_947623725.1 uncultured Clostridia bacterium | reverse complement strand
GAACTTGGTCTAATAATTGGCATACTAAACACCTCCATAAATATTATATACATATTTTATCAAAATATTGATATATGGTCAATATTTTTAAAGTAATTTTATTATTAAAATTTATAAACGTAATCCTAGTTATATTAAAAATACATTAAAAATTGCTTTCTGCATCTTGAAAGTGTTACTATAATTTCAAAAATATCAAACCAGAGTATATCTCCAAAGTATAAATAATATTAAAATCCAACATGTATCAAGCTATAAAAAAATAAATTAAATAATTAATTTTAATATATATACTTAATTTCATATAAGTTAGATATTCTATTTTTCACAATATTGTAGTATAATTATTTTAAATTAATTGGAATAGATAAAGTATCAATTGTATAAAAAGTATTAGTTTAAAATTATAAAATCTTTAATGATGTAGGAGAAATAAAAAATATGAAAAATAAAATATTTATTGTAATATTTATAATTTTAGTAGTATCAATTATTACTGCACTAACTTTAATATATAGATTTAATATAATACCACATAAGGAATATACAAATAGTGATTTTAATATTGAAACTTATATTAGTAGTGTTGACAAAGATAATGATGGAATAGATGATCAAACTGATATATTGAATAATGTAAGGAAATATATAGAATCAAAACCTAAATATAAAAGCGAATATTATGCAACAGGTTATCCAGATGATGAATATGGTGTCTGCACAGATGTTATTGCATTTGGCTTAAAAGATGCAGGTTATGATTTAATGGAGTTAGTTAATCAAGATATTTTAAATAATAAGGAAAAATATAATATTGAAATTATAGATAAAAATATAGATTTTAGAAGAGTACAGAACTTAGATGTATATTTTAAAAATAATAGTATCTCACTAACCACTAATTTATCAGATATAAAAGAATGGCAAGGTGGAGATATAATTGTATTTAAGGATCATATAGGAATCATATCAGATAAAAGAAATAAAAATGGTATTCCTTTTTTAATACATCATGCAAATCCAATGCAAGTAAATTATGAAGAAGATGTACTTGAATTATATGGAAAAGACAGTATTATTGGGCATTATAGGATTAGTTAAAAAATGAATAATTCACAATAAACTTTACTTTTTAACGAAAATATAGTATAATTAATAATATCAAAGCGATATATTCGCAAAATTTAGGAGGAAAAAAATGAACCGGAAAAACAAGATAAGGATAATGTCAATTTGTGTTGCAACATTAGGAGTTATTATCCTAGCAATGTGGATTACTCTATTTTTAAGAACAAAAAGCTATGCTAAAGTAGAAACAAAAAGAGAAAATACCATAGAATGGTTACGGAGTCAGAAAGAAAAAGACTTAAATTTGTATGTAGATTTACTAAAAAACAATTCTAGTGCAAAAGTAGGAGATAAGCTTCATTGTTTATTAGAAGATTCCTTTAATAATATTGTTAATATATATATTGAGGGATATACTGATGAGCAAACAGCGATGCTTCAACTCCAGCCATTATTTTGGATTGAAAGTCAGTTAGAGAATGAAAAAATAAATAATGCAGATGCTTACAGATTATTGCTACTTTTCTATAGTGAGGAGGAAGATAGTGGAGAGAATGAAGAGTTTATGAATTTTATATACAAAGAAGCTCAGATCTATCTTCCAGGATCTAATGATGAGGCTGAAATGAACCGGTTAAATGAAATTTTAAACAGATTATCTAGCTTTCTAGAGAGTCAAAATGAAAAAAGGGAGCAAGTGGTTATTCAACCACTTGCTTCCTTTTTATACTAAAAAAATTTCTTAATTCTATTGTTTATAAAAATTAAATGACTATGGCTATTATTATTGACAATATAAGGATAAACAAATATAATTTTATCAAATGAAAGGAAAGAAAAATGAGTAAGAAAAAAGCAAATACATCTAAAAAAAATAATCCCCAAAAAAAGAAAGGAAGATTAAAAGCTATATTAATCTTGCTTTTTATATTATTAATAGTTGGTGTAGGAATATTTATTTATACTAATAGAACAGAGCCATCATTAGCATTGAAACAATATTTTGCATTATTAAAAGATAAGAACTATGAAGCAATGTATGATTTAGTGGAAACAACATTATCAAAAGAAGATTTTATTAACAGAATAAAAAATATTTATGAAGGTATTGAAGCAGAGGATATATCTATTACGATAGCTACAAACTCAAGTAAAGATGATGATGGAAATGTAAAAATTACATATACAAACTCAATGAATACAATTGCTGGAAACACTAATTTTATTAACACTGCAAGAATGAAACTTGTAGATGGAAATTATAAAATTGTATGGGATTCATCGATGATATATCCTGATTTAAAAAATGAACAAAAAGTAAGGGTTTCAACTAGTGAACATAAAAGAGGAACAATTTATGACAAAAATGGAATAGCTTTAGCAAAAGATGGATCAGTATATCAAGTAGGTTTAGTACCAGGAAAAATGAATGAAACTACAGACAAAAATAAAATTGCAGAGTTATTAGGAATAACAACAGAAACAATCAATAATGCATTAAGTGCTTCTTACGTAAAAGATGATACATTTGTACCATTAAGAAAAATATCAAGAGAAGAACAAGATTTAAAAAATAATTTATTAAAAATAAAAGGAATAATGGTTTCAGATTATAATGCAAGAGTTTATCCATATAAAGAAGTAACATCGATTTTAACAGGATATGTGCAAGATAATGAAGGAAAAACAGGATTAGAATATGCGTATAATGATAGACTTAAAGGTGAAAATGGTGTTGAAATATATATAGCAGATGAAGAGGGAAATAAGGTAAAAACAGTTCAAAGTAAAGAAGTAAAAAATGGTGAAGATATAAAATTAACTATAGATATTAATATTCAGCAAAAATTATATGAACAGTTTAAAGATAATCCAGGAGCATCTGTTTCTATAAACTATAATACTGGAGAAGTACTAGCATTAGTAAGCACACCTTCATATGATGCAAATAAGATTAGCTTAGGAGTAACTGATGCAGAATGGAACGAATTACAAAATGATGTAAATAAACCAATGTATAACAAGTATTTAGGAAGTTATGCACCTGGATCTTCATTTAAGCCAATAGTAGGAGCAATAGGCTTAAAAACAAATAGCTTTACGCAATCAGAAGACTTTGGAGCAAGTGGTTTAAAATGGCAAAAAGATAGTTCATGGAAAGACTTATATGTAACAACTCTGGAGACTTATTCTGGCGATGCAAACCTAGAAAATGCATTAGTTTATTCTGATAATATTTATTTTGCAAAGGCAGCATTAAAAATAGGAAAACAAAATTTGCAAACAGAACTAAATAATTTTGGATTTAATGATAAATTAGATTTTGTTCAAGATGTTACAAAATCAACTTATGGAAGTATGGACAGTGATGCATCAATTGCAAACTCTGGATATGGTCAAAGTGAGATATTAGTAAATCCAATTCATATGGCAAGTATATATTCTGCTTTTGCAAATGGTGGAAATATGGTGCTTCCTTATATTGAACAAGATTTAGATGAAAATCAAAATGGGAAAGTAAAAATTTATAAAGAAAATGCTATATCAGAAAGAATTGCAAATATAATAAAAGATGATTTAATACAAGTTGTAGAAAGAGGAACTGCGACTGATTGTAAGATTTCAGGAAAGACTATTGCAGGAAAAACTGGAACTGCAGAAATTAAAGCAAATCAAGATGATACAAATGGAGAAGAAATTGGTTGGTTCGACTGTTTTGATGAAAATGGAATGCTTGTTGTTAGTATGGTTCAAAATGCAAAACAATTAGGTGGAAGCCATTATGTAGTTAAGAAAATGAGAAATATATTTGAGTAAAAAATTCTAGGAACATTTGATAAATAATTAGAATAAATTTTTTGAAAAATAAAATTGGTATAAAATTATCTAAAGTTAAGTGAAAGAGGGAAAAGATGAGCAAAACAGTTTGGAAAGCAGGAACATTTGAATATCCAATTCCAGCAGTTATGGTAAGCTGTGGAAACATGGAAAAGTCAAATATCATAACGGTTGCATGGACAGGAGTAATAAATAGTGATCCAGCAATGGTTTATATTTCAGTAAGACAATCAAGATACTCATACAACATAATAAAAGAAACAAAGGAATTTGCTATAAATTTAACAACAAAAGACTTAGCTTATGCAACAGATTGGTGTGGTGTAAAAAGTGGGAAAGATGTAGATAAATTTAAAGAAATGCATTTAACAAAACAAAAGGCTGAGTTTATAAAATGTCCGCTAATTAAGGAAAGCCCTGTATCAATTGAATGTAAAGTAGAAAAAATAATAGAATTAGGTAGTCATACAATGTTTATGGCAAGAGTTTTATCAATAGATGTAGATGAAAAGTATATTGATGAAAAAGGTGCATTTGACATTTCTAAATGTAATTTAATTGCATATGCAAATGGAGGATATTATCCATTAGGAAAGAAAATAGGAAAGTTTGGATATTCTGTGCAAAAGAAAAAAACAAAAGCAAAAAAATACAATCAAAATCATAAGAAATAAAGTGATAAAAAATAAAATAATAAATTTTGATTTAATAAAAGTAATAAATATAATAAAAACACTGTTTTATATAAAGTACATCTTAATTATTAGACAAAAAGTTTAATAATTTGTGCCTAGTACATAAACAGTGTTTTTTATATAGTGACAGTTAATGAATACAATTTAATTATATTTTTTTAATTTAATTAGCATTTGAAAATTTTTGTTTAGTTTGATCAAGTTTTGTTTGTTCAGCTTCTTCAGTTTGATACCAACCTTTTTCTGACATTAAATTATATATTTTGTTTTGTATATTTAAAGTCTCTTCTAATGCACATTGAAAAGCTTCATGTACTTCTGCAGTAGTTGATTCAATAGTACCATGTAAATATAAATCGCATACTCCTTTTATAACTAGTAATTCATTTTCCATTAAATCTCTATCTTCCATTAAAAATCTCCTTTCTTTTAGAAATAAAATGTTCTCAAACGTATTAACTTATTTTCTCTTATAATAATTTTAAAAATTTGTCATATAGTTCAGCATGTTTCTTTTCTAATTCTGTCATATAAGAAGATAAAGCTACGTCTTGTAACTGGGCAGATGTCTTTACTGCACATGATTTCATGAATTTTTCATGTCCTAAAGCATCTTCAACATATAAAAGTTCCTTACTTGTCATATAAAAATCATTCCTTTCTTCTAAATATATTTTTAATATTTCCTAAAAAAGTAAAAATATTCATTATAAATAATAAAAGAAGTATTTAGATTTTCTAAATACTCCTTTTGAAATAAAAATTGTTTTTTAATAATCAACTTTATTAAGTCCTTGGAAAAGTTCTTGCAATAATTCTTTAGCCTTTTTTTCATCCTCTGAAAATTCTCCATTGGCTTTAGAAGAAATAAGGATATCAATAAATTCGTTATTAAGCTTTTTTTCAAGTTGTTTAAAGTCGATTTTTTCTTGAGAAATATATTCCTCAAATTTTGATTTGATAAAGTTTTCTTTAATCTTTTGAAAAGTAGAACCAGGATAATATAGAGGACTTGATACAGGTACAGACGAAGCAGAAGATATTATCTCATTCAAGTATGTTTTTCTTGCCGATTGAGCATCTTCGTTATCGATGCCATATAAAGAATTGTAACAAAAAGATATAGCCTCATAATCTTCTGGAATATGGATTGGACCATCAAAACCAAAATTAGCTCTATGCTCTATTCTTGCAGAACAGTTTAAAATAGCGATTTTGATAGCTAAAGCATACTTTTTTGGAAAAGTTGGTTCCTTACAAATACGTACAAGCTCATGTGCTGGAACAATCCAATTATAATCATATATGCTATCAGCCATTACTTGATCATAAAGTTGCTTGGCAGTGAAAAGATATGTGGCACCATAATGATTTACAATCCGGTACTGCTTTTGAAAAAATCTCATTTTTTTCCCTCCTTCAATTATCTGGAGGTTTACACAGCCTCCAGAAATGTAATTAATTATTTCTGCATTATGCTGTGTAAAGCACAATAAAACTATATATCCATATTAACATATTTTTAATAAAAAATCAAATCAGTTTAGAATAAAGGTTTACTATTTTATGTAAATTGATAATTTATATGATACATTATTTTTGCTAAGTGCAATTTGTCTATAAACTCTAAAAATAAAATTTGATTATACTACTTCAAATACTTATCAAAATTCTTACAATATAGAAGATGAATTATAATTGTAATTAAAAATTTTTGAAGAAGTTTTACAAAAAGTATTGATATTTTAATAAAAAGTTTGTATTATGAATATAATAGTAGTAGATATTTAATATCTACTATAATTAAAAATGTGAGTCGCAACCCTATTTGCGAATTAAATGGATAGGTGAGAAAATGTGAGCCGCAACCCTGCTTGCGAGATATAAATGGGCAGGTGAAAAAATGTTAATTATAGTAAAATGTGGGGTCTAAAAAATTAGATCCCATATTTTCATAAAGAAGAGATATCATAAAAATGGTAATAGAAGATGGAAAATTTTATTTTATAAAAGATGAGTTTTTTGATGTATTTAAAGACTATGGATTAATGATTAACAAAGAAAATGGAAAAAAGAGACAATGCTATTTTGGCTTTAGAGATAGGAAAAATAAAGAAATAATATGGCTTGTTCCAATATCTACCAAATACGATAAATACAAAAAAATATACGACATAAAAAAATAAAAAGTGGAAAAAGGCCTGTATATAATTTTGTATTTGGTAATGTATTAGGGAAAAAAGCGGTATTTTTAATACAAAATATATTTCCTACGACAGAAAAATACATAGAAAAAAATATACTAATTCAAATAAGGATGTTGAAATTCCAGAGATTGTTAAAGAAGAAGTTATTACTAAATCATTAAGAGTAGTAAATCTTGCAGAAGAAGGTGTAAACATTCCATTTTATAATATTATAGAAATGGAAAAGATACTATTAAATAAATAATTATTAAGTTCTATATTATATATTTTTAAATCCAAAATAAAATAATATCGTTCTAATGTAAAAATAAACCGAATACAATTAATCAAAAGAATTAACATGGGGGTTTTACATGAAAAACGATTCAATTGAAAACCGTGTGTTATTATTAGCACACTACATAATAGATTCAAAAGATACAGTAAGAGGTGCAGCGAAAAAATTTGGAGTCAGTAAAAGTACAGTACACAAAGACGTTTCAGAAAGACTTAAAGAAATAAGCCCATCATTGTATGAGGAGGTAAGAAAAGTACTAGATGAAAATAAAGCGGAGAGGCACATAAGAGGCGGACTAGCAACAAAAATGAAATATATAAAACTTAATCAATATAGAGGACAAAATTTTTAAAATAAAAATATAAGGAAAATTGTAAAAGTAACTTCGTAAAAAAATAGTTAAGTAAAAAAGTAAGTGCAATTCAAGCAAAGTAAAAAAATATAAGAAAATAATTGTTAAAAATACTTGAAAAATAAAAAAAAATATGTTATGATTAACAATAGTCGATAAAAAGAAGTACAGAGGAGGTGCTAAAAATGGCAAGATGTGATATGTGTGGAAAAGGAGTATTAACTGGCAATAAAATTAGCATAGCTCGTTCACATGTAAGTAGAAGAGCAAAAAGAACATGGAAACCAAATCTTAGAACAGTAAGAATAAAAGTTAATGGAGAAAATAAAAAAATGCATGTATGTGCAAAATGCTTACGTTCATCAAAATTAGAAAATGCATAAAATAATAAAAAGTTAATTTTTTAAATAAAAAGAAAACTCCCTATAATTATGTGGGGAGTTTTTAGTGCTTGAAAATAGACATTATGTAGTTTATAAAATTTTGTTCAATTACGGAATTTATTGAGAATCTTTTATTCCAAAAATTAATTTTACAAAGCCCCTTAACCATTTTGGAACTTTTTTCACAACAATTTTCATTACAAAACCTCCTTTTAATTTAGCATTATTGGTGCCATAAACAAATAAAACCTACAATTATAATTGTACTACCAATTATAAAAAGCCAACCTGAAACTGGAAGTAATAAAACCAGTAAAACTCCTAAACCAAACCCTATAAGACAAGTAGCAAGCAACTTTTTAAGCATTCTCCACATATATTACCTCCTTTATATCAGTATATGAATTCAAAAAAAATAGGTTACCATTCATTTAGAGTTAAAAATAAAAGTCGAAAAAACAATAAATATTAAAAAAGATATTCACTAAAAATTTTTTTTATGATATAGTAAATAGCGTGGAGGATATTTTCTAAAATGAGGCGAAAAATACAAAAAAAGAGAATATGGCATTCAATAAAAAGAACATCAATATCATTATTCTTATTGTGGGTAGTAGCAATGTTAATAAATCTAGCACCTAACTATGAGAAAGATTATTTAGCAGATAAAACAAATTTGATTATAAATAATAATAATATAACAAGCAGTTTAAAATCAGATATTATTGTAAAAGATAAAAATATTTATTTGTCATTTGATGATGTAAAAAACTTTTTTGATGAATATTTAACTATAGAAGGAAACAATATAATTACTACATCAAATACAAAAACGGCAGCTATATCGTTAACAGATAATAAAATATATGAAAATGGTGCATATAGAAATCTCCAGTATGAAATTATAAAAAAGGATAATAAATATTATATACCAATAAATAAATTTGAAAAAATATATAATTTTGAAGTAAATTATAGTGCAGAAAAAAATATTATAACAGTAGATTCATTAAATAGAAAATATGTAACAGCATTAGCAGGTAAGAATTTAAAAATAAAATATAAACCTACAACATGGTCAAAAACAGTGGATAAAGTTAGTAGGGGAGATACACTAGCTATAGTTCAAGACAATGAAAAATCAGTAGATGTTAAATTAAATGGTTGGGTAAAGGTACGTTCATCTAACGGAGTAATTGGTTATGTAAAAGAAAAAAACATTATAAATGAAACTATAGTTAGAGAAAACTTAGAAAGGTCAAAAATAAATGGTAAAGTAAGTATAGTTTGGGATTATTATAATCAATATAATTTAGCACCAACAAGAACTGAATCAATAAAAGGTATAAATGTAGTGGCTCCATCATTTTTTGAACTAAAAGCAGATGGAAGCCTTGCAGTAAATGTAGGGGATAGTGGAAATAATTATATTAATTGGGCCAAAAAGAATAATTATGATGTATGGCCAGTACTATCAAATAGTTCATTAAATAATTTAGATGCAGTTTCTAAAATTTTATCAACTTTTGAAACAAGAGCCAATTTAATTGATAACATAATAAATGAATTAGTAAAAATAAATGTTGATGGAATACATGTAGATTTTGAAGATATGAATAAATCGGATAAGGATAATTATTCAAGATTTATAATAGAACTTGCTCCAAGATTAAGAGAAATTGGAATGAAATTAAGTGTACTTCTAACTGCACCAGATGGATCAGATACATGGTCATTATGCTATGATAGAAATACAATAGGAAAAGTTGCAGATTATGTAGTATTTATGGGATATGATCAAAC
>CANQHI010000040.1 GCA_947623725.1 uncultured Clostridia bacterium | reverse complement strand
ACAATATCATTTTTGGTACTCTCTTTCAATATTTTATTTTCAATTTACTTGTGACATATCTATTTTAAACCTATATTTTAACTTTTTATATTTTTAGGATTATAACTTTACAATAATTACACTAATTGCAAAAAACAGAAGATTTTACTCTTCTGCTTTGCTTAAATGATATATATTATATATCATTTTTACATTTTTTAAAAATATTTACACGTTTTATCTTTTTAATTCTTTCTCTGCTTCCTTATAATCTGGCATGTACTTTTCAACCATTGCCCAGAATTTTTTTGAATGATTCATATATTTTAAATGGCACACTTCATGTAAAACAACATATTCTATAGCTTTTCTACTATACATTACTAAATTTTGATTTATTGTAATTTTTTTATTTGAAGAACAACTTCCCCATACAGTTTTTACTTTTTTTATTCTGTATTCCTCTGGTGCTAATCCTACCATTTTTCTAGTCTTTTCCATTGCTTGTTCTACTTCTTTTTCTGCAACCATATAATACATTTTATCTATCATCTTTTTTATTTGCTCTGTATTATCTTCTTCTGCATAGTCTAATGGTAGAATAATTACAATCTTTCCATTCTCTACATTTAGGATAGCATTATTTATATTTTTATAATATATATTCAAATAATAGTTTTCACCTAATATTTGAAATCTTTCACCATCTGAATATTCTTTTACTTTTCTAGGTGAAGTTTTATATTCCTCTAATTTTCTCATAATCCATTCTCTTTTTTCTTCAACAACATTTTGGATTTGAGCACTTGTTGCATACCAAGGTGCTTTTATTACAACTTCACCATTTTGAATTGAAATATAATAATTTTTTATCTTTGCTTTACTTACTGTATAAGCTATTGTTTTATTTTGATATTTAATTTTTTTCATAATTAATATCTCCTTTCGTGCTTTAATACTGAATTTTGTGAAATTGTAATTTTATTTTAATCGTATGTTTGTTTTTAAAACTTCTGTTCGATTTTTATTTTATATTTTTATTTTTATTTTGTCAATACTTTTTATAAAAAAACTTTTTTAATAAAAATAATATGTCCTCTATTTATTTTATTACCACTATATTTATTGATTTATTACATTTTATATATTATTATATTATTAATTTTTTATACTAGGAGGGTAAAATATGGATAAGTTTAAAGAAATTAGGCCAATAGTATTAGGTTTAGCAATCAGAAACAATAAGCTTCTTGTAAGTGAAGGATTTGACAAGGTAAAAAAGCAAACATTTTACAGATGTTTAGGAGGTGGAATTGAATTTTTAGAAAAAAGCACCGATGCTCTAAAAAGAGAATTCATGGAAGAAACTCAAATTGATATAATTGTTAAAAATTTTATTGGAATTTCTGAAAATATATTTACTTATAACGGTAAAAATGCCCATGAACTCGTACTTTATTACTCAATTGATATTCCTGATGAATATTACAAAGATGAATACATCGTTAATGACGATCATGGACAATGTAAAGCTACTTGGATAGATATTAATGAATTTAAAAATAAACAAAAAATATTATACCCTGAAGATGTATTTAAGTATCTTTAAAATTCAATGTTATTAAGTACAAGTCCCTATCATACACTTTGTTATGGAGGTATGATTATGGGACTTACTAATTCATCTACAGGTGGAAAAATCACTGAAAATACTGATTTTACTTTAGGTTGCGATTACAATATAACTTTAGCTGGAAATCCCAATACTGGAAAATCAACAATTTTCAATAATTTGACTGGAATGCATCAGCATACTGGTAATTGGACTGGAAAAACAGTTGAAAATGCTTCTGGAATTTGTACATATAAAAATAAAAAATTTCTTTTTGTAGATATTCCTCGGAACCTATTCTCTCATGGCCGATTCCGAAGAAGAAAAAATCGCAAGAGATTACATTTCTTCTGGAACAGCCGATGTTACTGTTGTAATTGTTGATAGCACAAGACTTGAAAGAAATTTAAACTTAGTCTATCAAATAATGAGTTTAACTGACAATTTAATTGTATGTGTTAATCTACTTGATGAAGCTAGTAAAAAAGGAATTTCTATTGATTTAAAAAAATTATCAGAAATGCTTGGCGTACCCGTAGTTGGAACAATTGCAAGAAAGAAAACAACTCTTACTAATCTACTAAAAACTATTTATCTTGTTTGCAATGGAAAAATTATATGTAATCCAAACCAAATTAAATTTACTGGTAATTCTGAAGATGACACAAAATTAATTTTCGAAAAAGCTAACGAAGTTGCACAATCAGTTTGTTCTTTTTCAAATACAAATTATAATGCACGTGATAAAAAAATTGATAAAATCCTTACATCTAAAAAATTTGGTATACCTATAATGGTGCTTTTCTTTTGCTTAATTTTCTGGATTACAATTGTTGGAGCAAATTATCCTTCAAAACTTTTATCTAACTTTTTTGCTTTTTTACAAGTATATTTAGAAAAATTTTTAAGTTTTATACATACTCCATCTTGGTTATACTCACTTTTAATAAATGGTATTTACACTACGGTTACTTGGATTGTTAGTGTTATGCTTCCACCAATGGCTATATTTTTCCCATTATTTACATTGCTTGAAGATTTAGGATACTTGCCTAGAATTGCTTTTAACTTAGACAAATGTTTCAAAAAATGTGATAGTTCTGGAAAGCAAGCTCTTACAATGTGCATGGGGTTTGGCTGTAATGCTGCTGGAGTAATTGGCTGTAGAATTATAAGTTCTAAAAGAGAAAGATTAATTGCAATTTTAACTAATAATTTTGTTCCTTGCAATGGACGTTTTCCTTTTTTAATAACTATTGCAACTATATTTTTTAGTGGTGCTATAAGTGCAGGACAGAGTTTTAAAAGTAGCATAATTGCAACTTTAATAGTAAGTCTTATTGTATTTATTGGCATAGCATTTACTTTTATGATTTCTAAAATTCTTTCTAAAACTTTACTTAAGGGAAAAACTGATGGTGCAATTTTAGAACTACCTCCCTACAGAAAGCCTCAAATCGGAAGAATATTAATTAGTTCAATTGTTGATAGAACTCTTTTTGTCTTAGGAAGAGCTTTAAGTGTAGCTGTACCAGCTGGAATTATTATATGGATACTTTCTAATGTTTCTATTGGAAATCTTAGTCTATTAACTTATATTGCAAATTTCTTTGATCCTTTTGCTAAATTAATGGGGCTTGATGGCTACATATTAACGGCATTTTTATTAGGGCTTCCTGCTAATGAAATTGTACTTCCTATTATTCTAATGTGCTATACAAGAGCAGGTGCATTAGTTAATATGGAAAATATTAATAGTATTTTTAATATTCTTATAGAAAACGGTTGGACTATCATTACTGCAATAAATGTTATGTTATTTTCATTACTTCATTTTCCTTGTGGCACTACTCTTCTTACAATCAAAAAGGAAACTGGTAGTTTAAAATGGACTGCATTATCATTTTTAATTCCTACTGTTTGTGGAATAGTACTTTGTTTATTTACTAACTTAGTTTACAATATTATTGTGTAAACTAAAGTAACATTAATGCTTGATCTTTTTATAGATGTAAAAAATATAATGAATTTTTTAGATTCATTATATTTTTATTTTATATTTATAAAATTCTATTCTCATTTTTTCTTATGTTCTATTGTTTATTATTCAATTTCTCCAATTAAATCGTATTCACTGACATCTGTTATTTTGCACTTTACAAATGTATTAATTTCTGCTTCTCCTTGCAAATACACATATCCATCAATCTCTGGAACGTCCATATATGTTCTACCTACATAATATAATTCATTATCCTCATCAACAAACGCATCTTCAATTAACACTGTATATTCTTTTCCTATATGCTTTTTTAAATTTTCTTCTGAAATGTGTTTTTGCAATTTCATTATTTTATTATATCTTGCTTTTTTTGTTGATGAATGAACTTGATTTGGCAATTTTTCAGCAACTGTACCTTCTTCTTTAGAATATGTAAAACAACCCAGTTTATCAAATTTTGCCCATTTTACAAATTCATAAAGTTCCTCAAAATCTTTTTCTGTTTCTCCTGGAAAGCCTACCATAAGTGTACTTCTAATTATTACCCCAGTAATCTCATTTCTTAGTCTAGTTATTAATTTTTTTGTACTTGCCTTAGTAGTCTTTCTATTCATTTTCTTTAAAATTCTGTCAGAAATATGTTGCATTGGTATATCAAAGTATTTACATATCTTTTCATTTGACTTAACTTCTTTAATTAAATCATCTGTTATTGTTTCAGGATATGAATACAAAAATCTAATCCATTCTACACCACCTATTTTGCTAATTTTATGTAGCAATTCTGCTAATTTTGGTTTGCCATAAATATCTTCTCCATATTTTGTAGTGTCTTGTGCAATTATTATAAACTCTCTTATGCCTTCTTTAGCAAGATTTTCTACCTCTTCTAAAATATCTTCTTCTCTTCTACTTGTATATCTTCCACGAATATATGGGATTGCACAAAATGTGCAAAAATTGTTGCACCCTTCTGCAATTCGTATATATGCATAATTTAATCCTGTTGTAACTACTCTATTTAAAAAATCTAACTCTTTAACATTTTTTTCTGTTTTTGCTTTTTTATTTTCTAACTTTTTATTTGATTCTATCTTTTCTTTTATTGTCTTTTCAATTTGTTCCCAAAAAGCTTTATATTCACTAAATTTTATAAATAAATCTACTTCTGGCATTTCCTTAATAAGTTCATCTTTGTATCTTTCAATTAAACAACCTGTAACAATTAACAATTTACACTTTTTCTTTTTATATTCTGCCATCTCAAAAATAGTATCTATTGCTTCCTTTTTTGCAGATTCAATAAAACCACAAGTATTTATTATAATTATCTCTGCATCTTCTGGATTATTTACAATTTCAAAATTATTTTCCTTAAAAAGCCCTATCATCATTTCAGTGTCTACTAAATTTTTACTACAACCAAGTGATATAAATCCTACTTTCATTATTGCATCTATGAACTGTCATATTAATTTATGAGCTGTCACATTCTCCTTCCATAATTATTTATTTCCTAATATTGAATTTAGCCTATCTACTCCTCTTACAAGTTTTTCATAAGTATTTTTGTCTATTTCACTTACATCTGTTCCAAAATCTGCTATCTCTCTTTTCATATCCAATATTTTAAAACGATTTTCTTTATATTTACTTCCTTTATCAAACATATATACAGGTGTATAATCAACCTTATAAAGTGAAGCATTTCCATCTTTATCAACATATATTTGAATATTTAAAATAAGCTCTAAATTAGCATTTTCAATTGAAAAGTCAGATGTATAATCTCCAATAGAATATGCTATAAAACAATCTTTAAAATCTTTATTTTGTACTACTTGCATTTTCTGCACAGCTGATGGATGTGCTCCTATGATTATATCGGCACCATTATTAATTAAAAATTGTGATTGTCTTTCTTGTTCATCACTTATTGTATTTGTATTAACATTTCCCCAATGCATCATTACTATTGAAAAAGAAGCATTTTGTTCTGCATACTCTAAATCTTGTTTAACTAAATCTTCGGAATAAATATTTACTCCTTGTTTTTTATTATCATAAGTATAAGCTAAAATTGCAATTTTTGTTCCTTTAATCTCAATTATTTTTACACGATTTTCCGAAGTATCTTCTGATTTTCCTACTGTTTGCACATTTATGCTTTCTAAATAATCCTTAGTTTTATTTAATCCATCAATTCCACTATCAAGTGCATGATTATGTGCTAAACTAACAACATCTATTCCACTATTTTTCACCGCATCTGCAAAAGCTTTTGTTTCCTCTGTAATGTTTGTTTCATAAGTTCCTATTGTAAAATCCGAATCTTTGAAGTATTTTGAAATATCTGTGAATATATTATTATAATCTTTTCCATATTGCTTTAAATTATTTCCGCATAAAATGTCCCCAACTGCTGATAATCTTATTATCGAATCAGTTTTATAATCATCTAAACTATTTATGCTATTACTTGTAGCTGTATATATATCTTCTATTTGTGAGTTTATTCTTTCTTTCTCCTGTGCAATTCTTTCATTTTCCTTTATGTTTAATAATCTCATTATAACTAAACAAAGTATTATTATTGCTATTAATACACTACTTACCCTAATAAAAACTTTGTTACTAATTGTTTTTATTATAATATTATCTTTTCTTCTAGTCCTTGCTCTTCTGTTTGGCATTTTATCCTCCATCTTTTAAATTTTACAAAATAAAAAAGTTCCAAATACATAAAAAATACTTTTATATTATAACATATAAAAGTTATAAATAAAAGTATTTATTTTATGCTTTTAGAAGTAATTATTTTTCTATTCACTTTCTAATAAAGAATGATATTTTGTAGCTTTTTCATAATTTGCTCGAACCTCTTCTTCTGTTAAGCCTCTACTATATAATCTTAAACAATATGCATTCATCTTAGAATACCACCAAGAGCCATCATCACTCATAGATGAACGTCCTATACAAAAATACTTTAAATTACTCAAATATTTATTTATAAAATCATCCCATTGTTCCTTATTATAATCTCCATCGTAAACTAATTCACCATCAATATACACTTTTTGTGTATAAAATTCACCACTCTTTTCTCCAAAATTTGTTTCATAACAATTTTTATAATTTTCCTTATCAACACGATATGAACTAGATGTATCTAAAGTTATGGTTATATAACTACCCTCTTTTAATTTTTCTTTATTCTCAACTTTATAATAAATATTCCATGGGTCACCAGTTAGACCAGAAAAATCCGAAATAATATTAAGGCCTCCTGCATTCCATAATATCTGATTTCCTTTATCCGCCAATCCAAATCGCATAATAGCTTGTATATTCTCGTTTCCATTCCAGTAACAAAATAATCCACTATAATTATTCTCTCCTTCTTCCCATTTTCCATAAAATTCAAATGTAAATCCATTCTTTGCTAAGGTTTCCTTTTGTTCTTTTGAATCATATGGTACTTTTATATAATCATCTACCCCATCAAAATTAAATGATGTACTTGTTAATCCACTATTTTCGTTTTCAAAATTAAATCCTTCTAGTGTAATACCTCCTCCTAATTGTTTTTCAATTTCTTCTTTACTTTGTTCTGTTCCTTTATCTATTATTGATGAATCCACATTTATTATTAAATTATCCTTTACTGCTATCATATCTCCTGCTGATAGTGATAAATAGTTATTCTCCTCTAGTTGAATTACTTCTCCAGTTTCATAATTTATTAGCCAACTATTTTTTGCTTTTCCATATCCTTCTATTTCTGTTCCCTTTTCTACCAAATTCCAGCCATTACCATAAGTGGTATCATTTACTTCTACTACATGCCAATCTAACGTATTTTGAAAATCTCTCTTTTTTAATGTTTCTCCTAATCTATTTTTTTCTTGTTCTACTTCATTAAAAGCTTTTGCAGTTTGATATGATGTTACTGACATGCTTAACGCTTCTTTTTCACTTTCTAAATTATACTTTTCTGCTGATGCCTTTGCTCTTTTAAATAATCCATTTTCATTTAAAGCTGTATTTAATGTTACTCCTACTAATATTAATAGTATTATTATTGTAATTACTAGTGCTACTAATGTTATTCCTTTTTCTCTATAATTTCTTAGTTTCTTCATTTTCCTTAATTCTCCTTAGTTTCTTTTATATTTTTTATTAAGTAGAAAACTTAATAAAAAAACTATAAATCTTATAACCTAAATATATCAACGAGTTTATAAAATTTATAGTTTTTTATCTATTAAAAAATTGTAATAATTTATTTCATAAAAATCTTGTTAAATTACTGTATTTATGATAAATTTTATTTGTATTAATTTTTATTAAGTTTTCTAATTAATAATTTTTATTTTTTTTACAATTTATTTGTATATATCTTTTTCAATAAACTTTTATAAAAAAGAAAAAGGCAATTTTATTATTTAATCGCCTTTTTCTTTTTAATTTATCCTTTTATATTAATTACTATTCATCTTGAACACATTGAACAATAAATGCCACATTAAATCCTTTTATATCTTCTTTAAAACTCTCCCCAAATTCTTTCAAGTCTGGAGCTATTGTACATCTTAATGATATTTCTTCTCCTTCAGCAGTAACATTATAAGTAGCAGATGGGTAATAATACTCAAATCCTTCTCCTGAATAGCCTACTGGAATATACTTTGGAGTAACAACATCAACAACAATTTGTTTTCCTATTTGATCTTTTGTAGTTTTCAAAGACATAATTATACTTGCACCATCAACACTTAAATTTACATCGAAATCTTTGCACAATGTTTTAGATTCTTTTAATTTATATGAACCACCACTTTCAAAATCAAATGCTAAATTTGTTATATTTTTTTGTGTATTGTTTTCTTCAGTATAATCATAATAGAAAGCCAACGTTGCTATTTCAGGATCTGTTGTCTCTGCCTCCACTGACATATTATTTATATTATACTTATAATTAAAATATCGACAAGTAGCTTTTACTTTATAACCTACGGGAATTCCGTCAATAATTTTTGAAGCATTAGCATTACCATTTAATGGAATAGAAATAATGTCATCATATGCAATTTCTCCTTCTCTTTCCACTTGTACTTCATAAACAAAAGTATCATATTCCTTATAAGCTTCAGGCAAATTATTTAACGTTATATCTAATTGTATTGATGTAGTTTTTATTTTTTTAATTGTTTGGAATTTATATGTAATTTCATAAGTGAAACCGTTCTTCTTCATTATATGATAAATAAATTATAGATCCATCTCTGTATATCTTAGTACCTAACTTCAACTCACCAAAACCTTGTGTAATACGATTATTATCTTTTGTAGATAAAATTGAAGAAAATACTATAGGTCCACTTCCTAATTGATATAGATAATCTGCAGACTCAATCGAAGATGGAACAATGAAATATAAATCTTTATCACATATTTCTAGGCTACTATCCCACAATCTCATTTCACACTCTTGAACTGGTTTCATTTTATCTCCGAGAATTTTCTGAATACGAATATTCTGCAGAGTTAACACGATCTAAATTATTATCCGCCAAGTAATTAAGTATTGTTCTATATTGATAATAAGTATTTAATTCTAGAGTTCCCTCTATTCCTATATTTTTAAGTTCTTTTACTGCATTAAATGTATTTGTTTCTTCATTATATTCACCAATTTTATATAAATTAACACCAAATACTGCTTCAGATAAATCAGCCATATCATCTTCATCAAGCACTTCAAATGTTAATTTAATTGGATAATCCGAATCATGAGGATTCTCGTCATAAACTTTTTCATATTCTTCATCAACCTCTAATGTTTTTTCATGGGTAAGCATAATTTCTACAATATTTTCTTCTTTACTTGTTACAGTAAATCCTTTCATTGCTAATATATTATAATCGCTTGGCACTTCTTTTGGTATTGCATAATATGTTCCTTCATCTAATTTTGCAATTGTTTCCTCTCCATTTATTGCCACTTTTCCTACTGATTTTTTCATTTCGCTATCATTATATATGTATATATCAGTATTAAGTGGTACTGGTTCTTTTGAATTTGAAACAGATTTAAATTTTACTTCAATTGAACCTTCACTACT
>CANQHI010000039.1 GCA_947623725.1 uncultured Clostridia bacterium | reverse complement strand
TTTACTCCAATTTTCATAATTTTGGTAACCTACTCCTACTGGAAATTGTGGTACATATACTTGTTTTCCATCTGATGTTATAAAATCTTGTAACCAACTGAACCAATTTTCAAATGGGCTTCCAAATGAGCCATGTATTATGAAATAATTTTCCATTTACTTTTACCTCCAATTTCATTCTTTATTCAATTAACTTATGTTGTTCCATTTCCATAAGTTGTGCCATAGTAAAATTTATAATAAAATATTTACTTTGTGCAAAATTTATTAAAGCTGTTCGATATTCCTCATCAATTTTTCTTAAATGTGTGTCAAATTTATTATACATTTCTTTTTGTCATAGTCTAAAGTAAGCCATTGACTATCATTCATACATATTGCAAGTCTTAATTTATCTTTTATAGGACCTTGACCTTGTCATAAGTCCTAACCCCTATGAGTTTTGACCAATGTTACAAAACTCGGGGGGAATAATGTAATACATACTGAAAATAAGACTAAAAAAATACCATCCTTTTTCAGAATAGTACTTTTATCTATCTGTTCCTAAAAGTTCGAACAGATACGTCGTTGGTGCGAATGAAGGGACTCGAACCCCCACGTCGTGGACACTGGTTCCTAAGACCAGCGCGTCTACCAGTTCCGCCACATTCGCATAAATATTTAGTCAAATAATTGACAATATTTATAATACTATTTTTATATTTATTTGTCAAGATATTTCAATAAAATATTTATCAGACAACCTTTCCTTGTCTCTAAAATTAAATAAGAAATGTTATAAAAAAATAGAGGAGAAAACAAAATATCAATTTTCTCCTCTATTTTGAAATTATGCATGAAGAACTGCAACAGAATTAAATCCTTTGTAATCTAATTCGTCATTATGAAGAACCCAAAGCAGATCTCCTTCATGAACAGACAATTGTTCTGCAACAGCCGCAAAAGTAAGACCGAAATATCCTAAATACCCAATAGTATCGCATTTGCAGGTGCTACAGGCAGGTGCCACACTAATTACCTTTACTTTTGTCATCATAATTTTATTTACCTCCTAATAATTTACTTTCGAGATATTAAATATAAAACTTTAAACTACTGTTTGTTATCCATTTAATAAAATGGAATTGTTACCATTATTTTCTTTTCATACTGGTCTCTTGCAGATTCTAACGAATCAACAATTTACCGTTCTTCATTTGCTGTAATCATATGATAACCTCCTAATAAAAAAACTGATTATGTTAAATTAACATAATCAAATTATATATCATTTTCCATCAAAAAGCAAGTTATATCATATTTTCTCAATTAAATTTTGCATTGTATACCAAGCAAGTTCTGCACATTTAACTCTAGCTGGCATATTTGATATATTTTTTAATGCTATTGCATCTTCTAATCTTTGCTGTTCTTCTTCTGTTACATCTTCCCTCTTTATCATTTTTAAAAATATATTTATAAGTTCTACTGCTTCTTGCTTTGTTCTTCCCTTTAGTAAATCTATCATTATTGAAGTTGAAGCTTGAGATATTGCACATCCATGTCCTGTAAAAGATAAATCTTCTATAATATCTCCATTCATTTTCACTTCAAGAGTAATATCATCTCCACAACTTGGATTATGTCCATGTTCTTTTTCTGTAGGATCTGTTAAATTTCTCTTATTATAAGTTGCCATGCTATGTTCCATTATTATATCTGTATATATTGAATCTAAATCTTCCATTTACAATTACATTCCTTTCTTGTTATTAGCTGTCTTATTAATTTTTGTATAATATATTTTTAGAAAGGCCTTTTATAAACCTTTATTATTTAATCCATTTAGCAAACATATCTTTTGTTTTTAATAATGCATTTATTAATCTATCAACATCTTCTTTTGTATTGTATATATAAAAACTTGCTCTACAAGTTGAATCTATTCCCATATATCTTAGTAATGGTTGAGCACAATGATTTCCAGAACGTATACATACATTTTCACTATCTAAAATACTAGATACATCATGAGGATGTATTCCTTTTACATTAAATGAAATTACTGCTGTATGTTTGCTTAAATCTTTTGGACCATATAAAGTTACAAAGTCTAGCTCTTTTAATTTAGGAATTGCATATTCCATAAGCTCTCTTTCTATTTTTTCTACATTATCCATTCCTATATTTTCTAGATAATCTATTGATGCAGATAGTCCAACTGCTCCACCAACATTTTGTGTTCCAGCTTCAAATTTTGTTGGAACAGGTGCGTAAGTTGTATCTTGCTCATATACATATTCAATCATATCACCACCATATAAAAATGGTTTCATTTTATCTAGTAATTCTTTCTTACCATATAAAACTCCAATTCCTAATGGAGATAACATTTTATGACCTGAAAATACTAAGAAATCAGCATCTAAATCTTGAACATCTATTTTCATATGTGGAGCACTTTGTGATGCATCAACAACAACTATTGCTCCTACACTATGTGCCTTTTTTACTATTTCTTTTATTGGATTAATTGTACCTAATACATTTGATACTTGAGTTATTCCAACTAATTTTACTCCACTTGTTATCTTATTATTTATTTCATTAATTGGAATTTCTCCTTCTTGATTAACATACATATAATCTAATTTTGCACCATTTTTTTTAGAAACATATTGCCAAGGCACCAAATTAGAGTGATGTTCCATTATTGATATAACAATTTTATCATCTTTCTTTATATTTTCTAGTCCATAGCTATAAGCAAGCAAATTTAGACTTTCTGTAGCATTTCTTGTAAATACTATTTCTTCAGAATATTTTGCATTTATGAATTTTGCTACTTTGTATCTTGCTTCATCATATTTCTCTGTCGCAGCAATGCTTAATTTATATGCACCTCTATGTGGATTAGCATTAGCTTCTCTATAAAAATCATTAACTGCTTTTAATACTTGCACTGGTTTTTGTGTTGTAGCTCCACTATCTAAATATGCTATATTTTTATTTTCTAGTATAGGAAAGTCCTTTCTAATTTCATAACTTGTCATTTTTTCTAATTGATATATTTATTAGCTTAAATACATCATTTGCTCCTTGTATTCTATATTTAGGTTTTTGTTAGGATTTGCCCATAAACCCTTATTACTTATTTATAATTACGTTTCTTACATTTATTATATTTATAATTTTAATTATAATAATTTTTTCATCTATTAGTTCAATTACATTTACTTTTTATAATGTTTCATCAATTATACTTATAATTTCATTTTGTAATTCTTCATTTTTTATTTCTTTTAATATTTTACTAAAATTAGCCTTTACTATTAACTTTCTTGCATCATCGTAAGATATTCCCTTTGTCATTATATAAAATAGTTTTGCTTCGTCAATTTTACCTGATGATACACCATGCTCCCCTTCAACATTTTCTTCTTTGCAAAGTAAAACTGGAAGCGATTTAGAAATTGCTGTATCAGATAAAATCATGCAATTTTCATTTTCTATACCTTTTGAGTTTTCTGCTCCTTGCTTAAAATCAATTATTCCTTTGAAGTTCTTATGCGCATTACCACTAATAGCCCCTTGAGTATTTATGTTGCATTTTGTATACTTTCCATAAACTTCTATATTATAGTTTATGTCAATTACATCATTATTTGTTCCTAAATAAATAGATTTTACATTGTTTTCTGCATAATTACCTTCTAATTTTGAAAAATAGTTTGAAATCTTAGTTTTTCCACTAAGTTCAGCTAATATATAATTTACTTTTGATTGTTCTTGCTGTGTATTTTCAATAGCAATAAAACTCTCTGCATCATTATCAAGCATATTTGCAATAATTATTTTGGATTTTGAATTCTCTTTTGCTATTGTTTCTAATTTTAAATAATGAAAATATTTATTATTTTCTTCTGAGCTATATTTCAATATAAAGTCAGCTTCCGCATTATTCTCTAATTGTATTTTGATATTGTCAACTAAAACTATATTATCTTCATCAAAATTAAAATCAAGTATAACTGGCTCTTTTAATTTTTCTCCTTTTGGAACAGTCAATATTAAAGTATAATTTTGATTTAAACTTAATCCTATTTTTGATGTTTGTTTTGAATTTAAAACATCTATTCCAATATTTCCTATTTCTATTTTGTCCATTTCATAAGTAATTATCATGGCATTATCAAATCTTTTTACTACTGGTAATTCCATTTCTAATTTAATATTGTTTATTCCAAAATTATTAGCTGTTCTTACACTTGTTTCATTCAATGTATACTTTTCCATATTTCTCCTCGTATAATGAACATATAGTTCATTATATATTTTTTTATTTACTATAAAATCTAATTTCTGTAGTTATCCGATTGCTCCTTTTAGTTCTAGATTAATTAAGTTATTCATTTCAACCGCATATTCTATAGGAAGAGCTTTTGATATTGGATCTGCAAATCCTCTTACTATCATTGCTTTTGCTTCTTCTTCTGATATTCCTCTCGACATCATATAAAAAATTGCTTGCTCAGATATTTTTCCTATTTTTGCTTCATGTGAAAATTCAACTTCTTCTGTTTGTATATCATTGACCGGAATTGTATCAGAACGAGATATACTATCTAGCATAAGAGATTCACATGATACAAAAGTCTTTGATTTTTTTGCAACAGGTCTTATTTTTACACTACTTCTAAATGTACATGCTCCACCATCTTTTGATATTGATTTAGAATTAACAACAGATGAAGTATTTTCTGCATTATGAACTATTTTTAGTCCTGTATCTAAGTCTTGTCCCTTTCCTGCAAAAGAAATTCCTGTAAATTCGCATTTAGCATTTTCTCCATTTAATATACTCATTGGATAAAGCATTGAAACTTTAGATCCAAATGAACCTGTTACCCATTCTATTTTTCCGTCTTTTTCTACTATAACTTTTTTTGTGTTTAAATTCATCATGTTTTTAGACCAGTTTTCAATTGTCGAATATCTTAAAAAGGCTCCTTCTTTTACAAATAATTCAACACATCCTGCATGTAAATTGATTTCATTATATTTTGGAGCTGAACAACCTTCTATAAATTGAAGTGATGCTCCTTCATCTACAATAATTAGTGTATGTTCAAATTGTCCTGCACCTTTTGCATTTAATCTAAAATATGATTGAAGGGGAATATCTAATTTTACTCCTTTGGGCACATAAACAAAAGATCCTCCAGACCATACTGCATAATGAAGTGCTATAAATTTATGGTCAGTAATTGGTACACATTTTGTAAAATATTTCTTAACTAAATCTGGATATTCTTTTATTGCTGTATCAAAATTGGTATAAATGACACCTTGTTTTACTAATTCATCTTTTATACTATGATATACAATTTCAGAATCGTATTGTGCACCAACTCCAGCAAGTGATTCTTTTTCTGCTTCTGGTATTCCTAATGCATTAAATGTGCTTTTTATATCTTCTGGTACATCATTCCATGATGATTTCATATCTGTTTTAGGTCTTACATAGGTTGCAATTTTGCTCATATCAAGTGTACTTAAATCTGGTCCCCAAGTTGGCATGCTTAGATCTTCATATACTTTTAATGCTTTTAATCTTAAATCAAGCATCCATTCTGGTTCATTTTTTTTACTTGATATTTCTTTAATTACTTCTTCTGTTAACCCTATTGTTCTAAAATCATATTCTTCTTTATTTTTTATATTATATATGTTTCTATTTACTTCTTCTATTTTTGTTTTAGACATTTTTTAACCTTTCAAATTTTTCTTATTAAATCATCTTCTTTAGTAGATTTATATAATTTTAATATCCTTCTGTATTATTTATTATATGTGATTTATATGCTTAATTCTTAAATTGTTCATATCCTTCTTTTTCAATTGTATTTGCTAAATTACCATCTCCAGTTTTTATTATTTTGCCATCTACTAAGACATGAACAAAATCCACTTTTATTTCTTGAAGTATTTTGGTTCCATGTGTTATTATTAACACTGCATTTTCATCATTTTTATACATATTAATTCCTTTTGAAACAGTTTTTATAGCATCTACATCAAGACCTGAATCTGTTTCATCAAGAATCGCTAGTTTTGGTTTAAGCATAAGCATTTGTAGAATTTCATTTTTCTTTTTCTCTCCACCAGAAAAACCAACATTTAAGTCTCTATTTCCATAAGATGCTTTCATATTTAGCTTTTCCATATTTTCTTCTATTTCTTTTTTAAAAGCAAATATTTTTATTGGTTCCTTACTTCTTGCAGTTTTTGCTGTCTTTAAAAAATTAACTACTGATATTCCTGCAACTTCTTCAGGGCTTTGAAAAGACATAAATATTCCTTTTCTTGCGATTTCATCAGTTTTTAAATTATTTATTTTTTCACCTTCAAATTTAATAGTTCCTTCTGTAATCTTGTATTGAGGATTATTTAAAATAATATTTGCAAGTGTAGACTTTCCTGCCCCATTAGGTCCCATTATTACGTGGACTTCACCTTTATTTATTTTTAAATTTAATCCCTTTAATATTTCTTTTTCTCCTGCTTTTGCATATAAGTTCTCTATATTTAATAATTCCATTTTTATTCCTTAAAAAAATATTTAGATTTTAGGATATCTATAAACCTCAAGTTAGATTTATCTAACATTTATATATTACCATTTTAATACTAGTTTGTCAATATAAATAATATTTAAAAAAATATCCTCCGACTTAGCTCAGTCAGAGGATATAACTTCCTTATATTTTTATTAGGATATATTCCATTTTCCATCTCCTGCACTCGTGTATTTGACATTAGAGTCTAGTGAAACTATTGGTGCAACATGATATGACGTATTTGTGTTAGGTAGATTATACGAGAAAAATAAGTCGTATCCAGTAAGTTGGCTATCTTTCACACATCGAAGTCCAAAAGCAGCATCGCTATTGTCACAAAGAGAAGAACGAGACGCAAGCCAATACTCAGTTCCTGTTCCAAAAATCACATCATAGAACTTAGAATCATCAAAACATTCACTTGGTGACTCCAATTCATAATAATTCTGTTTTACAGTCATCTTTTTCTTAGCCATTGATTTTGAACTTGAAAACGTACTTGTATTACTTTCTAACAATGGTATTGTTATTTCTTCTAACTTAGTACCATCATTACTTTCTCCTATTCCACTTGTGTTCACTATATCATTATCTATTCCTAATATATTTTCATACATCGCTAGGTTTGGATAGTATTGGTTTGATGAGTATACTTTTGTTTCTCCATATTTTACTGCATTTGACCATGTTCCTCTTGCATTCTTACCTGTTGTATTCATTTTTGCTTCTATATCTTGTAAATCTATACTTCTTGCTTCAGCCCTTAACTTATTATTAGAGTATAACGTTTTACATAGTTCATCTAAGCAATATACTCCATTATTGTATCCCGTTGATCCTCTAAAATATACTGTTGGCATTGAAGATGTTGGCACTCCCATAATATCTACTGAATCATTATTTATATTTAATACTTTCCATGTGTATGTTTCTTGATCTACTGTTTGCTCTGTATCATATCCACTCTTATCACTTGTTAAATTATAAGTTGTTGTTGTATCTGGTGTATAATTTACTACATCTCCTACTTGCATTTCTTCTGGTATATTTGATACTGGTGAATCCTGTGAATCTTCTCCATCTACCATTTTATCTATCTCTTTATCTACTTCTACTAATTTTTTCGACTCATCTGCTTCTGCACTTTTATAATTTTCTCCCGCTACCTTTGCTCTTTCAAATAATCCATTTTGTCCTAATGCTGTTGTTAGTGCTACTCCTGCTAAAATCAATAGTATTATTATTGTTATTACTAATGCTACCAAAGTTATTCCTTTTTCCTTGTAATCTATTTTTCTCATCTTTTGAGTTCCTCCATTTTTTATTATTTTTTTCTATTTTTATTAATAAATTAATTTTATTATTTATATAATATTAGCTCTATACTAAATAATATTTTACTTCTATACTTTTTTATTAAGTAAAAAGATTAATAAAAAGTATAAAATTTTGTAATTCATTTATTTCAATGATTTTGCAGAATTCTATACTTTATTTTTTTACAATTTTGTAATAATTTTTATCTTTATTTTTTTCTTATAATTGACTATATTATGCTATATTTTAAATATATTTATTTTTTATTAATCTTTTTAATTAATAATATTTTTTAATGCTAGTTCGTTAATTTATTTTTGTTTTAATATTATTCTCTCATAAATCAATTAAGTTTAACCTTCGTTTTTTACAAAAATAAATTCTTTATAGCTTCCTTATAAATATTCTTAGCAACCATATATCCATTCGTATCAAATCTTATATAATTTTCAAGCATTACTCCGCTATTTACTTCTAATATTAATAATTCATCTTCTGTAGTTTGGATTATATCAACACTTCCAAACTTTAAATTAATCTCATTACAAACCTTTTTTGCAAGTTTTACTAATTTATCTTCTAATATTTTATTATCTACTTTTTTAGCTATTGAACCCTGTGAAAGATTAAATTTCCAATTATATTGAAACTTTTCATTATTAGCAAGAACTTTATCATATTTTGAATCTTGTAATTTATCCATAAAATAATCACGATTAAATTCAATAAGCAATTGTCTTATAGTTTTTTTTCCATTACCAATAACAATTGGTAAATATTTTGCATATAATAATTTATTTTCTCCAGCTAACATAATGGCTCTATATTCATGCTTTATATTATAATAAGGACATATACTAATTGAATAATTGCTAGTAAATATTTTATCTAGAATATCATCAATTTTATTAATATCAGTTACTTCAAACACATTATGTCCGCATGTTCCATTATTAGGCTTTATTACTATATGATTGTTATTTTTAATAAAATAATCTTTGACATATTCGTAAGTATTACAACCAATTGCATAATCTAAATTATTATTTTTATTATAAACAATTTTATGTTCAATTATTGGAATATTTTTTTCCTTTAAAACTTCATATAAAGCAAATTTATCATCTGCAATTGATCCTATTCCATGTAAATTTAAATCAAACTTATAACCAGAAATAAATCTAGTTTTTCCATCTTTTTCAAGCATTATTACCCAATCTTTAGATAAAAATTTATATTTTATATTTTCTTCATTACAGATTTCTTGTATTATATTTTTAAAATCTATATTCATATAGATAAATCACCTCTAAATTTAAAAATCTCCCCTCTGTATTACAGAGGGGTGGAATGCAATTTAGCCTCCTATTTTATTAGTCCCAATTATTAATCCATGCAATAATAACTACGATTAATACATATATTAAAAAAATACTTGAAAATGTTCCCCACAAAAAATATATAAGATTATGTGGATAAATGCTAATTCCGTCTGGACATGTGACTAAAACTTCTTCTCTACTCTCATCTATTAGAGTTTCTCTAATTTTCATAAGAACATTCGTCTTTTCCAGAGAAGTCACATCTTCTGGAAGATTTTTCAGTTCCTCACATGCTTCTGTTATATTATTATACCAAAAGCCTATATCGTTTTTTGGTTGATGGAGAAATACTGACACTACTCCATCAGTTAAATCGTTTTTTTCCGCATAAGAGATAGCTTTTTCAAGTTCACCTATTGCAGTTTCAACAGTACTAGCATCTGCCGCTCTTTTAATATATTGCTCACAGTTTACATTAAATTCGACATATGATATTAGCCGTAAAACTGTCCATACTGTGAAAAGCAATACTGCTGATACAAGAAGCAATTTTCTTTCTTTTTTCTTCCATCTCATTTTGTAATCCTCCTAATATAGTTTTTTTGAGACATATATAAAATAATATATACAATATATATTGTACTATATTTAACATAAAATTGCAACTCTGCATCTTCGTTCAGATTTTTATTATGAAATCACTGTTTATAAACCACTACCATAAGAAAAGCTCACATCTACACTTTAACGAGTAGATATGAGCTTAACTCTATTCGGCAAAACCACATTTGTAGAATTGTCATTTACTACATTTATTATACAAAGCTTATTAAAAAATCAATGTTTTTTTTATTTTTTTGAAAATATGAATTAATCTATAATTTCTTCGAAACGATATTTCTGAGTAAAGCATCACTTTTTTTATTATAGTATTATCTTTTATACATTTATAAATTAATAATTCTTTCTATAATTTCCATATCTTCTATTTTGTTAATCGCAAAGCATTTCTTTCCTAAATCTTTTATAGAAGCACCTAAATGATACATTTCTTTGTTGTCTATTACAATAAATCTATCATGAAATTTATTAGTTTTAGCAACTTTAAGAATAGGATATTCTTTATTAAATTTTTTAATATCTAAAGTTTCAATATTGCTTTTATCTG
>CANQHI010000038.1 GCA_947623725.1 uncultured Clostridia bacterium | reverse complement strand
TGTATAGATTAACAGAAGAAGAAATAAAATATAGAGATGAAAGAGCATCAAAGATACAGGTATCAGTGGCAGGATTTCCATTTGAGAAAGAAATAAAAGATTTTGATTTTTCATATCAGCCAGGAATAAGTAAACAACAGATGTTGGAACTAGAAACTTTAAGATTTATGGAAAATAAGGAAAATGTATTATTTGTAGGTTCAAGTGGGGTTGGAAAAACACATTTAGCAATAAGTTTAGGAATAGCCGCAGCAAAAAAAAGATATTTAACATACTTCATATCATGTCATGATTTAATAATGCAATTAAAAAAAGCACATAATGAAAACCGATTAGAACAAAGGTTAAAGCAATTTTGTAAATATAGGTTACTAATAATTGATGAAATAGGCTATTTACCAGTAGATAGAGATGGAGCGAATTTATTTTTTCAATTAATAGCAAAAAGATATGAAGAGAATTCAACAATAATAACGACAAATCAACCATTTTCAAAATGGGGAGAAGTATTTAGTGACAATACATTAGCAAATGCAATTTTAGACAGATTATTACATCATTCCAGCGTAATAAAAATAACAGGACAATCCTATCGATTAAAAGATAAATTAGAAGAAGTTGAAAATAGAAAATAAAAAATCCCAGAAAATGTAATTAGTGACATTACATTTTCTGGAAAAATGATATTGAATTTTTTTATCAATTTAACTTTGTATTTTTTTATCAATTTTATATTGACTTTTACAAAAGTAGAAGATATTGAATGCACATAAAAGATATTGAGGGAATTGACGATATCGAAGATGAAAAGTAATTAATAATGAAATTAATCTATTGTTTTTCATTTTTAAGATTCATTTAGGTAGATTTGACTTTGTTTAGAATTAAAAAAATGGATACTTTTATAGAACCAAATTCATATGATTTAATTTTTTGTTTAATTAAAAAGATTAATAAAAAGTAAATACATGTAAAATATAGCATAATAAAGCTATTGATAAGAATAAATTAAAAATAAAAATTATTACAAAAATGTAAAAAAACAAAGTATAAAATTTTGCGTAAACATTGAAATAAATGAATTGCAAGATTTTATACTTTTTTATTAATCTTTTTACTTAATAAAAAATAGTGAATAAAAAAGTATGATGTGTAGACTTAATACTTTAGTATTAATAAAATCAACATAGATGAAATAAAATTGTGTAATATAAAATTTAATACATAATACTAAATTTTAAATTAAGGTATATAAAGTCAAACAAAAGTAAAAAAGGAGACATAAAAAAGATGAAAAAAATAAACTACAAAGAAAAAGGAATAACATTAGTTGCATTAGTAATCACAATAATAATACTTTTAATACTAGCAGGAGTAACAATAAATACAGCTTTAAGTGAAAATGGATTGTTTAAAATGGCAAAAAAAGCAGTAAATGAATATCAAGAGGCAGAAAAACAAGAACAAGAAGCAATTGAAGAAATAGCGGAAGAGATGGAAAAAATAACAATAGACTATAATGATTATGTAGGAGCTTATGTTACAGGATATACTCCTACAGAAAAAACAGAGGAAAATCCATGTATAATAAAAAAAGAAACATCAGGAGTAGAAGAAACTGAAAAAAGCATAAATGATAATATAAATGAAGATTTAGAACAAAAATTTACAACAGAAGAATTAGGCTGGAGAATATGGGATTATGATAAAAATACAAAAACAATAAGATTAATATCAGATAAGCCAACAGAAGCAAAATTAACATTAAAAGGGATAAACGGATATAATAATGGAGTATGGGCAATAAATGAAGTATGTAGGCAATGTTATGGACAATATGATAAAAATAATCAAATGAAAAGAGGAATATCAGTAGCAAACTTAAGAAGAAGTGATATACAAAAAGTAAGCACATATGATTATAAGAATTATAAACATAAACCAAATGAATTAAAAGAGGATCCAATAGAAGGAACAGTATATTTTGGAAGTAGCAACGGCAACATATAGTAATCCGAGTTATCCAAAAATATGGGGAGACTATGATTCAAAATGGACATATGAATACGATGGAACAACAGAAACAGGAAGCGATAAAGAATGTGAAATGTGGGAAAGAGAAAATGGAGAGGGTATGGTGACTGGATTGGGTTCAGGTATTGATATACCAGCTTTCAAACAATCATTTTATTCCCATAATTATTTTAATCACCAGGACGAATTTATAAATGAAGAATATTATAACTTGTTATTTAAAACTAAAAGCGGTGAAAGGTTATTGGATGAAGTATACTACCTTTCAGGTCGTTTTGTATTATTGTTTGAAAGTGCTTGCGATTTCGGGATACAGGTTGTGGGCACTAATGATAGTGAATGCGCTGTAAGTGGTTACGGCTGTTATTACTCTAATCGGTGATGGACGTAGACCGACTTTTGCACTTCGTCCGATGGTTACTATTAATCTAGTATCTAGTGGGTACAGTTTAGAAAAGCAGATAGATGAGATCGGGAATGTTACTTTTAATTTAGCAAAGAAAAAAGAATAGAGAAGATTTAATCTCATAAAAAAATACTGAAATATTAGCTTTATATAATTGAAAAATAATATGATATATTGACTTAATATATTAATATTGATAAAATAATTCTAAAATTAGGCGAAACTTAAAAGCCTAAATTTTATAAGGAGAATTATAAAAGATAAAAAATGATATACCATTTAAAAGGAACAGTAGAACTAAAAAAAGAAAATTTTGCAATAATTGATGTAAATGGAATTGGATATAAAGTATCAATGCCAGATACATCTTTAGAAAACTTAGAGTTAAATAAAACAGCTAAAATATACACATATTTAAGGGTAAGTGAAGATGATATAAATTTATACGGTTTTTTGACTAATGAAGAGCTTGCAATGTTTGAATTATTAATAAGTGTAGGAGGTATAGGTTCAAAATCAGCATTAAAGATTTTGTCAAATATTACTCCTTCAAAATTTGCTATAGCTGTAATATCAAATGATATAAATACTTTAAAAAATCTTCCAGGTATTGGAGCTAAAACTGCACAAAGAATTATATTAGAATTAAAAGATAAAATGAAAACAGAAGATGCAATAGAAGATGAACAATCTGAAAAAACTTATGTAATAAATGGAAATGCAAAAGATGCAGTAGAAGCATTACAGGTTTTAGGATATGCTAAAAAAGATGTAGAGAACGTGTTAGAAAAAATTAATACAAAGGATTTATCAGTAGAAGAAATAATAAAGTTAGGATTGAAAAATCTTTAAAAATATATTATTAAATAATTTGTAAAAGAATTGTTTTATAAGTAAAGATAAATTAATAATAAAGGAAAATTAAAATGGACACAAGTAAGCCTTTAGCATTTAGAATGATGCCAAAAACATTAGATGATTATGTAGGTCAAGAACATATATTAGGTGAAAATAAAATATTATATAGGAATATAAAAGCAGATAGATTATCAAGCATAATTTTATGGGGACCTCCAGGATGCGGAAAAACGTCTTTAGCAAGAATTATAAGCAATACTACAAAATATAAATTTATAAAGTTAAATGCAGTAACATCAGGGGTGGGAGATATTAAAGATGCAATAGCAGAAACAGAAAATACATTATTAAATCCAAGTGGTAAATGCATTTTATTTATTGATGAAATTCATAGATTTAATAAACTTCAACAAGATGCATTACTTCCTTATGTAGAGAATGGAACTGTAATTCTAATAGGAGCAACTACAGAAAATCCATATTTTGAAGTAAATAAAGCTCTGATATCTAGAAGCATGGTATTTCAGCTTCACCCATTAACAGAAGAAAATATTTACACAATATTAAAAAAGTCATTAAAGAGTGAAGAGGGCTTAAAAGATTATAATATAAAAATAGAAGATGATGTTTTAAGAAAATTTGCAATAACTTCAAATGGAGATGTGAGAACTGCACTTAATAATCTTGAAGTAGCAGTATTAACAACGCCACCTGATAGTGAAGGATTTATAAATATAACTAATGAAGTTGCAAAAGAATGTGTGCAAACAAGAAAATCAATATTTGATAAAGATGGAGATTCACATTATGATAATATTAGTGCATTTATAAAATCAATGCGTGGTTCTGATCCAGATGCAACTGTATTCTATTTAGCAAGAGCATTAAATGCAGGAGAAGATCCTATGTTTTTAGCTAGAAGAATTGTAATTTCAGCAGCAGAGGATGTTGGACTTGGAAATCCAAATGCTTTAGTTGTAGCAAATGCAGCAATGCAAGCAGTTCATATGGTTGGTATGCCAGAAGCACAGATAATTTTAGCAGAAGCAGCAGTATACAATGCAAATTCGGTAAAATCTAATGCATCGTATAATGCAATTAATTCTGCATTAGATGATGTAAAAAATAAAGATACTGGTACAATACCAATGCACATTAGAAATGCACCAGCAGAAGGAATGCTAAAAGAAGGATATTCAGTAGGTTATAAGTATCCACATGATTATCCAGGACATTGGGTAGAACAGCAATATTTACCTGATAAAATGCTTGAAACTAAATATTATATACCAGATGAAAATGTTGATACTAGCAATCTTCAAAAAAAAGAAAGTAAATAAAAAATGAAGACAAAAATATGAAATATTCAAAAAAAGATAAATAAAAATATTTAATAAGATAAAAAAATACCGGAGTATAACTACTGCCGATATTTTTTTATTTAATTATTATTATTTTTTCTAAAATTAAATGTAATTGCATCACTGTTATTTATGTCAAAGTTTAAATCTGATTTATCTAATTTAATTGGATCAATATTTCCTGTAACTTCATCTTCAGCATAAGAAGCATTTAAAATAGATTTTTTCTTATTAGATTTTTGATTTTCTTCAGTTATGCCACTAGTAAATTTACTAAAATTATAAAATTTGATTGGTTGTTTTTCTTTATATTTTGAAGGCATAAAATCAAGACTTGCAGTACCATTAAGCATTTTACCTTTTTCATCTCTGATTTTATACATACATTTTTTGAACTTCAAAGATTGGATTTTACCAGGGAAGTACTTTGTTCCATATTTATATACTGCGTTCATATTATCGCTATATTTCATTTCTTTTCCATTGAATGGACCTTGAGTAATATACCAATCTTTCTTATCACCGAGTTCTTTAGACCACCATTCATTGTCTTCTGGAGAGTTATTTCCAAATACGATTTTATTATTGCAATTTGCAATAATTGTGTTACCTAATTTTTCTCCATTTGCTAATATTTGTGATATTGATTGTGCTGAAACAACAGTTCCAACTCTGTATTTTCTATAAACAGTAAATATTGTTTCTGTAGCAGAGCATATAAACTCTGGAAATTCATCAATATATAAGAAGTGAGGAATACGATTATTTTCGTTTCCAGGTCTTCTTAAAACAGAGAATTGCATTAACAATAAGAAGAATAATCCAAAAGCTTTATGTGCTGTTTCACCTAAATCACCTCTACGAGTACATACTAAACAAATATCACCATTTTCTAATACTCTATCATAATTAATATTATTATTTCTATTACACAAAATATTCTTTACACCTGGATATCTTAAAAGTGTATCTAACTGAGATGTTGGAATAGATATAACTTTTTGCATTTCATCTTTATTAGGACTATCATGGTAAAAGTTCTTTTTAAAATAACCAATTTGGTTCTCATATCTTTGTGATAATTCTGGGTCATTCTCTAATATTTTGCATAGTTTTTCGATTAAATCGAAATTATTTAAAAGTTTAAGCATATCTTCTATATTAGGCAATTTTCCATTATTTAAAATAGGGTATGCAACTTTTAAAAGGATAGCTAAGTTTTCAATAATTTGGTTTGATAGATTTTCTTGATAAGCTCTTGCCATTTCAGGATTTTTGTCTGTATAAAATCCTTTTAACACTGTAGATATTGATAATGCAGTTTTTACTGGATCATCAAATGAAAATGGATTAAGTCCGATTGAATTAGGATCATCTGGATCTACAATGTTATAACTCATACCATAGTTATCACAAACATTTTTAACTCTTGATATTGTTTCATAATCAGGAGCCATATAGGTAATACCTATATTTTTATAAATTGGTTTAGCTGGTGAATCACAATAAATTAATTTTTTAAAGTAGTTATTAAAAATAGCTTTTCTTGATTCAACAGGGACTAACATATTTAAACTAAAGTTTTTATTAATATATTCATTATCATAAGGTGCATTGATAGTTGCGATACCAGTTTTTAATGCAGCAAATGCAAGTGTTTTAGACGATTCTCTAAAGAAGTATTTTTTACTAATATCTTGTGCAACCCATGGTTCAAATATAAGTGAAGTTTTTCCAGCACCTGATACACCACAGACTAAAGTTGACTCAAATCTTCTTATTTCAGGAAGTTTTACATCAAATCCATGATCTTTATCTGTACCAATGAAAATTTCATTAGTATATGGACCTACACTGTTAGATTTTGGCGCTAAACTTATTCCATCATAATCAAATATAGAATCTTTCATATCTTTTGAATCATTAATTCCTCTATATAATGACTTAAATATAGAGTTAGCAGTAGATAGCGGAATTGCTAATGCAATAGATGATAGTGCTGGTCTAATTAAGTAAGAGAACTCTGTTGCGATTGTTGTATATCCTGGTAATGATAATATTCCATACCAGAATAATTCATTTAGCCATTCTATAATCATTGTAATAGACAAAATATACAGAACTACGTAATATGAATATACCCAAAAAAGCTTATCATCGTCACAAGTTATAAACTTTGATGTAAATGAGAATAAGAACGCAAAAATAGGGAATAGAAAAGCTATTCCGTATGCAATAGGTCCCCAATAATTAGAAGCTACACCTGTGAAAACAATAAGTAAATATTCTGTTAACCTATCTACTAATATATATATTGTAATTAATGAAAATGTATAGGTAAAAAAAGTATTCCTATCTGTTTGTAAAAATTTTAAAAATTTATCTAATAATTTCATTTTATTATCCTTTAAATAATATTTTCAATTACTTATATTATCCTACAAAATTACAAAAATTACAAGTGTTTTCGGTAATTTTTTTTTGCTTAATATAATAAAATATTAAATTTAATCATATTATTAAAAAGAAAAATATAATTTTGCAAAATGAATAAGGTTTAAAGAAAGGATTAATGTTGTTTTTATGAAATGTTTTAATTAAAAACTACATTATAATACATAAAGTAATGAGTAAAAAATCCAAAGAAACGTTTAAGCAAAGCGTATTTGCACTGTTAATTTCACAAGTATTAGTAAAGGGATTAGGATTAATATATAAATTATATTTAACTAATAGACCAGGCTTTGGTGATGAGGGAAATGCTATAAGTTCAGCAGGATTTCAGGTATATGCATTAATACTAAGTATAACTGCTACAGGACTTCCGGGGGCAATATCAAGAATAGTATCAAATCGTACTTCAAAGGGAGATCATAAAGGTGCGTATAAAGTTTTTAAAATATCAATGCTCATTTTTGGAAGCATAGGTCTTACAGGAAGTTATTTTTTATGTGTATTTGCAAAACAAATTGCAAATAATTATCTAAATATAAAGGAAGCAGAACTATCTATTTTAGCATTATCTCCTTCAGTATTTATAGTTGCAGTAATATCAGTATTTAGAGGATATTTTAATGGAAGAGAAAATTTAAAGGAAATGGCTAGAGGTCAATCTATTGACCAGATAACTAAAACTATAACAACATTTTTATTTATAGAAGGTTCAGTTTTTCTTACAGTTAATCCAAATACTACAATAATGGCTGCATGTGCAAACTTTTCTGCTACACTTGCAAATTTGTTTGAATGTTTGTATTTGTTTTCAGCATTTTTAAAACAGAGAAAGGAAATTAAATCTGATTTACAACAAAACAAAGTTAGTGAAAAAGTTAGAACTGCTTCTTTAATTAAGGAAATAATTAGAGTGGCTATTCCAATATCACTTACAGCAATTATTGGAAGTATTGCAAAAAATATAGATTCCACAACAATAGTTAATGAGCTAAAAAATATAATAGGATATGAAAATGCTAAAAAAGAATATGGCATACTTAGTGGAAAGGTAGAGACTTTAATAATGTTTCCACTATCTTTTAATACAGCTATAACAACGGCTTTAATGCCAACAATGGCATCGGCAAGTTATAAGTTAAAAGAAAAAGAAACTAGAATAAATAAATCAATTATGTTTGGAATGTCAATAGTAATGCCAATAGTAGCAATTTTCTTATGCTTTGCAGATGAGATTTTGAAATTTCTATTTCCAAATGCATCAAGTGGGGCAATGATATTAAAGATAAGTTCAATTTCAATTATATTTATTACTATAACACAAATGCTTAATGTAGTTTTATATGGAATTGGAAAATCAAGAATACCAATAATTGCTGTAACTCTAGGTGTAATTGTAAAAGCAGTATTAAATAAAATTTTAATTCCAAAGGTTAATTTATCAATAGGAGGAACTAATGGTGCTGCTATTGCAACTGTAATGTATAATTTGGTTGGATTTTTAGTTTGCATGATTGCAATTAAGAAATATACTGATATAAGAATACATAAAATAAATATTATAAAACCCGCAATAGCAAGTGCTTTTATGGTGATTATAATAAAAATTCTATTTAATATTACTAGTCATAGTATTGTAAGTTTATTAATTTCTTTTTTTGTAGGAGCAATTAGTTATATAATTTTGTTATTTTTGTTAAGAATTATAAAAATAAAAGATTTTTGTTTTATAAATTTTAAAAGATAGATTATAAAAATTGGAGAAAAAATCGAGAATACTTGCGGTTGTAACATAAACGTAATATTAGTACTATAAAAAGAAATAAATCTTGCAAATGCAGTAAAATAGCATATTTTAAAATGTGGTGCTTGCGAAAAATAGACAGCTGTAAGGTTTGAAAGTAAAAAAATGAAAAATAAAGAAGGATTTTGTTTTTTGTTGGCGAATAATAAGGTAGTAGAATGAAAAAGAAGATTTCTACAAAACATATTTGTATCTTAATAGGAGGTAAATTAAATGAACAAATCTGATTTAGTCGCAGCTATGGCTGCTAAAACAGGAGAAACAAAAAAGAGTACTGAAGCTTCATTAGATGCTTTCGTAGCAGCTGTAACAGAAAGCTTAAAGAAAGGTGAAAAAGTTCAATTAGTTGGATTTGGATCTTTCGAAGTAAGAAAAAGAGCTGCAAGAAAAGGAAGAAATCCACAAACTAGAGAAGAAATTAAAATACCAGCATCAAAAGCACCTGTATTCAAAGCAGGAAAAGCTCTTAAAGAAGTTGTTAATAAAAAATAATTAGATTTATACATATAAATCCATAAAAATAGGCTATTTATAGCCTATTTTTTTTGAAGTTAATAAATTTTCTTATTAATTATAAAAAATTTTTAGCTTTATAAAGAAAATTTTAAAAAGTGACATTTTATCGTCAACGAATTTTAGGCAACATTGCTATACTTGAAAAAAATTTTAAATCGGGGGCGAAAAAATGGATGTATCAAAAGAACTAAGGCAAAAAATAATTGAACTTTGTAAATCTGAAAATTATAATGTAACGAAACTTGCAACCGAGTCGGGTTTAGCAAGATCGACAATAGACAGTTTTATAGGAAAGAGTAAGAAAACTAATACCATTACAATAAGAACATTACTTCATATTTGCGAAGCATTTAAAATTCAACTTAAAGATATATTTAATTATGATTCATTTAAAGAATTTGGTTCTACAAATTACCCAAAAAGTAAAGAAATTAATGGAAATTTATATTTATCTACTGCAGTAAGACAAAGAATAATGAATATAAGAACATCACAAAAGATCAAAATAAAACAAATATCTGATGATTCAAATATCAATTATTCGACAGTACGAAGTTTTATGAGAGGTGAAAAAGAAACTATCACAATAGAAAAATTGTATAAAATTTGTAAAGGAATGAAAATAGATTTGTATGATTTCTTTGATGATCCATTATTTTTAAATGTAAAAGATGAAACAGAAAGAAAAGAAACAAAAAAGGTAAAAGAATCAAGCAAAAAGTTAGATGCTTTAGTATAATTAAAAGATGTATAAAGTTTAATGTAATGATTATTGTATGATAAGAGCACGATAAAATAAAAGAATAAGTATGAGTTAAATATTCTAGAAAAAATAAAAAGAATAAATATAGAAAAACAAAGTAATAACAAAAGTTTGACAATGGTATAGATAATTGTTATTATATTGAAATAGTATGCTTTATAAAATTTAGTAAAGCTTACAATTTAAAAATTAATAAGTAAAAAATATAATAAAGAGGATTATTTATGAAGTTAAATATTGTTATGGTAGAACCAGAGATACCACAAAATACTGGAAATATAGCAAGAACTTGTGCTGCAATAGGAGCAAAATTA
>CANQHI010000037.1 GCA_947623725.1 uncultured Clostridia bacterium | reverse complement strand
ATTTGCAAGATTTGAAAAAGGTGAAGGTCTAGAAAAAAGAGAAGAAAACTTTGCTGAAGAAGTAGCAAAACAATTACAATAATATTATAAAAATATAGAGAGTTTAAATTGTTAGATTATATTTAGCAATTTAAACTTTTTTTATTTAAAACTAAAGTTTTTAGTAGGACATATTACAAGCAAATAAAAAATTTTTCCTTTTTACTTGAAAAGAAAAGGGTATTAATATATAATATAGAAAGTAAAAGTGGAGGAATATATAAATTAAACTAATGAAAACAAAAGAAAGAATAAGTAAAAAGGAAGTTAATATTTATATAGTAAAAGACGGAAATCTAATTCAAAAGAAAAGTAAATTTGAAGAAAATAATCAGATTGCTATTGATGAATTATGTCTTTTAAAAATGACCACTAACAAAAAAGATAATGTGAGTTTAGAAAATGTTTATACATGCTTATTAGATAATGGATATACAGTAATAAGATTAACGAATAGAATTAGTCAAATATTTTTAGGATACATAATAAAGAAAAAAGATAAAGAATTAATATTAAATTTGATAAATACAATAAGTAATAAAAAAATTGAAATATATAATAGAATAAAAACAAGTTATGGTAGGGAATGTGAAATTATTTCAATAAATGATAGTAATAATGGAAAATTAGCAATAAAAATGTTACTAAATGAAAAAACAAATGAATTAGATGAAAAAGAAAAGAAGATATTAAATAGTTATAGAGATTTTGATTTAAAAAAATTATTACTTCATGAAAATAATGAAATTATAAATAATTCGAATTCTGGAGTAATGATAATAACTAATAAAGAATTGATATGCAGTACGCTAAGAAAAAAGAATTGCAAAGATCAAATAGATTCTATTATAGAAAATCTCTATAATGAAGGGAATTCAAATAAATTAAATATTATAAATATTCAAATCCAAAGTGACAAAAAAATTATAATAGATATGCCAGAAAAAATAAATGAATTTCAATATAAAGCATTAACTAGTATTATAAAATTAATAAAAAGTTTAAAAGTAAAAGAAATAACTTTTGTAATTAATGAGAAGGATATAAAAATAGAAGAATTTGAAAAAAAATTAAAACAAAAAGATTTAATTAATAATGATATAAAAGCTATAAAATTCAAGGAAAAGGACAAAATTAAAAAAATTGGTAATATTGAAATTAAATCAATATTAAAAATAAAAAATAAAGAAAATACTATAGGAGAAAAAATCAGAAGAGAACTTGAAGAATATGCTTTAAATGGACTTGTAATAAAAGGAAATGCAGAAAATAAAATAATAGGAAACAAAATAAAAAATGCAGAAGTTTTTGAAATTATTTCAAAGATGGAAGATAAATATATAAAAAAGATGCCTTTAGAGATTGTGAAGAAAATAAAAGTAAATAAAAAAACATTTTCTTATAATACAAGAAAAAAATTAAAAAATCAGGAAATACAGGAAGATACAATAAAAATTTTATCTTATATTAATTTGCATTATTGGTGCAATAAAGCAGAAAAAGAAGAATTAGAAGAAATATATAGACGAAATGAGGAAAAAGCATTTAATAATACATTAAATATAAATAGCAACAAGAGTATTGCAGTTATAAAGCAACAGAATTGGCTAACTAAGCTGATTCAGAGTATAAAAAAAATACTAGGAAGCAAACAAGAAGTTTTTAGTAAATAATGAAAAAAACTCTACAAACAACTGAAAAACTATAAAAATAGGGGTTGACACAAAAGTAAAATTATGATAAAATAATCTAGCGTATGTGAGTTTACACATACGCTAGAAAAGATTTTTATGCTGGAGGTGTATGAGAAATGGCAACAAAAGGAGCAAGAGAACATATAACATTAGAATGTACAGAATGCCACAATAGAAATTATATAACAGATAAGAATAAAAAGAATAATTCTGAAAGATTAGAATTAAAAAAATATTGTAAATTCTGCAAAAAAACAACAACACATAAAGAAACAAAATAGGCTTTAATAGTTGGGAGGAACCAAGATGGCTAAAAATAACAAAAAAAAGAAAGTAAAGAGCAATAAAAAAGTTAATAAAGTTGCTGTACCAGTAGAAGAAGTTAAAGAAGAACTAGATAGCACAGAAGTAGTAGAAAGTGCTGAGGATAAAAGAGTAGAGAAATCTACAAATAAAAAAGATAAGTCAAATAAAAAGGCTGACAAAAAAGGCACTAACAAAAAGCATTGGTTTAAAGATTTTAAAGCAGAACTTAAAAAGATTATTTGGCCTACAAAAAAGGAATTAGTTAGTAATACAACTGTAGTTATAATAGTAGTTATCGTTGTATCTGTTTTAGTATTAGTCTTTGATTTAATTTTTAATGGATTAAATAAATTAGAAGTCGATGTACTTGAAAAAATTAAAGGAAACGAAGTAGTAAATGAAGTTGTTGACAATGAAATCGCAGATGAAAATCAAGTTGATTTAGTAGAAGGCGAAGAAAATAGTAACGAAACTTCAGATGGTGAAGAAAACGGTGATGAAACTTCAAGTGGTGAAGAAACTGAAAATACAGAAGGTACATCAGAAACAGAAAACACTGAAAATCAATAATACTAATTGTTTTTATTAATAAAAAATTAAAAATTGAATAAAAAGAAAATTAATTAAGGGAGGCTTATAATGTCTCAAAAAGATTATGATTTAAAGCCAAGATGGTATGTTGTTCATACATATTCAGGATATGAAAATAAAGTAAAAACTGATCTCGAAAAAACAATTAAAAACAGAGAGTTACAAGATTATTTCTTTGATATAATTGTTCCAATGGAAGAACAAATAGAAATTAAAGATGGAAAAAGAAAAACTAACGTAAAAAAAGTATTTCCAGGATATGTTTTAGTAAAAATGATTGTAACTGAGGAAACTTGGTATATAGTTAGAAATACCAGAGGAGTAACAGGATTTGTTGGTTCTGGTACAGATCCAATTCCACTTACTGATTCTGAAATAAGAAAAATGGGATTTGATACACAATCAGTAAATATTGATTATGAAGTAAATGACAATATTAAAGTAATAAATGGACCATTTGCAGATTTCACAGGAACAGTTACAGAAATAAATAAAGAAAAACATAAAGTGAAAGTTTTAGTTTCAATGTTTGGAAGGGAAACTCCAGTAGAACTTGATTTTTCTGAGGTTGAAAAAGTTAAATAATCATTATAATTAAATCATTAAATATTTGAATTAGAATTGAAAAAAGTAATATATTTAACCTAAAATTGAAAGCAAAACTTTGAAATATTATTAGGCATATAATCGTTAATAACTTAGCGATTTATATAAATTATTTTTAAATATACAAACCAAAGGAGGTGCAAAAAATGGCAGGAAAGAAAGAAGAAGAGAAAGAAATCGTTATTAAATTGCAAATTGAAGCAGGAAAAGCTACTCCAGCTCCACCAGTAGGACCAGCTCTAGGTGGTAGTGGTGTTAACATCATGGACTTCGTAAAACAATTTAATGATAGAACAGCAAAGCAAGCAGGATTAATAATTCCAGTTGTAATTACTGTTCACAAAGATAAATCTTTTGACTTTATTACAAAAGAACCACCAATGGCAGTTTTAATTAAAAAATCTGCTAAAATTCAAAAAGGTTCAGGAAAGCCAAATAGAGAAAAAGTTGCTAATCTTACAAAAAGTCAAGTTGAAGAAATAGCAAAACAAAAAATGCCTGACTTAAATGCTGCTTCATTAGAAGCTGCTATGAGTATGGTTGCTGGAACAGCTCGTTCAATGGGCGTTACAGTAGAAAAATAAAAGTATAACAAAAAATTGGGAGAAATAAAATTTCGTTAAAACCAAAGGAGGGAAAAATGAAAAGAGGAAAAAGATACCAAGAAAGTGCAAAATTGGTTGATTCAAAAAAATTATACTCTGTAAATGAAGCACTTAGTATAATTGAAAAAATGCCTAAAACAAAATTTGACCAAACTGTTGAATTACATGTAAAATTAGGAGTAGATTCAAAACATGCAGACCAACAAGTTAGAGGTACAGTGGTTCTTCCAAATGGAACAGGTAAAACATTAAAAGTTTTAGTATTTGCAAAAGGACCAAAAGCAGATGAAGCAAAAGCAGCAGGAGCAGACTTTGTTGGAGCAGAAGAATTAATTCCAAAAATAGAAAAAGAAAATTGGTTTGATTATGATGTAGTTGTAGCAACACCAGATATGATGGGAGTTGTAGGAAGATTAGGAAAGGTATTAGGACCAAAAGGATTAATGCCAAACCCTAAATCAGGAACTGTAACAATGGATGTTACAAAAGCAATATCAGATGTAAAATCTGGTAAAGTTGAATATAGACTTGATAAAAACAACATTATTCACTTAGGATTCGGTAAATTATCTTTTGGAGAACAAAAATTACTAGAAAACTATGAAACAATAATGTCTGCAATCATCAAAGCAAAACCAACAGCAGCAAAAGGTCAATATATTAGAAGTGTATCCATAGCAACAACTATGGGCCCAGGTTTGTATATAGACCAAAAATAATTTATAATAGCCAAAGACAGTAGGCATAAAGAGAAGTCCTACCGAGGTTAATAAAGAGAGATAAGTTCAATCTTATTAGCCTTGAAATGGTGGCTATGTAGATTGAATTTTTTATTAGTAAAAAAGTAATTTATAAAATTTTAAGGAGGTGAAAAAAGAAAAATGGCAAATAAAGAAATCATTGCAAAAAAAGAATCTGAAGTAAAAGAATTAGCAGAAAGCTTAAAATCTGCAAATTTGATACTTCTTGTTGATTACAGAGGAACAACAGTTGAAGATGATACAAAAGTAAGAAAAGATCTTAGAGAGTCAAAAGCAACTTGTAAAATTACTAAAAATAATATTATCAAGAGAGCTTTAGATTTAAATGGAGAAAGTGGATTAGATGATTTACTAGAAGGACCAACAGCACTAATTTATACTCAAGAAGAATATCTATCTCCATTAAAGGTAGCTTACAAATTTTCAACAAATCATGAAAATTACAAAATAAAAGGTGGAATTATTGAAGGAAAAGTTATGACTATTGATGAAATAGTTACACTTGCAAAACTTCCATCAAGAGAAGAACTTCTTTCAAAACTTGCTGGTTCATTATTACAAACAATTTCAAAAGTTGCAGTTGCAATTGACCAAGTTAGAATTAAAAAAGAAGCTGAAGAAGGAGCACCAGCTCCAGCAAATGCTTAATAGTATTTCAATACAGATAAGCATAAAAAATAATATAAAATATTTTAATATATTAAAATAATATAAAATTATTACTTTAATATAAAAAATAAAAATTTGTAAAATAAAAAATTAAAAATATTTTGTAAATAGCCAAATTTACAAAGAATAAGGAGGAATTTAAAATGGCAAAGGTTGATGATATATTAGAATCAATAGACAGCTTAACAGTAGTTGAATTAGCTGAATTAGTAAAAAATATCGAAGAAAAATATGGAGTTTCTGCAGTAGCAGTAGCAGCACCAGTAGCAGGTGGAGCAGTAGCAGGAGCAGCTGAAGAAAAATCTGAATTTAATGTAGTATTAAAAGAAGCAGGAGCACAAAAAATCCAAGTTATCAAAGTAGTTAGAGATGCAACAGGATTAGGATTAAAAGAAGCAAAAGATTTAGTTGATGGAGCTCCAAAAACAGTTAAAGAAAATGTTGCAAAAGCTGATGCTGAAGAATTAAAGAAAAAATTAGAAGAAGCAGGAGCAACTGTTGAATTACAATAATCAATATGCTATGTAAAAAGTAAAAAAATAATAAACGACTTCATATAAAATTGTGAGGTCGTTTTTTTGTGTGTAATGTGAATAATTAAATAATTATTTATTCTTAACTTGATTAAAAAATTAATATTAAGTATAAAACTTAATATATGTAAGTTTATCATAAATACAATACAAAAAATTATAGTTTACAAATGAATAGTAAAAGACTAAAAGTTTATTACTATTTTTTGTATAATATAAGAAATCTAAATGTAAAATAATAAATATTGTTTTTTTATTTTATTATTTATATAATAATATTGAAAATTAAGCAAATATTATTTAATATAGATTATTTCTTTATATATTGAAAGGAAAAATAAAATGAACACAATAAGAAAAAAGATAACAATATTAGTTTTATTAATATTTACTATATTGTTAGGAAGTAGTTACTCTTTTGGAACACAAGCAGCAAGCAATGAACAAAAAGTATTAGGATTATATGATGGCAATAGAAGACCAACAGGGTATTATACAGTAGGAAAAGATGGTGTGACAGGAAAATTACCAGTAATAAAAATAGTAGAGTATGAAAATAATGAAAGAGCTCAATCTCCATCTAAATTAAATGAAGTTATATATTGTTTAAGAGATGGAATTGGCTTTGGAGCAACAGAAACTATTAGATCTGTGGCAACAGTAAATACGCAAACATATTCTAATTATTTTAATATGAGAGGAAGCATAGATGAACAATATAAAAGTGCATTACCAAGTAATACAGATGAATATAATCAACTAATGTGGCTTTTAGATAATATTTGCATTCCAGAAGATAGTGCATCTGTAAATACATTATTAAATAAAGCAGATTTAACTAAAGATGAAGATTTTGCGGATGTAGAGGAAAATGTTTTTAAGGACATAATTGAGGTAGTACAGCAATCTGCAATATGGTATATTGCCAATAAAAGTCATAATCCTCAATATAGACCATCAAGCATGGGAACGTTTCATGTATCTGATACAAATGGTGGTAGCAGTACAGAAGTAGAAGAAAAATATGATTTAGATACAATGGATTCTCCAGTAACAAAATTATATAAATATTTAATTGAAACAGCTACAAAACAATCTTCTTATAATTATAATTCAACAAAAACTAATAATTTTAGTTTAGTAAAAAATAATGTAAAATCACAAAAAGTAGGGGATTATTTTTTAGTAGGACCATACAGAGTAACAACAAGTGATAGCTCTACACTTAATGCAAAAGTATATATAAATAATATAGAGAATAATTCGGTAGCATTAGTGAAAAGTGATAAAACTAATGAAATTAAAGGAAGTACTGTAATAGACAAAATAAAAAATAATTTAGGACAGGATTTTTATATTAAATTACCAATATCGAATGAAAAAGCTACTATAAAAATTGAAATATCTTCTACAGTTGCCACTAGAAATCTTGAATACTGGACTAGCAATTTAAATCAATTTGGAACAACTCAACCGGTAGTAATAATAGAGGATACAAATGAAACTAAAACAGATAGTGATAGCCAACAATTACAAGAATTAATTGATTTTAATGTTGAAAAAATATGGGAAGATAATGGAGACCAAGATAAAATAAGACCAACCTCAATACAAGTAACACTAAAGGCTAAAAATAGTGATGGAGAGGTGGCAGATCAAACAGTAACTCTTAACCAAGGAAATGGATGGAAATACGAATTTAAAAACTTACCAAAAACAACTTCAAATGGAGCAGTAATAAATTATAGTGTAGAAGAAATAAAAGATAATGAAAATATTAAAAAATATACAACAGAAGTTACTGGTAATAGTACAACAGGATTTACAATAAAGAATACTTATGAACCTGAAAAGATAAAAATAGAAGTAAAAAAGGAATGGAAAGAAAGTGAAGATGATTCAGAAGATTCATCGCATCCTAATCAAGTTAATGTAGTTTTATATAAAAATAATCAGATAACTCAGTATAAAACTACTTTAAATGAAGCAAATAATTGGCAATATACATTTGAAAATTTACCAAAAAAAGAAAGTGGAAAAGATATTGATTATACGGTTAAGGAAGAAGTTGTAGGTGGTTATACTCCATCAATAGCTAAGAATGTTACTCAAGATGGAGGTCAAACAAAAATAACCTATACTATTACTAATACTAAAGATTCCGAGGCGAAGACAGAGATAAATGTAGTAAAGAAATGGGAAGATGGAGATAATAGAGATGAAATAAGACCTAATAGTGTAACAGTAGAATTATTAAAGAATGGACAAAGCTTTGGACAGACTGCTACTTTGAATAATGAAAATAATTGGGAACATACATTTACAGAATTACCTGTAATAGATGATGCAGGAAACAAAATAAATTATTCAGTAGTGGAAAAAAATATACCAAATGGATATCAAGTATCCTATGAAGAAACTGATCATTTACCAATTGAATTCATAGTTACAAATAAACATACTCCTACTTCAGAATTTGATTTAGCCTTAAGAAAGTTTATTACAAAAATAAATGGAGATGATGTAACTCCAAGTAGAGAACCAGAAATAACTCAAGCAGATTTAAGTAATCTAGCAAATGGAAATCAAGAAACTTTTGATGAAACAACAAGTAAGAAAAATCATACTAAAGATCCTATATCAGTAAAAACTGGAGATAAAGTTATATACACAATAAGAATATATAATGAAGGGGATATCGATGGCTATGCAGAAGAAATAACAGATTATTTACCAGAAGGATTAGAATTAGTACCTGCAGAAGAAAGCGAGATAAATACAACATATCGTTGGAAACAAGATAGTAGTAATCCTAGAATAATAAAAACAGATTATCTATCAAAAGCGCAAGGCGATAATTTATTAATGAAGTTTAATAAAACTCCACAAAATGGTAAATATACAATTGATTATGCAGATGTTAAAGTAGAATGTGTAGTGGTGCAATCTGAATCAGATAAAAATATAAATTTAAAAAATGTTGCAGAAATAACAGATGATGATAATGAATATAATTTAAAAGATAGAGATTCAACTCCAAAAGATTTGACTGATGAAGAAAAAAATAATTATAATCCAGGAACTTCAACACAGGGTAAAGGATATGAAGATGACGATGATTATGAAGATTTAGTTTTGAAAGGAAAATATTTTGATTTAGCATTAAGAAAGTTTATTACTGCAGTTAATGAAGATGAGTTAAAAACAGGTGATAAATACGATAGAGAGCCAGTAGTAGATGTTACGCCACTTCTAAATGGAAAAACAACAGCAAGTTATAAACATACAAAAAATCCAGTAAAAGTATCAATAGGAGATATAGTAACATATACATTGAGAATATATAATGAGGGACAAGTAGATGGATATGCAGATGAGATAGTAGACCATTTACCACCGGAATTAGAATTTTTACCTGATGATGAGTTGAATAAAAAATATCTATGGACATTAGACAGCTCTGATGAAACTCATAGAACTATAAGAACAAATTATTTATCAAAAGAAAATAATGTTGATAATATCATAAAAGGATTTAATGGCAGAGAATTACAATATAAAGATATCCAAGTAAGATGTAGGGTATTATCAACTGCTCCAACAGGAAAATTGATGACTAACATAGCAGACATAACCCAAAGAAGTAACGAAGAGGGAATACCAGATAGAGATAATGAAAAAAATGTAGAATTACCACAAGATGAAAATTTACCGGATTATAAAGGAAAAGATACAAACAAAGATGATTTATCAGACTCTAACTATCATTATGAAGGACAAGAAGATGATGACGATTTTGAAAAGTTAATTATAGAAAGATTTGATTTAGCATTAAGAAAATTTATAACTGGAGTAAATGATGAAGAAATAACAAATAGAATTCCAACCGTAGATACATCAAAATATGGAACAATAGTAGATGGAAAAGAAGTAACATCAATGGAATACAACCATACTAAAGATCCAGTAAGAGTAAGTCATAATGATATAGTAATATACACAATAAGAGTATATAATGAAGGAACAAAGTCAGGATATGCAGCAGAAATAAAAGATGATATACCAGATGGATTAGAATTTGTAAAAGACAATGAGATAAATAATGAGTATGGTTGGGTATTATATGATGAAGAAGGAAATGTAACAACAGATGTAAAAAAAGCAAAAACAATAAGAACAGATTATCTATCAAAGGAAAAAGAACAAACAGAAGGAGAGAACTTACTAAAAGGATTTGATAGAGAAACTATGGAAACACCAGATTATAGAGATGTAAAAGTAGCATTTAAAGTAACAGAGCCAAATACATCAGATAGAATCATAACAAATAGTGCCCAAATAAGCAAAGATACAGACGAAGAGGGAAATGAAGTAGAAGATGAAGATTCAACACCGGACGAATGGAAAGGTGAGGACGACGAAGACCAAGAAAAAATATATGTAAAATACTTTGATTTAAGCTTAAGAAAATGGGTAAGTCAAGTAATCTTAATAGAAGATGGAGTCCAAAAGGAAATGGATACAGGCCATTATGCAGAACAAGATCCAGAACCAGTAGTAAAAGTAGAATTAAATAAAAAGAGAATAGAAAATACAATAATCAAGTTTAGATATCAGATAAGAATAACAAATGAAGGAGAAATTGAAGGATATGCAACAGAGATATCAGACTATATACCAGAAGGATTAAAATTCAATCAAGCAGATAATCCAAA
>CANQHI010000036.1 GCA_947623725.1 uncultured Clostridia bacterium | reverse complement strand
TTTTTATTAAGTTTTTACCTTAATAAAAAGCATATTAAAACAAAGGAGCTAAAAAATGAAAAAAATAAGTTATAGAGAAAAAGGAATAACATTAATAGCGTTAGTAATAACCATAATAATACTATTAATATTAGCAGGAGTGACGTTAAATACAGCATTAGGTCAAAATGGATTATTTCAAAGAGCAAAAGAAGCAGGAGAAAGGTATAAAAAAGCAGAGGAAGATGAGCAAAAATGGCTTGATGATTTTGATGAACAAATGAAATCATTAGATCCTAGTAGTAGTGAAGGTTCAATTGAAGTAAAATTTAAACCTATAACAAAAAGTAATCAAGCAATAAATTTAGATACAAAAATATATGTTTATAAAGATGCTGAAATGAATAAAGCTGTTGGTAATGTTACAATTAAAGGAACAGAAACAACTGCTAAACTTGATGAAGGAACATATTATGCAATACCAGCAGATGTACCAACAGAGTATCATATATTTGATATGACAGAATTTAATGTAGAAAAGAATTCTGAAAATGTTGTTAATATTATTATTGAAGATGGGGAAATACTTGAAGTTCCAGAAAGTACAACTGTAGAATTAGATAAACCATGTTCGATTAAATGTGATCCGAGTCCATTTGAAAATTTTCAAGATATAACTGAATCTTCTTCTTTATATATGATTGCATATAAAGTAGCAGAATATAATAAATCAAAAGATTGTTTTGAATATACAGGGGAATTTAATAATTTAGGATTGAATGGTACGGCTAACTTAAATACTTATTATCAATATAAAAGCATATTAAGTAATATTGTTTCTGGAAAAGTAAAGGAATCTTCAAGAGCAGAATTAAGTAGTGAAACATTACAATTAGATAGTGCAAAATCACTTTATTTTATAATGTTTTCATCTGAATTAGGAACACAACCGGATTATAAAAATGATGCAATAATTAATAAATATAGTTATTATTTTTTAGAAGAACCAAGAATATGTTCATTTATGTTTCAATTTACTAATGATGAAGAACCAAAATTTTCAAATTATGATAGTATCGAAACTGGAGACAACAATGCAGTTATGATATTAGAATATGAAGGTCTTATTATGAGATTATGTAATTCTAATTGTCCTGTATATGAATATACAATCACTGAAATACCTAGTCAAAAGATGAATAAAACAGCAGAGATAGAAATAACAACAACATTAAGTTCATATAGTGATATACAAGATGGAGATACATTGATTTATAAAATTGAAGAATTTGAAGAAGATGATAATTTAGTATATTCTGATATTGCAATTGTTGCAGTAGATAAAAGTAGTGTTAGTAATGATAATGGAAAATCAAAAATCTTGACTAAAGTTGATGGATTGATTCCAGGTTTAAAAACTAAAGTTACTTATTTAGGTTATAACAGTAAATATAGTATTGTTGGAGAAAGTAATATAAAAGAACTTCAGACACAATCTAATAAAATAGCCTCTACAAATTTTGAATTTAATTATACGGAAAATGATAAAAAAGAATATGTAACACTGGGATATAGGTTTAGCTATAATGAAGATGAAGATAACTGGACAAATAAAGAATATTTTTATGATAATATAAAAGGTCTTGAAATGAGTCGATTTGTTTTAGATGAAAATATCGAATTTGAAGGAACTTTATCTGAGGAAAAAAATACATGTCGTATAAGAGTTAAATGTGGAACTTCGAGATCTGATGATAATTTGGTCTATCGCTACGAATCGGATTGGATTTATATTGATGATTGGGGTTGGTATATTATTAGTCATGAAATTTTTGGAGGGGGAGAAATAGCACCTTTTACTATTGATTGTAGGTATGCTACAGAAAATCATGACGATTTTGTTGTTTTCATTGTTATGGAATATATAGAAGATGGCTATCCTATTGTGTAAAATATGATTAAATTTCATTATAAGAGTCACCTAAGATTAGGTGACTTTTATAATGCTGTACTTAACTTACTAAATTTATTATTAAATTAACATATTTTTGCATAAAATCGTCAATAAGGCTATGTTTATAGTTGCAGAATACATTAATTTTAATCAATAATAAATGGCTGTTCTTGATCTTTTATATATATTTTTTTAGTAAAATCCATACTTATAGGATTATGTGTAAATTTATCAGAATATTCAACTAATACGTACATTTCATAAACACCTAATTTATTAAATTTATATGTTGAATCATTGGTTAATTCTTGATTATTTATAAAAATAGTTAATTTTATATTATCCGGTAATTTATTAGGTTCGATTAAATCATTAAGTGAAATTTCTTGTCCATATTGTACTTCTCCTTCGATAGATAAATATGCATACATCAAAGAATCTTTTATCTTTTTATTTCTATAATTATTTATTATAGGGATTGAACCTAAAAGTCCCAATATTATAATTAAAATCAGAATAAGAATAATTGTATTTTTTTCCTTTTCCTTCTCTTTCTCATCTATTCTATTAGGACCTAAATATGATGAATTACCAAAAGCTAACATTGGATAAAAAATATATGGTAAGAGAATTAATCCAATTATAAAACTGCTATGCTTACCAAATGATTTGCATAATTTATAATTTACATAAATGTCCATAAAGAATAGGAAAATGAGACTATAGAAATCAAACAATTGAAATAAACCATCTTGCGATGTTACAGCAACAATGAATGCAACTTGAGATAATAAAGCAAACCAAGGTGAAATTCCTACAATTTTATTTAAAATTACCATGTCATAAATTGGAATAATTGATTTCCAACCCTTTTCTCCAGCTTTTTTGAATATTTTCCACATAACGAAAGGTGTGACAAATCCAAGTACCATTATGCCTCCATACAATGCAATAGCCGTAAGAATAAATAAATACCCTTCAAATAAATTAAACATAATTATTCTCTCCATTCGTTTGTTTATATATGTAAATTTTAATAATTAATCTCTTTTTTGTCAAGAATACATAAAAGTATTAATTACTACTATAAGGAAAAATCGTACTGAATCAATAAAAATACAACAAGTTGACTATCTGCATCAAATTCTCAAATTAACTTAAAAGCTTTCTTATATATATACAAATAAAAAATGCCTATAGTCTAGGCATTTTAAATTTCTTATTTTTTTGTATTTGAATTAAAATATGTAATTAAATGTTCAATTGTTTGTTTATTTTCTTTTGATAGCTTATCATAGCCAACTAAAGAATATTCTAAAGTCTTATTTTTTCTAACTTTTAAATATTCACTAAAAACTTGGTCTAATGATAATTTAAAGATATTACATATTCTAATTAGAACTTCATAAGAAGGTAAACTTCTATCTTGTTCAATATCACTTATATATCTAACAGAAACATCAATGCTTTCTGCTAGTTTTTCTTGAGTATAGCCATTACTTTTTCTGATACTTTGTAAAAATTTTCCGATTTTAATTGTATTTACTTTTCTCATATTTACCACCTATATATATAAAATTTTATACATATTATCAAATATAATAAAAGATATGAACGAAATGAAATACATTGTTGTTACAATTTATTTCCTAAAGTATAATTTTATATATAAAAAATTTTAATATTGAATTATTAATATTATCTATTTATATTATATAAAATTAATCAAAATCCTCCATGTATTTATCTAATAATTCATCTAATTCTATCTTTGTTTTTTCAATTTCTTCTAAATTGTTATTATTTTTATTTTCAATAATTAATTTTTCTAATAATTTTAATTTATTATTTATATTATTTTTTAAATCATTCATAAGTAAACTCCTTTAAATTTTGATATTATTGTTTGCAAAAATTATGAATTTATACAACATATAAAAATATAATAACTAATTACAAAGTAATCAATTATTATATTTTTATAATATATAGTATTTTAGAGTTATTTTATTGATTTCTTGAAATAATTGTTGGTAAAGCATTATAAGTATCAGAAGAAATTAATGTTTTAGAAACAACGATACCTTTTTTTAATAAAGTTTTGTAAGTTTCACTCTTACAACCATTTTCACCTGATTGCTTAACAACTTCTGTACCTTTTTCAAGAGATAAGTCTGTTTGATATTCTGTTTTACTTTCAATAATACTTGTAACATTTGAATCAATAATTACAGTGTAATCATCATCTTCTTTTATACCATAAATATTAACAGTTGCGACTCCTTCACCAACATTTGCCTCAATTTTTATTGGATATTTTCTATTATTTTTAAATTTAAAATCCACTGATCCCCAAGAGACCGTCGCATCTTGACCTTCAGGAACATATGATGTTTTAAAATAATGACTATGTCTTTCAGTAACATCTAAGTTTGCTAGTAAAACGCTATTATATAAAGTAGATGATAATTGACAAATTCCACCTCCAACTGAAAGCACAACTTTTCCACCAGCATAAGCTTTAGCATCTTTATAACCCTCTTCAATAGTCCTTTTTCCAATAGTTTTATTATATGAAAATTCTTCTCCAGGATTTACAATGGTTCCATTCAATTTTTTTGATGCTAAAACTAAATTATTATCTCTATTAACATTACTTGCATCATAATTAGTGGTGTAAGTGGCAAGTAAATTTGGAAAAGCATTTTCACCTAAATCTAAAACTGTAGTACTAGCTTTTGTTATGTTTAAAGGTAATATATATTCATCTTTATCTTCTTCTAAAATTTGTTTTGCTTCATCTATTGAAATGCCTAATTCAATTCCATCTTCATCTGCATGAACTTCGAGAGGATTTTTACTTAAATATGCATCTTGTGGCTCTTTTTTTATTTCGCTTGCTATTTGTTCAATGTTTATTTCTTTAGGAGATTCATTAGAAACAGGAATCTCTATTATATTATCAGTAGAGGTAAGATTTTCAATATTATCAATTATCAATTTTTTAAGTTGTTCTTTTTGAATAGAAACGCCTTCTTTTCCTTTAGAAATGATAAGTTCATTCTCTTCAATTGAATAGCTTTCATCTATTTTTAAATCAGGTAATTTACTTTCGATATCATCAATACATAAATTAAGATTTTTTTCATTAATATTAAAATTAATATCAATATTTCTTTTTATAAAATTAACAAAAATAAGAGCATAATTATTAGTAATAATATTGCCAGTTCTTCCAATTCCATAAGCTTTTTGAAGAGCCGAATCAAAATCAGGAGATATTCCAAGTTGTTCATAAGAAAGATTAATTTCAAAATCATTATGCTTTAATATTATTCCATCAATTTGCTTTTCTCTATAAGTTTTTTTTACTTTTTCCTCGGCATCACTTTTTTCTAAATGAGCAACATCTATACTAGAAATTGAAATATTTTTATGTATTTTTGTATATCCCATGTTTGCAATACTAAAAATAATTGATATAAAAATAACAAATATAAGTAAGATGCCTATTATTATTAATTTCTTTTTATTATTCATTATTTTATAAAGTATCCTTTTAAATTTAGGTTTTTTGGGTTTACCTATAAACCAGTTTTTTATAAATATATTTTGTTTCTAAAATTATATTAGCATAACAAAATTTATTTTACAATTATACTAGACTTTTTTTTTCAAGTTCTATATAATGAGGTTGTTAATAAGGTTTATAGGCAAATCCGTAAAACCTAAATAATAGAAGAGGAGATTGTACATAAAGGCCATGATAGGAGATTTATTAGCTAAAATTAGAAAAGATAAAAAGATATCGAAAACAGATTTAGCTAAAGTAACAAATATAAATATAGGACATTTAACACACATTGAAAAAGGCGAAAGAAATCCTAGCCATAAGGCTTTAAAAACATTAAGTATAGCGTTAGATGTACCATATCAACCATTAATGTATACTTATGATAAGGAATTAACTCGGTGAACAGAAAGAATATTATGCACAAAATCATATAAAATATGACCAGATTCCAATAGTATCAGGTATAGATGGATTTGTAGATTGTCCAAAAGAAATAAATCAAGCAACATTTGCTTTGAAGATAAATAATGATGATATGAGTCCAAAATATAAATTAGGTTCCATAGTTTATGTAGAAATGAATACACCACTTAATAATAAGGATATAGGAATTTTCGAATATGATGGAAAATTAATAATAAGAAAATTTATAATAAGAAGGAAAGATATTGTTCTAAGAGCGGAAAAAGATGAAATTGAAGATATTATTGTTACGAAAGATATGAACTTCAATATAATTGGAAAAATTCTTGGAACAGCAGATAATAAGTAGATAAATGTTGAAAATTTTAATATAATGTTACAAATTTTACATTTATGATACATTTTAACAAACTTATTGAATAAAAAGTAATAAAAATCTATAATATAGATAACAAGACTATCTAAATTAAATACAAAGGATAAATTATTTTTAAAACTTTGTATCTAGCAAAGTGAAAGGAATTAAAAATACTATGGAATTAGTAAAAAATATATTTTTTAATACAGATAAATTAATAGCCAATTCAACAGTAAAAATTTCATATACTGGAGACCTTTTCCAAAATAATAGTGAAAAAGTTTTTGTACATTTTGGATTTGGAAATAACTGGGATAAACTAACGGAAACTGAAATGGAAAAAACAGAATTAGGATTCCAAGCAGAAATTAATCTAGATAGTGAAGAACCATTAAATTTATGTTTTAGAGATGGTGAAAATAAATGGGATAATAATAATGGAAATAATTATACTTTTGAAATAGAAAATGCTCCGGCAGCACTTATAGTTGTCGAAGATCAAGAAATGAAATATCCAAGAAAACTTAGAAAAACATATATATGGAGTAAAAAAATAAAACTTGCACTTTATAGAATATTTAGATACATACCAAAATTAGTTTCAGGAAATTATAAGAGAGAAGTAAAAGAAGATAATCTATAAATATAATAAAAAGGGCATTTTTAATAATGTCTTTTTTTATATTGGAAAAATAAATAGTAATAATATAAGATATAAATTATTATATTAATATAAAATTGAAGAGGAAATTATGAAAATAAAAAAGATTTTTCTAATAATCATAATTTTATTATCTGTGTTTATGATACATAATGTATCATTAGCAGATGTGGGTAGTTTTGAGGATTATGATTCAGGTTCGAGTTGGGATAGTGACTCAAGTTGGGACTCGGATTATAGTTGGGATTCTGATTATAGCTATGGAGGTAGACCAAGTAGCCTGCCTATAAATGGAGTTGAAGTTCTTATATTATTAATTTTAATAATATATATTATACGCAAATCATTAAAGGGTACTAGACATAAAATAAATAATTATACTCCATCAATTTATTCGGATAAAGGTATTGAAGATAGAATAAAAGAAATTGATCCAAATTTTAGTGCAGAAGAATTTGTTGGATATGTAAGAGATGTATTTGTAAAATTACAAAATGCTTGGACAGACAGAGATTGGGAAAAGATAAGACCATATGAATCAAAGGAATTATTTGAACAACATAAAATGCAATTAGAGGGATATATAAAAAATAATCAAATTAATGTAATGGAAAGAATATGTGTAAATTGGGTTCATTTAGTATCATTTGAACAACTTAGAGGAAATGATATTTTAAAAGTAGACTTGAATTCAAGAATGGGAGATTATATAATAGATGCAACAACAAAACAAGTATTAAAAAGTGATAAAACTAAAGAATATTATCATACTTATACATTAACATTTATAAGAACAACAGGTAATAAAACACCAAAAGATAAAACAGGACTTAATACAACCAACTGTCCAAATTGTGGAGCACCAACGGTAATAACATCATCAGGAAGATGTGAATATTGCAACAGTGTAATTACAACAGATGATTATGGTTGGGTATTATCAAATTTAAGTAGAAAAAATTAATTAAGGAGGTAAATTATGGGACTAATTAAAGCAGCAATAAGTGCAGTATCAAGCACATTACATGATGAATGGAAGGAGGCAATCCGTTGCGAAGATATGACCGGAGATATATTAATGGTCAGAAAAACAACACCAACTGGAGTTATATCTAATGGAAGTACAATTATTGTAGCACCAGGACAATGTGCAATTATATATGATAATGGAAAAGTAATTGATGCAACAGCAGAAGATGGAGTATATACATTTGATACATCATCTACACCATCATTTTTTGCAGGACAATTTAAAGATTCATTTAAAGAAATGTGGACTAGATTTACATATGATGGAGCAACATCAAAGCAACAAGCAGTATTTTATTTCAATTTAAAGGAAATAATGGATAATAAATTTGGTACAGCTACGCCAGTACCATTTCAAGATTGGTCACATCCAATTCAAAATAGAATGACAAATTCAATGTCACCTTTAAGTGTAAAAATTCGTTGCTATGGAACATATACATTTAAAATAGATAATCCAGCTGTATTTATGCAAGAGCTTGCAGGAACAGCAGATGTATATTATAAATCTACAGTAATAGAACAAATTAGAAGTGAAGTTATGGCAGCTTTCCAAAATGTTTTAAATGAATTAGGAACATCTGAACATAAAGTGCCAGTTCTAGAAATGCCAAGTCAAACAGATGAAATGAAACAAATGATGGAAGAAAGAGTATTTGATGAACCAATAAGAAGAAGGGGAATAAAATTAATTAGTTTCTCTGTTGAATCAGTATCATTAGATGAAGATTCAGAAAAGAAGATTAATGAGTATGAATTAGGTTCAAATTCATATATGCAACAAGGAAGAATGACATCAGCTTATGCAAATGCAGTAGAAAATGCTGCACAAAATGCAAATGGTGCGGCTAATGGATTTATGGGAATAGGAATGATGAATATGGCAACAGGTGGAGCTATGAATGGAGCAGTATCAGGACCTTGGCAAAACCAACCAAATAATTCTCAAACTTATGATCCTTATGCACAACCACAACAAAATAATCCAGAATATCAACAACAAGTAAATAATCAAAATAATACTCCACAATATCAAGAACCACAGGTAAATACTCAAGATAATACTCCACAATATCAAGAATCACAAGAAAATGTTCAAGAAAATGTATCACAACCTCAAGAGTCACAATATAATGATAAGAAAGTATGTCCAAACTGTGGAAATTTAAATCCTAAAGAAGCAAGATTTTGCAATAATTGTGGAAATGCGTTATAATAAATAAAATAATATTTTTAGGAGGCTTTATGGCAAATTTTACGCCCAAAGAAACATACACAAAAATTTCAGATATAAGTATAGATTATTTAAAGGACGACTTAAATATAAAAGGACTTATATTTGATTTTGATGGAACTATAAGAGTAAATAAAAGAGTTTCAATAGATACATTACATTTTCTAAAAAGGGCTAAAAATGCAGGCTTTAAAGTCTCTGTTTTAAGTAATAATCCTCATGTAAGTAATACTATCTTAAAAACTCTAAATATTACAACAACACAAAAGTTAGCTTTTAAACCTTTGAAAAAGCCATTTTTTGATATGGCAAAAAGAATGAAATTAGATCCTTCAAGGATTGCTGTTATAGGAAATAATAGGATTTCTGATATATGGGGAGCAAATAGAGCAGGAATGTATTCGATTTATATTCAAAACTTAAATAGCTTTTTCTATAAAAGAAAGGTTAAAAATAACTTAAAGAATATAGGAATAAAACATGTTGATTAAAATTGCATGGTAATAAATTAGTTTTAAAAAATAAAAATTCATTCATTTTGTATATTATAAAATGAATGAATTTTTTGAGATTTTAAAATTTCAATTTCTTTTTTACGGCGACATTCGACACGAAACTAAACATAGCTACTCCTTATCCTCAACCAATTTAAAGCTTACCTTACCGTCATCTCCTACTTGTTTTTCTAAACTGTATCCACTGGATATTAAATCAATAGAAACCATTGGTCGAAGACCTCGACTGCTACTAAACGTGCTACCGAGTAGAGTAATACAAGGCACTACCGCCCACGCGACAAAGACTGCTATCAGCGTCTACACGCTGTATCCCGAAATCGCAATGGCTATCACGCAAATGCACATAACGGCCTGCAAGCCAGTAATACTTATTTAAAGGAGAACCGTTATCTGGATCATTAAATAATAAGTCATAATATGTCTCATTTATAAATGCATTTTTTTGATCTTTATAATCATGACAATAGTATGATTGTTTGAATGTCGGATTCGTAATTCCTGTTCCTTCTCTAGTCATTTTACCATCTCCATTTTCTATTTCCCACATTTCACATTCTTTATCGCTTCCTGTTTCTGTTGTTCCATTGTATTCATATGTCCATTTTGAATCATATTCTCCCCACATTTTTGGATATTTCGGATTAGTATATGTTGCATTGCTACTTCCAAAATATATTGTTCCCTCTGTTGGATTTTCTTGCCAATCATTCGCTTTATGTTTATAATTCTTATAATCATATGTGCTTACCTTTTGTATATCTGTTCTTCTTAAGTTTGCTACTGATATTCCTCTTTTCATTTGATTATTTTCATCATACTGTCCATAACACTGTCTGCATATTTCATTCACTGCCCATACTCCATTATTATAGCCATTTGCATCGTTTAATGTTAATGTTACATCGGTTGATTTACTTGATATTAATCTTATTGTTTTTGTATATTTATCATAATCCCATATTTTCCAGCCTAATTCTTCTGTTGTGAATTTTTGTTCTAAATTTTCTTCTACATCTCCAATTTGATTACCGTTTTCATCTTTGTTTGAAGTCACTCCCGATGTTTCTTTTTCTATTACATATGGATTTTCCTCTGTTTTTCCCGTAGGAGTATATCCTGTAACATAAGCTCCTACATAATCATTATAGTCTATTGTTATTTTTTCCATTTCTTTTGCTATTTCTTCGATTGCTTCTTGTTCTTGTTTTTCTGCCTCTTGATATTCATTTAATGCTTTTTTTGCCATTCTAAACAATCCATTTTCACTTAAGGCTGTATTTATTGTTACTCCTGCTAATATTAATAGTATTAT
>CANQHI010000035.1 GCA_947623725.1 uncultured Clostridia bacterium | reverse complement strand
CATCATTAAGTTCAGCAAATTTTGGTGCTAAACTTCCTAAATTATCTCTACCTGCTGTTTGTTTTTCCATAATACATATATTCCTTTCTTTTTAATCTCCAATCCAATTTTGAATTAGCTCTTTTCTAAATATTTTTTCTTTATAACTATTTTATCAACTGCAGCAATAACTGCGGGTAATAATAAAATAATCAATATTGCCGAACATAGAGCCCCTTCTGATATAGTTTTGCAAATCATTGATGTGATTGCAGATGAAAAATGTCCAACTATTAATGTAACTATAATTAATATTGACGCTGATGTTAAGATTGTATGTATTGATTTATTATAAGAATTAATAATTGCATTTTTTACATCCATTGTTTTTCTATGTTCAATATAATATGATGTATATAAAATTGCATAATCTATTGTTGCTCCCATTAGTATACTTTGAACAATTAAAAGTGCTATATAATAAACTCCTTCTCCTGAGAATGATAATATTCCCATTATTGTATAAACTGCACATTGTATTGTTAATACAAGTATTGCCGGAATAATTAATGATTTAAATGTTATTGCAACCACTATAAATATTAAAATCATAGTAAGAATTGTTATAAAGTTCAATTCATTATTAAAACTTTTACTCATTTCGTATGCCATTGGAGAATCTCCAATAATATAAAATTCATTTATATTTTCGCCTAGTTTATCTTTCATCATTTGAATAAATTCAAATGTTTCTTCTGATTCTAAATCAAACTTTGTATCAATAATAATCCTTGAATATTGATCTCCAACTAACATATCTTTTGCATCATTTATTTTTTCTTTGCTGTCTGTTATCTTATTCTTCATATCGTTATCTATGAAATCATCAAATCTACTATCATTTAATATATCTTCATTTAAATAATTAACAAAATGTTCAATTGTTATGGTCCAATTATCATTATAATCCTTACTACTTCCATAATAAATATACAATAAGTCAACTGTATTTTTATCTAAATCATCTGTTAATTTACTTAATATTGCAAATATTTCATCCTTTGAATATTTTACATTGTTTTCACTTGCTTTTATTATACTATTAACTGTATTAATTTTTATTTTTGAATCATTATCAAAATTTTCAGAATACTCTTGATTTTTCATTACATCATTTGTGAGAAAACTTATAAATTCTTTTAATGATATGGTTTGATTTGTGTTTACATATTTAGAATTATAAAGTCCATAAAGTAATTTCGTATCATTTTCATTAATTCCTAGCAATTTACTTAATTCTGCACTATTATACTTTTGTCCTTCTAATGCTCCACTCATAACTTTTTGTATTAGTGTTAAATTATTAAGTGTATCTTTATCCAATTTATCAGATAAGGTAGATTCTGTTTTATGATTTAATATAAAATCTACAAATTCTTTTGGTGTTAATTTCAATGTTACTTTCTCTGAAGAATACAATATATAAATATTTTTACTGCTTTCTAAATTAATACCAATAAATTCTGCTAGTTCATTATATGAATAACTTTTCTTATTTATTGAGCTATCCATAATATTTGCAAGAAATTTCAATTGATTAATAGTTTCGTTATTTATACTTCCTTTAATAGTTTCATTATCACTATTTGTTAAAATTAATTTTACAAATTCATTTGGTGTCATTTTCCAATTATCGGTGTTATTTTGTACTAAGTAAATTAATGCATTTATTTGTTCTTCATCTATTCCTAAAATTTCTGACAATTCTTTTGAATTCATTTCTTTAGTAATTATACTTTCGTTACTAAATGTATTTAATAATTTTAATTGATTTATTGTAGCTTCATCAAATATATTAGCGTATTTGCTGTCTTTCAATAAATCATTTAAAACAAATTCTGAAAACTGATAAAGTGTTAATTTTGTATCTATATCATTTAAACTAATATAATATGTATACAATAAATCTATTGTATTTTTATCAATTCCAAATAAATTTGCCATATCTTCGCTTGTCATCTTTTTCTGAATTGTGTATACATCTGTAAATTTAATTAATTGATTTAGTTTTTCTTTTGCAGTATTATCAATTCTTTTTGAATAAGTTTTATTTGTTAAAACATCACTATTTATAAATTTTATAAAATCATTTAAGCTAATTTTTATATTATTATTTTTAGAATTATAATAAACTAAAATATCATTTATTTGATTTTTATCTATTCCTAAAATATTTGCTATTTCACTTGAGTTTCTTTTCTTATTAACTAATTCACTAGATGTAAAGTTTTTGAATCTTTCAACATTCTCTTTTGTCTTGTCATTTAATTCATCGCTCATATTTTGATTTTCATATACTTCATTTTGTATAAAATCTACAAATTCATTAAATGTTATTTTATTATCTTCATCTGTATTATAATATTTATAATATAATATCTTTAGCAAATATTCATCTATTTCTACATCTGCTCCTAAATCTTCTAATTTGTCGTTTAATTCATCAAATTCTAATTCTTTATTAATTGTATTTCCATATGCTATAACATCTTCTATATGTTCATTTTCTTTTATTTGTTCTAAATATTCTGAAATATTTTTTTCTTCTTTATTATTATAAATTATTGCCATTTGATTATTTTCACTAAATATTTTAGATATTTCATCATCTTCAGATGCTGTATATAAAATATCTAAGTTTCCTTTTTGAAAGTAACTAAAAATAAATATTCCTATAAATACTGGTATTGCTACATATCTTAATTTATAACTTATTTTACCTATTGTATCTAATTTAATATGAGGCGTTTTCTTTTTTGTTTTTTGAATTAATTTATCAAACATTAATATTAATGTTGGAAGAACAAAGAAAATACAAATTAAACTAAATAATACTCCTTTTGCTAAAACAAAACCTAAGTCTTTACCTAATGTAAAACTCATAAATATTAATGCAAGTAATCCAACTATTGTAGTAACTGAGCTGCTTGAAATAGACTTAAAAGCATTATACAAAGCATTTTTCATTGCTTGAACTTTGTCTGATTCTTTTTCCCTTTCTTGTCTATATCTATTAATTAGCATAATCGAATAATCCATAGATAAAGCCATTTGAAGTATAGCAGATATTGAATTTGTAATATTTGATACACTATCAAATATTATATTTGTACCATTATTTAAAACTACAGCCATTAATATTGTTACTAAAAATAAAAATGGTTCTATATATGATTCACACATTATAATTAAAATTATAATAGCACAACTTACTGCCAGTACTATAATCCACATTGGTAATACATCTGTATTTCTTTCAGCAATGGCTCCACTTGTATATATTTCATCATTCTTATATTTATTTGTTATTTCATTATAAACTTCTTTTGCTAAATTTGAATCTTCTTTATCATCTACATTAACAACATATAATGTACTATCTTCTTTATTGTAATTTTCATTTTTTTCATAATCTACTGATGATACTCCATTAACTGAAACTAAATAATTATATATTTCATCTTTCTTCTCCTCTGTTAATCCTTTGAACATTATGTTAAAACTACTTTCATTTTCTTCAAATTCACTATCCATAATGTCCATACCAATTCTTGTTTCAGATGTATTTGGCAAATATCTAGAAATGTCATAATTGATATTAACTTGTCTTGATAATATTGCTGCTATTACTAATAATATTATAAATAAACCTAATATCCAGTATCTTTTGTTAACAATAAAATCAGTAATTTTTTTCAATTTTTTTATCCTTTCTTTTAATTTTATTAATTTATTAACTTATTATATTATATTTTTCATTTCTTCTTTAATATATTTGCTTTTAATATTATTTTTAGACTAAAAAACTAGTGCCATCAAAAGATGACACTAGAAAGAGTCCTACCAACTAATTTTAAAATACGGTGCATTTACAGAAGTATCTTCTTCAATTTGATATCCTTTCTCACGCAGTTTCTCGCACATCTGTTTTGAGATTCTAGCATTGTAAAAGCGAGCACATCGATTACCTATTGCACTTTCTCTCTCAATCCCTTCTAGTATTACTTTTGATGTTTTTAATTCCCAATTTTCTTGAGTTTTTTCTAGCATTTCTTGTGCACTTGGAAAAATTATTTCACTTTCTTTAATTACACTCTTTTTTTTGAATAAATTAAACATATATTCCTTACCTCCTTAAATTTATTCGGAGGTTTTCACCTCCGAAAATTTACCTTTTCAAAGGTGACAAAAATATTACTTTTTAATTATACAATATTTTTCATATAAATTCAAGTAAAATAAGGCTTCTTAATAATTTACTTTTTTATTTCTTTGTATTTGAATATTTTTATAAAAGGTGGTAAAATATTCATTTGAAAGGATTAAATAATATGAGAAGATACAAAGAAAGTGAAATAGATGAACTAGCAAATATACTTAAAAATGATGGAGTAATTAGCGTTCCAACAGATACAGTATATGGTATCTGTTCACGTATGAATTCTATAAAAGCACATAATAATTTAATTCATATAAAAAATCGCCCTACTAATAAATTATTTCCAATTATGTGTTCTGATGAAGAGCAAATAAAAAGTATAGCTATAGTTGATAAACAAGCAGAAAAATTAATACATAGATTTATGCCTGGTCCAATTACATTAGTTTTACCTAAAAAAAATGATTTACCAGATTATATAAATAATGGTGGTTCAACACTTGCAATTAGAATGGCTCCTTCAAAAACATTAACAGAATTAATTAAAAAAAATGGTTGCCCTCTTTTTATGACTAGTGCTAATCAAAGTGGAGAACCCGTTTGTAAAAATTTAGATGAAATAGAAAAATCTTGTCCTACTATAAATGGAATGTTAGAGGGAAATGTTTCTTTTGGTCAAGCTAGTACAATTGTAGATTGCTCAACTGATTCAATAAAAATTTTAAGGGAAGGCCCAATATCATCAGAAACAATTATCGAAACTTTAAATAATTAAATAACTATTTATGAATTCATTTTAAATACATAAAAAATAACTATCTTATAATTTAGGTTCACTTCAAATTAATAGATAGTTATTTTTTTCATTAATTACTTCTTGGTACAAGAGATATTATTCTACCTGCAAAATCACCAAAGTTTTGTGATTGAATAATTACTTTTCCAGGACCTGTTAGCTTTGTTAAGAATAAGCCCTCTCCTCCAAGGAATATGTTACCTAATCCTTTTACTGTTTCAATTTCATATTTTACACTTGGTGCAAATGCTACAACATTTCCTGTATCTACCTTTAGTACTTCTCCTTCTGCTAATTCTTTTATAACTGGATCACCATCTACTTCTAAGAATAATGTTCCACTTCCAATTGCTTTTTGTAAAATAAATCCTTCTCCTCCAAATAAGCCTGCTGAAAATCTTTTTGTAAGTTCTATTTTTAATTCAATATTTTGTTCTGCACATAAAAATGCACCTTTTTGTAATATTATGCCTGATGTATACTCTGCCATATCAATAGGAATAACATCTCCTGGAACTGTTGCTGAAAATGCTACTTTTGCTTGATCTACTTCTGCTGTATAAGAACTCATAAAAATTGATTCTCCTGTAAACATTCTTCCTAAGCTTTTCATAAATCCGCCACGTGCATTTGTTGTCATCTTAACTCCTTCTGTTTCCCATGACATTCCGCCTCTTTGTGTATACATTCCTTCCCCTTTGTTTAATGTTACTTCAACTGCTGGAACTGTTTTTCCAATTATTTCGTATTTCATTTTTTACTCCCTTCATTAATTTATATGATATATTATAACATAAAAATTCCACTATGAAATATTTTTTATCATTCTTTTTTATATAAAAAACATTCTTTATCATGAGAATTAATTACTCCTACTGCTTGCAAATAAGAATATATTATAGTAGTTCCAACAAAATTCATACCTCTCTTTTTTAAATCTTTCGAAATTCTATCTGATAAATCTGAACTTGTTTTTCCTGTTTCATAAATAATCTTATTGTTTGTAAATTTCCAAATATAATTTGCAAAAGAACCAAATTCTTTTTGTATATCTTTAAATACTTTTGCATTATTTATACTTGCAATAATTTTTCTTTTATTTCTTATAATTTTTTCATTATTCATTAGTTCTTCTATTTTTTTATCATCATAATTACTTACTTTTTCTATATTAAAATTATCAAATGCTTTTCTAAAGTCTTCTCTTTTATTTAATACTATTTCCCAAGATAGACCTGCTTGGAAGGATTCAAGTATTAAAAATTCAAATAATTTTTTATCATCATAAATTGGTCTACCCCATTCATTATCATGATATTTTACATATTTGACATTATTAAGATTTAACCAACTACACCTTTTTTCCATATATTTCTCTCTCATTTTATTCTTTTTAATCTCAATGCATTTAATATAACTGTAATACTGCTAATAACCATAGCTCCACTTGCAATCATTGGATTAATCCAAATTCCTAGTGTTTTAAATATTCCCATTGCTATTGGTATCATTAAACAGTTATAGAAAAAAGCCCAAAATAGATTTTGTTTAATATTTTGTACTGTTTTTTTGCTTACTTTTATTAATCCTAAAATGCATCTTAAATCATTTTTCATTAAAATTACATCTGATGAATCCATAGCAATATCAGTTCCACTATTTACACTTACTCCTATATCGGCACTTGCTAAGGCTGGACTATCATTAATACCATCTCCGCACATCATTACATAATTATCTTTTGCTTTTAATTCTTTTATTGTTTTTGCCTTTTCTGATGGTAATACATTTGCAATTACTTTTGTTATTCCTATTTCTTTAGCTATTTTCTTAGCAGTTTCTTCATTATCTCCTGTAAGCATAATTGTTTTTATTTTATTTTTATTTAACGATTTTATTGTATCTACTGTATTTTCTCTTATAATATCATTAACTCCAATTAATGCTAATACATTGTTTTCATCAGATACATAAACTATACTATTTCCATTTTTCGTAAGTTCTTCTTCCTGCTTTTTATATGGATTTTTAATATTATATTTTTCTAAAATTTTTGAATTTCCAATTATTAATTTTCTATTATCTACTTTGCCTGCAATTCCCAAGCCTGCAATATTTTCAAATTCTTTTATTTCTAATTTTTTTATTTTATTTTCTTCTAAATAGCTTTCAAAAGCCTTTCCTATTGGGTGTGTTCCTTTGCTTTCTATACTTCCAACTAATTGCATAAGATCTTTTTCTTTTATATCGCTGTAATTTTGCACTTCTGCAATTTTTAGCATACCATAAGTTAGTGTTCCTGTTTTATCAAAAACAATAGTATTTGTTTTTTGTGCATTTTCTAAAATTTCACTTTTCTTCACTAATATTCCATTGCCTGCACATACCCCTTCACTCACAACTATTGCAAGAGGTGTTGCTAATCCAAGACTACAAGGACAAGCTACAACTAATATAGTTACAAATGTTGAAATAGCTTCACTAAAACTTTGACCTATTAATAAATATACTATAAATGTTAATATTGCAATAACTATTACTGTTGGAACAAAATATCCTGAAACTTTATCAGCAATTTTAGCTATTGGTGCTTTAGTATTACTTGCTTCAAGTACTAGTCTTACAATTTCTGAAATTGTTGATTCTCTTCCAATTCTTTCTGCTTTATATTCTATATATCCATCAAAATTTAAACTTCCAGCTATTACTTTATTTCCTTGTTTTTTTGATACAGGCTTACTTTCTCCAGTAATAAAAGACTCATCTAAATGTGCATTTCCTTCAATAATTTCACCATCTACTGCAATTTTTTCTCCAGGCTTTGATATTAATATGTCACCTTTTTTTATTTCATCTAAAGTTACTTCTTTTTCTACTCCATCTTTTTTTATAACAGCCTTTTCTGGGGTTATCTTTACTAGTTTTTGTATAGCTTCTTTAGTCTTGTCTTTACTAATTCCGTCAATGTATCTACCTAACTTTATAAAATAAATTACTATTGCTGATGATTCAAAATATAAATTCATTACATAGTCGTGATTTCCTTGTATTATCATTATCATACTATATAAACTATATAGAAAACTACTAATTACTCCAATTCCAACTAATGTATCCATATTAGGAGTTTTATGAATTAAGTTTTTGTAACCATTTTTCAAAATATCATATCCATATATAATAAATGCAATTGCTAATACAAGTAATGCAATACAATAATTTATTGGATTTGTATGAGGATTTAAAAGTTCTATAGTAGGTAAATTAATCATATGTCCCATTGATATATACATTAAAATAATAGCTAACACAGAAAATATAATAAATTTTACTTTTTCTTTTTTATTCTTGCCTTCAATCTTTATTTCTTTAAATTCGCCTAAACTTTCAAATCCTGCTTGTTTTACAAATTTTTCTATTTTAGCTTGGTCCAATATTTTTTCGTCATATTCAACTGTAGCATTTGCCATAACAAGATTGACACTTGCATTAAATACTCCATTTTGTTTATTTAAGTATTTTTCAAGTCCATTTGAACAAGCACTACAAGTCATTCCATCAATAGACAAAATTATTTTTTTCATTTTGCTATCCTTCCTATTTCATAGATTTAATTAGGAATCCTCTTTTTAGCTTATTCCTTTACTTCAAATCCAATATCTTCTATTTTTTCTTTTAAGACATTTTCATCAACATCTTCTTTTACACTAACTTTAACTGTTCCGGCTGTATGGTCTGCTACTACATTTTCTACTCCTTCTATTGTTTTTAGAGCATTTTGAACTCTATTTTCACATCCATTACATACCATTCCTTCTACTTTTAAAATTATTTCTTTCATTTTTACAAATTCCTTTCATATATATTTTTAGATTATTATAGGATAATCTATAAAACTTCGTTTATTCTTCCACCAAGTTTTGAAATTTATTACTAAACTCTGGATTATGCTTTTTTAAATTAATTGGTTTTAAATTCTTATCTGTAAAACAATGTTTTGTTTCTCCTATAAGAACTATTTTATCTGTCTTTTTATCATGAACTTCATATTTAACTGTCATTCTCACCCCATTATATTCTTTCATAGAAAGCTTCATTATAATTGTATCTCCAAAAGTAACATGATATTTATAATCACAACTAACTCCAAGCGTTGGAATAGTTATACCTTTTTCTTCTAAAACAGCAAATGGCATTTCTATATTTTCTAGCCAAGCATTTCTTGCCTCTTCCATATATCTAATATAATTAGAATGATGTACTACTCCCATTCTATCGGTTTCATAATAATTGATCTTTCTTTCAAATATATAACTCATTTTTAATTATATAATAAATCTAAATTCTTAAATTAATTTTATATTTAGAACTAAATTATTATATTTCCCTCCTTTTTATAGTATAAAATATAATTTAATTAAATTTTTTAAATAACGATATTAATTCATCTATCACTTCTAAATTGCCATTTTGTAAGTCTTTAGTTACACAACTATACAAATGTCTTTCTAAAATGTGATTAGATAAACTTTTTACAGAATTTTCAATAGCTGATAATTGAACTAGAATGTCACTACAATAAGTATCTTGTTCAATCATCTTTTTTATTCCTTTTAGCTGTCCTTCAATTCTACTAATTCTATTGTTTATTATCTTTTTTTCATCATCTCCTCGATGTGTTTTTTTATTACAACATTTTTCCATTTTCATCACCTTTAATATTATATACCCTATAGGGGTATTTGTAAATACAAGGGTATATATTAATTTTTGTTGATTTTCTAGTACTTTACAACTTAAAAAAAGTACATAGATAAATCCTACATACTTTTTTATATAAATTAAATTACTCCCTTATTTTTTAACTCATTTATATATGTTTTTTGAGTATTTATAAATAAATCTTTATCTGATAATAACTCTCTAATCTCTTTTAAAAAACTTTCATATTCTTCATCTTTAAAGAAAAATTTTGCATACCCATTTTCTCCAAATTTCATTTTTAAATGTTTATACGCTTCTTCAAATAGTTCTTCATCATTAAAATTAGGGTGATTTTTTTTACCATATGTATAGCTTCTTCTTAAACATGCCTCTACTGTATTATTTCTATCAGCAGTTGAAACTATTTTACCATATATGCTTCTGGGTTCATGATCTGCTGATGCTCTATGATCTTCAATAGCTTCCTTAATAATTTTTAGTTCTTCCTCTGAGAAAAATTTTTTTAAATTATCATCTTTAGACATTATTTCTGCAGAGATTATTTCATGTTTTTTAGAATCTATATGATGACCAATATCATGATAAGCTGCAATAGTATATACCATATCATAATTTATATTTGGTACAGTATCTGCAAACTTAAAACTTCTATTTATAACATATTTTATATGCTCTATGTTATGTGCTGGTTCATTTTTTGAATATTCTGGAAATATATTTTTTTCAATATAATTTTTTAATTCATTATTTATTTCCATATTGTTTATTCCTTTCTTTTTTTATAATTAAGATTATATTAATACAGCTTAATTATAGAATGTATTATATTTTCTTCTTTATTTTTTATTACTATAGTATAAACTCCATCTTCTACATATAAAAATGATTTAATGCTATCACCATACTTTATTTCTTTTTTAAAGCAAATTTCTACATTATTAAGCTCTTGTCCATCATAAATTTCTTCTGGTAATACCTCATATGCATAATTTACGTAATTAAGATTATGGACATGTTTATTAATATCTAAATCTAGTCTCCTTATTTTATATTCATCTGTATTAACTACCTCAGAACTTGGTTCTACTAATTTAGGTAAATCACTAATATCAAAAACTGACTCATCTCTAAATCCGTGATATATTTCATCAATATTTTCTGGTAATTTTGCAATTTTACCTGAAACATAATCAATAATACACCATTTTGAACTTGCAATTGCACATAATTCTCCCGCTTCATTAAACATTTTGAAGTCTCTAAGTGCATAAACTTTTGTAGATTGAGTTCTTCCCCATGTTTGTAAAGTCACTTTTTCATCTGCTGATGGTCTTTTTAATACTTGTAATTTCCAGTTAAGCAGTACCCAAGTTTTATTTTCTTTTGAAAGTTCTTTAAAAGAATATTTGCAATATCCTGAATGGCTTCCTGCAATAGTTTCCATCATTGATAAAAAACTATAATTCGTCAAAACCTGATGTGTTCCTGTTTGTGAAAATCCTGTTAAGTATGATTCTTCGAAAATGCTGTTTTCTAATTTCATTAGATTAATTCTCGTATATTTTGTTATACGATTTCCCCCTTCTTCAAACTTTTTTATTATTATTTTATTTTTATGAATTATATCACATTTTTTGTAAAAAATAGAAGTAATATCAAATTAATTAATCTAAAAAATTATATTCTAATACTTATGAAGAAACGGATAAAGAAGTTGCCGATATTTTTGATACCCTTATTAATGTTAAATAATTTGGTTGACAATTGGTTGACAAATGCAAAAATATATAAAAATTTCTATTGACAATTAAAGCCCAAATATGTTATTATAAATACTGTTACAGATAAAAGTAGCAGTAATATGGAGAGGTGGTCGAGTTGGTTTATGGCACCAGTCTTGAAAATTGGCGTAGGTTTATAGCCTACCGTGGGTTCGAATC
>CANQHI010000034.1 GCA_947623725.1 uncultured Clostridia bacterium | reverse complement strand
GGAACAGGAAAAACTCTTATTGCAAAAGCAATAGCAGGTGAAGCAAATGTACCATTTATTTCAATGAGTGGATCAGAATTTATTGAAATGTTTGCAGGTTTAGGAGCATCAAGAGTTAGAAAATTATTTGAAAAAGCACAAAAATTATCTCCATGTATTGTATTTATTGATGAAATTGATGCAATAGGATCTAGAAGGACAAGTAATAGTGGAGCAGATACAGAAAACAATCAAACTTTAAATCAACTATTAGTCGAAATGGATGGATTTGAAACAGATGGAGGAGTTATAGTAATTGCAGCAACAAACAGACCAGAAATGCTTGATGAAGCATTATTAAGACCTGGTAGATTTGATAGAACAATTACAATAGGACTTCCAGATATTACTGATAGAGAAGAGATATTAAAAATTCATAGCAGAAATAAAAAGATATCAGATGAAGTTGATTTAAAATCAATAGCAGAAGATACGGCAGGATTTAGTGGAGCAGAGCTAGAAAATATTTTAAATGAAGCAGCAATATTAGCAGCAAGAAAACAACATAAAGAAATTGAAAATGATGATATTGAAGAAGCAGTAAAAAAGGTAACTGTGGGACTTGAAAAGAAAGATAGAGTTATATCAGAAAAAGACAAAAAATTAACAGCATATCATGAAGCAGGACATGCAGTAGTTAGTAGATACCTAGAGACACAAGACAATGTAAAAGAAGTATCAATAATTCCAAGAGGTTTTGCAGGTGGATATACTATGTATAAGACAAATGAAGATAAATTCTATATATCAAAAACTGAAATGGAAGAAAAATTGATTTCACTTTTAGGTGGTAGAGCCGGAGAAAAAATTGCATTAAATGATATATCAACAGGAGCAAGCAATGACTTAGAAGTTGCAATGAAAGTAGCAAGAGATATGATTACAGTTTATGGTATGAGTGAAAAAATTGGTCCAATGTCTATTAATTTAGAAAAAGATCCATATCAAATGCAACTATTAGGAAATAATTTAGAAGATGAGATAGGAAAAGAAGTAAAAGGCTTATTAGAGAAAGCTTATGAAAGTGCACAAGATTTATTAAGACTTCATAGAGATAAGTTAGATAGAGTTGCAGAAATGTTATTAGAAAAAGAAAAGATTAATGAAGAAGAATTTAAGGCTATATTTGAAGAATAAATTAATATGTAAAATACAAGATTTAAAAGAATTTATAAGAGTCAAAATATAAAATTCCTGTCAAGAGAAAAAGTAAATTAAAAAAATTCAATTAACAAAATTCAACAAAATATTGTATAAAAAAATCTAGTTTGTTATAATCAAGCTAGATTTATTTTTTATATTATATATTTACATAAAAAAGCATATTTATTTTATAAGTAGTTATAAAACATAAAAATTTGAAATATATAATAACAGGTTTATAGGTAAATCCATAAAAAACCTAAATCTATAAAACAAGGAATAAAAAAATGCCAAACTGTGTAGATAAAAAAATAATAAAAGAAACGCAAGAAATTTTATCAAAATTTACTAATTCAAAGGATAATTTAATTATTATACTTGAAGAGGTTCAAAAAAAATATGGTTATATACCACAGCTAGCTCAAGTAGAAATATCAGAATACTTAAATATACCAGTAGCTGAGATATATGGTGTTGTAACCTTTTACTCAAGATTTACAACAAAACCAAAAGGAAAGTACAATGTATCTGTATGCTTAGGTACAGCATGTTTTGTTAAAGGTTCTAAAGAAATATTAGAAAGAGCAAAACAGAAACTAGGAATTGAAGAAGGTGAAACGAGTAAAGATGGAAAATTTTCACTTGATTCAACTAGATGTGTTGGTGCGTGTGGCTTAGCACCAGTATTTACAGTTAATAACGAAGTATATGGAAAAGCTACTGTAAAAAAATTAGATGAAGTAATTGATGAATATATGAAAAAAGACTAATAAATATAAGAACAATATAAAAAGAGTAAAACTAAATATACTAATTGATTGTTGCATAAGCTAATAAACAATAAAGTAATATTAAGTAAACTAATATAATTTAAAAGAAAAAATAAAAAAGGAGTCTTAACTTATGAAAACTGTAGAAGAGATTCATAAAATCGCAAAAGAAACAAGAAAAGAATTAGAATTAAGAATAAATACAAAAGCGGATACAAGAGAAAAACATATTTTAATATGTCATGGAACAGGTTGCACATCTTCAAAATCACCATTAATATTAGAAACATTTAATAAAATTATAAAAGAGAAAAAATTAAAAAATGTAAGAGTAATAATGACAGGATGTTTTGGAATCTGTTCAAAGGGTCCTATTGTAATTATTAGACCAGAAGATACATTCTATTCAATGGTAACTCCAGAGGATTGTGAAGAAATAATAAATACACATATAATTGGAGGAAAAAGAGTTGAAAGATTACTTTGCAAAGATATTAAAGGTAATATGGTAGATAGGCTTGATGATTTAGCATTTTATAAAAAACAAAAACGTATTGCTCTTAAAAATTGTGGAGTAATTAATCCAGAAGATATAGATGAATACCTTGCATTTGATGGATATAAGGCTTTAGAAAAAGTGTTAACTAAAATGTCACAAGATGAAGTAATCGATGAGATTTCAAAATCGGGACTTAGAGGCCGTGGAGGAGCAGGTTTCCCAACAGGTAAAAAATGGCTTTTTGTAAAACAAGAAGAAGGTAAGCAAAAATATGTTGTATGCAATGCAGATGAAGGAGATCCGGGTGCATTTATGGATAGAAGTATTCTAGAAGGAGATCCACATTCTGTAATAGAATCAATGGCAATAGCAGGATATGCTGTTGGTGCAAATAAAGGATACATCTATGTTAGAGCAGAGTATCCAATAGCAGTACATAGATTAGAAGTTGCAATAAATCAAGCAAAAAAATACGGATTGCTTGGAAAGAAGATTTTAGGTACTACATTTAATTTTGATGTAGAAATAAGATTAGGAGCAGGAGCATTTGTTTGTGGAGAAGAAACAGCACTTTTAGAGTCAATAGAAGGAAAACGTGGACAGCCAAGACTAAAGCCACCATATCCAGCACACAGTGGATTATGGGGATGTCCTACACTTATAAATAATGTTGAAACTTATGCAAATGTTACAAGAATAATTTTAAATGGTTCTAAATGGTATGCTTCAATAGGAACTGAAACCTCAAAAGGAACTAAGGTTTTTGCATTAGGTGGAGATGTTAATAATGTTGGATTAGTTGAAGTTCCAATGGGAACAACTTTAAGAGAAATAGTTTTTGATATTGGTGGAGGTATACCAAATGGAAGAAACTTTAAAGCAGCTCAAACAGGTGGACCTTCAGGTGGTTGTATTCCAGAAGAGCATTTAGATACACCAATAGATTATGAATCATTAGCACAGATTGATTCTATGATGGGATCAGGTGGATTAATTGTAATGGATGATAGCAAATGTATGGTAAATATAGCTAAATTTTATTTAGAATTTACTGTAAGTGAGTCTTGTGGTAAATGCACACCTTGTAGAATAGGAACAAAAAGAATGCTTGAAATTCTTCAAAAAATTTGCAGTGGAAATGGAGAAGAAAAAGATTTAGTAAAATTAAATGAACTTGCAAATGGAATAAAGAAAGCATCTGTTTGTGGTTTAGGTCAAACAGCACCAAATCCAGTTTTAAGTACAATGAAATATTTTGCAGATGAATATAAAGAGCATGTTGTTGATAAATCATGTAGAGCAAAAGAATGTAAGGAACTTGCAAAAATAGTTATTGATGAAACAAAATGTAAAGGTTGTGATTTATGTAAGAAAGTTTGCCCTGTATCAGCAATTAGTGGAGAAGTTGGAAAAGTACATAAAATAGATCAAAGCAAGTGTATAAAATGCAGGACATGTATGCAAAAATGTCCATTTAAAGCGATTGGATAAATAGAAAAAATTTTATGAAAGGTATAAAAACTTATGAAAGAAAAATTAGTGACATTGTCTATTGATGGGCAAAAAGTCCAAGTAAAAGAAGGAACAACAATACTAGAAGCAGCCAAAAAAGCAGGTATTGATATTCCAACACTATGTTTTCTTAAAGATATAAATGAAAATGGCGATTGTAGAATGTGTGTAGTTGAAGTTGAGGGAAGGAGAGGATTAGCGACATCATGTATTCAAAAAGTAGAAGAAGGAATGATTGTTCATACTAACACTCCGGATGTTGTATCTGCAAGAAGAATGGTACTAGATTTAACATTATCTAATCACCATAGAGATTGCTTGACTTGTATTAGGTCTGGAAATTGTGAACTTCAAGCATTAGCAATAAAATACAATGTGCAAGAAGTTAAATATGATGGAGAAAAAGCAAAAACAGAAATTGATGATAAATCTCCTTCAATAGTCAGAGATTTCAAAAAATGTATTTTATGTAGAAGATGCGTAAGTACTTGTAAAAAAGTACAAGATATAGGAGCTATTGATTGTGCACAAAGAGGTTTTGAATCTTGTATTTCAACAGTGGGAAATATTAGTTTAAATGATTCAAACTGTGTATTTTGTGGACAATGTATTGAGGCATGCCCAACAGGTGCACTTCATGAAAAAGATGATACAGAAAAATTAAGAGAAAAGATATATGATAAAGATGTTATAACAATAGTTCAAACCGCACCTGCTGTAAGAGTTGGATTAGGAGAAGAATTTGAAACACCTATTGGAGAAAATGTTCAAGGAAAAATGGTAACAGCTCTTAAGAGATTGGGATTTGACAAGGTATTTGATACAAATACAGGTGCAGACTTTACAATAATGGAAGAAGCAAATGAATTTGTTGATAGATTTACTAAAAAAGGAAAAATGCCAATGATAACATCTTGCTGTCCAGCATGGGTTAGATTTGCAGAAAAGAATTTTCCAAAACAATTATCTCATTTATCTACTTGTAAATCACCACATCAAATGTTTGGAGCAGTAATAAAATCTTATTATGCTAAAAAAATGAAAATAGATCCGAGCAAGATATTTGTTGTATCAGTAATGCCTTGTATTGCTAAAAAGTATGAAATAACTAGACCGGAGATGGAAGCAGATGGAATAAGAGATGTGGATTTGGTTATAACAACAAGAGAATTAGCAAGAATGATAAAACAAGATGCTTTAGACTTTAATAATTTAGAAGAATCTGGATTCGATGATCCAATGGGAGAAGCAACAGGAGCAGGAGCAATATTTGGAACAACTGGTGGAGTTATGGAAGCAGCATTAAGAACAGCAGCAGATGTATTAGAAGGAACTGATATAAGTGAAATTAAATATGAGCAAGTAAGAGGAGAAAAAGGTATTAAAGAAGCAAAATTAGAATTAGCAGGAAAGAAAATAAATATAGCTGTTGTATCAGGTTTAGGAAATGCAAGAAAAATAATGAACCAAATTAAAGATAAAAAATGTAAATATGACTTTATTGAAATAATGGCTTGTCCTGGAGGATGTGTAATGGGTGGAGGTCAACCTATTAAGTCATCTAAGATAAGGAGAGAACAAGATGTAAGAAAAAATAGAGCAGATAGTTTATATAATATAGATGAGAAATCAACAATTAGAAAATCACATCAAAATCCAGTACTTATAAAGATTTATCAAGAATTTTTTGAGAAACCTGCAAGTGAAAAAGCACATAAATATTTACATACGAGTTATAATAAACAAAATAAATATGACATATAGATTAAATGTCTAATTTACAAAAGATGGACAAAGGAGGAGAAAATGCTAGAAGATAATCCTAATGATAATTTGATAAATGCATTAAATGCAATAAAAAATAAAGATATGGAATTAGTTACCTCAAATGAAAGTGAAGAATATCAAAATTCTTCTCAAGAAGATGATAATTTATATCCAGAAAAACTTGCAGATACAACATTAGAAAGAGCTTTTGTTGGATTGTTATTAAATGAAATCAAGGCAATATCAGTATACAATTTTTTGTATGATGAAGCATATTTTGCCGATGAAAATGTATTAAATGTATATAAAAAAATATTATTTACTGATGGAGAAAAATATGCTCCAATAAAAGCAAAAGAGAATTATAATCTAGCAAAAGAAACAGATGAATTATATAATTTAAAGAATCAATTAAGAGAAGAATATAGAGGATCTAATTTAAAAATAGATGATATATATAATAGGCTAAAAAAATTATTTATTATAAGAAAAGGATATTTAGGAATTCCTGTAAAAGAGATTCAGCCTAAAATAGCAGAGATATTAGATTACGAACTTTATGATAAAATGACACCAGAAGATGTTGAAAATACAGTTGAACAAGTAACTACGACTGAAAAGTTTAAAAGAGCAGTATTAAATGATGATTTAACTGGATTTCTAATAAGAGGAGATAATGTTTTAACAAATGGATTGTATTTGCCATTTCCAATACTTACAGAGGTTTTTAAGGGGATTAGAAAAGGTGAAACATCAGCATTTGCAATGCCATCAAACTCTGGTAAAAGTAGATTTATAATAAATTTAGCAGCATTTATTGCTTTAGTTCATGAGAAAAAAGTATTGATAATTTCTAATGAAATGTCTGAAGAAAAAATGAAACTTTGCTTAATTACAACTATTTTAAATAATTCTGAGATACAAAAAATACATGGATTAAAAGTACAAGTATCAGAAAATGAATTATTAAATTTTAAATTTAGACCAGATGATAATAATATGGCAAAATTAGATGAAAACGGATATGTTTTAAAGAAAGAAGGGGAAACTCAAGATGCTTTTGCAAAAAGACTTTATCAAATATCATCTCAATTTAAAATGACAGCACAAATTACAAATTGGTATAATTCAAAATGCAAAAATTCAATACATTTCATTGATATTACAGATCATACAAATGATGAGTTAAGAAAAGTTATAATGAATTATTATTATAAAGAAAAAATAGAATATGTATTTTATGATACATTGAAAACTGACATAGATAATATTGGCAATGGAGAAGAACTAAAAAAGACAGCAACTATTTTGTCAAATCTAGCACAAAATTTCAATATGTTTATAGGTTCAACACTTCAACTTTCTGAAACTGCAACTGATCCTATAAACTTAAGTGTTAATGATATGGCAGTAAGTAGAACTGTAAAAGAAGTTTTAGACACTTTATGTTTATTTAAACAAATTCATAATGAAAATTTAAGCAAATATCAATATTCTTTAAGTGAAACAGATGAACAAGTATTTGAGCTAGAAAAGTTTGAAGATCCAGATGTAAGATATTATTCTTGCATAGTTGATAAAAACAGGGCCGGTGCTAAACCTAAGCTATTATTTAGATTGAACTTAGCTTATAATAGTTGGGAAGAACTTGGATATTTAAGATTAAAATAAAAAATAAGGCTGCTATTTGCACATAGCAGCCTTATTTTTTATTTTTTGATACTATTAGTTAATTTTATGAATTGCATTGCTCCTAAAATATCGTCATCAGTATTGTCATCTAGTTTTCCTAAGTAAATTGGATTAAAGTTATTTAGTTTTTTTTCGATGCTTTTTTGAAGTAACAAAGTAATTAGATAAATAAATAGTAAAAGCAAGATAAATCCTAAAATTACATAAATAAGTATCTTCATAATTATTCTCCTTTTTCTAATTAGATTTTATGATGTACTCCTTAAAATGCATATTAGGAGATTATATAAATGATGAATAAATTTTATCATTGTATTCAAGTTATTTCAAGTTATAATAAAAATTTTTTATTTTTCAAAAATACTTAATATATAAAAAATTGGTATATAAAATATAAATTTACAAAAAATATATTTGACGGAGGAAAAGATGTTTATACCAAATGAGATATATTATGAAAAAGATATTGTAAATTATGAGTTAGGAAAGGAATTATTAGAAAAATATAAAGAGGTTCCAAAATTTGAAATTGCAAATCACAATAATATTGAAGAGATGAGAAAAAAATCTAATAAAGAGTTTCCTAGAATGAAGAAAAATTTAATTATTGGAATAAGAAAAACACATAAATTTGTAGAAAACCATAAAATATCAGATTATTTAGTTCCATATACATCTTCGGGCTGTATAGCATCATGTCTTTATTGTTATCTTGTATGTAATTATAATAAGTGTGCTTATTTAAGGCTATTTGTTAATAGAGAAGAAATGCTTGAGAAAATAATAAAAACAGCAGAAAAATCAGATAAAGATCTTACCTTTGAAATAGGAAGTAATAGTGATTTAATTCTAGAAAATACGATAACAAATAACTTAGTATGGACAATTGAAAATTTTAAAGACACTAAAAAAGGTTTCCTAACATTTCCAACAAAATTTGATATGGTTGATCCATTACTTCCTTTAAAACATAACGAAAAAATAATAGTAAGAGTTAGTGTAAATCCAGAGGAAATTATAAGAAATGTTGAATTTGGTACATCTAACTTAGAAGGCAGAATAAATGCTATAAATAAATTAGCAGAAGCAGGATACAAAGTAGGAATACTAATTGCTCCAGTTATATTTTTAGAAAATTGGAAAGAAAAATATTTGAAGCTTATAAAAATTTTAGAAAGTAAGCTTTCTAAAAAAGCAAAAAAAGAGTTATTTTTTGAAGTTATTTTTATGACTTATAGTTATATTCATACAAAAATAAATGAGGAAGCGTACCCAAATGCGATTAATTTATATAATAAAGAATTAATGACAGGCAGAGGAAGGGGAAAGTATTGGTATAAACCTGATATAAGAAAAGAAGGGGAAATCTTTTTTAGAGAAAATCTAAATAAATTTTTTAAGGATAATAAAATAATTTATATTGTTTAAATTAAATAATGCAAAATGAAAAATATATTAATAAACAAAAATTTGATAACAGTGAATATAATTTATATTACTTGAAAGAATATAAGTTAATAGATTTATGTATTGAAATAAGAAAGGACTAGATTATGAATAAAAGTGCAAAAACACTTATAGTATTTTTTATTATATTAGGAATTTTTTTAGTTATATTTTTTGTAAGTAATAAAATGAATGAAGTAAATCAGAGTCAGGTAACAAATGAGAATAATAAGCAATCAAGTGATATAAATAATTTAAGTAATATAAATTTGAATGAAAAAAAACAAAATGTAATAAATTCTGTAGATAATCTTAATATAAATAACTTAAATGAATATTTAGAAAAAAACAATACAAGTATAGAAGAAAAAGAAATATCTAATTTTTCAACCCCGCTTAGCGGAGATGAGAATAGATTAGAAAATATAAGAATATCATGTAATACAATAAATGGAAAAATTTTAAAAGATGGAGAAACTTTTTCATTTAATGAAGTAGTAGGAAAGCCAACAGAAGAAAAAGGATATAAGGAGGCAGATGTTATAATAGGAACAAAATTAGAAAAAGGTTTAGGTGGTGGTAACTGTCAAGTCAGTACTACCCTTTATAATGCATGCTTAAATATAAAAGAGATAGAAATTGTTGAAAGAAATCCACATAAAAGAAAAGTTAGTTATGTTGAAGAAGGTAAAGATGCTTCTGTATCTTATGGAACTTTAGATTTAAAATTTACTAATCATACTGGAAGTTCAATAATGATTTTAATGAATAGTGAAGACAATAAAGTAACGGCTAAAATATTAAAAATTTAACTATATATTTTATATTTAATTAAAAAGATTAATAAAAAATAAATATATACGAAATATATCATAATAACAATATTTCTAAAAGACAAATAAGGATAAAAAATATTACAAAATTGTAAAAGAAAAAAGTATCAAATTTTTTAAGATTATTTAAATTAGTGAAATACAAGGTTTTATACTTTTTTATTAATCTTTTTACTTAATAAAAGGTATAGAAGTAAAATAATATAACATATTGACTTAATGTCATATAAATAATAAAATTAGTTTATTAATAAATATAAGGAATAATAAGAAAACAAGGAGGAAAATCTAAAGATGAGAAAAGTAAACTATAAGGAAAAAGGAATCACGTTAATAGCATTAGTAATAACAATCATAATATTGTTAATCTTAGCAGGAGTAACACTAACAACAGCATTGAGCCAGAATGGATTATTTGAAAGGGCAAAATATGCAGGAGAAAAATATAAAGAATCAGAAACAGATGAGGCAGAAAAGCTAGGAGAAGTAGAGAAAGAGATAGATAAAATAATAGATGGAAAGGATCCAACCAAAGAAGAAAAAGGACCAAATGGAAAAGTCTTAGTAACGACAATAACGACAACAAATCATGGAAAAGAAGAAGCAGAAGATAGAATTGGAAATCCAGTAACAGTACCGGGAGAATTTAAAGTAGTAGAAGGAGAGACAGTAGAAGATGGAATAGTAATAGAAGATGATGAAGGAAATCAATTTGTATGGATACCAGTAAGTAATATAAACGGAGATAACGATGCAACTACACAACAAGATGCAGAAGATTTAATAAAATTAAAAGATAATAAAAAAGTAGAGATAACATTGGGAAGATACACATTTGCCGACAGTGAACAAAATGGAAAAGAAACATTAGTACAAAAAGGAGCAGATCATTCAGAAAGGTCAGATAAAACAAAAATTACTTATCTGGATGATGATTATTATGAAGATACCGATATTCAAGGAAGGCCAAATGGAGGAGCAGGAGCAAAAGATTTAGCAGGATTTGTACAAAGTGTAAAAGAGAATCATGGATATTATTTAGCAAGATATGAGGCTAGTTATAAAAGTGGAGATAGTACAGATAATTATAAACCATACTCAAAGCCATCTACGAGTTATAATAAAGAAAAATTCGATTATACTTCAGGAATGTTATGGAATCATGTTAGACAAGTAAATGCATCTAAAATAAGTCAAAATATGTATAGCGTAGAAGATAGTGAAGCACAATATGTAGTAAGTGATTTAGTAAATAGTTATGCATGGGATACAGCGGTAGTATATATACAAGCAATGGGAAATGACAATTATGCAAATGCGAAAGGTCCGAATTCGAGTTTAATGAATACAGGAACAACAGGAGATGAGAGATGTCATATTTTTGATATGGCAGGAAATTTGCAAGAGTGGACGACCGAGTATAATACAAGCTCTTTCGTTGGGCCTAGCTGTTGTGTTTATAGAGGTGGAGATTGGATTAGTTTCTGGACTTCTAGAAGAACTTGCTCGGGTCTTTATGCCGGTGATGGTGGTTTTGGCTTTCGTCCCATTTTATATTTGAAGTAACTCTTAATAGTAAAAGAATTTAGAATTTGAAACGGTTATAAACCTAGTTAGATGGGAAAATAATTGTTCTGATAAACTTCTTTATTGAAGAGGACGTGGTACGTTTTGGTGGATAACATTCGGTTTTGTGGGGCCATACCAGGCGTATTCTTCCTCTTTGTTGTCCTGTTTTCGTGTTTATTTGGAATTGTTGTGGCTTTGAAAATTTTGCATAGGAATTATAACTTAAATGCTTTAACTTGTACACTAAGAACGAATGTAAGACTTAAATATATTATTGCTTTACAAAATTGCATTTACTTTTTCACTTGACGATTTTAAAAATTAAGTAAAAATTTTAAAAATAATGTTGACAATTAAAAAAATATTTAGTATACTAAATAAGTCAGAATAATTAATGGTCGCTTAGCTCAGCTGGGAGAGCATCTGCCTTACAAGCAGGGGGTCATAGGTTCGAGCCCTATAGCGACCACCATTTATGGCCCGGTAGTTCAGTTGGTTAGAACGCTAGCCTGTCACGCTAGAGGTCGACGGTTCGAGCCCGTTTCGGGTCGCCATTTTTTTATTTATAA
>CANQHI010000033.1 GCA_947623725.1 uncultured Clostridia bacterium | reverse complement strand
CCATCATGAACTTCACCTATTTTGTGAGTTCTTCCAGTATAGAAAAGTATTCTTTCAGTAGTAGTTGTTTTTCCTGCGTCTATATGCGCCATTATTCCTATATTTCTTGTTTTCTCTAAAGGAAATTCTCTTCCGTCTCCGGCCATCTATTTTTTCCCCTTTCTCTTAATTTTTTAGAATTTATAATGTGCAAAAGCTTTATTAGCTTCAGCCATTTTATGCATATCTTCTTTCTTCTTAAATGCTCCACCATTGCTTGCTATTGCATCAAGTATTTCAGCTGCTAGTTTTTCTGCCATTGTTTTTTCATTTCTTTTTCTAGCATATAAAACTAACCATCTTAGTCCTAATGTTTGTCTTCTTTCAGGTCTAATTTCTAGTGGAACTTGATATGTTGCTCCACCAACTCTTCTTGCTTTTACTTCAAGAACTGGCATTACATTATTTAAAGCTTCTTCAAATACTTCTAAAGGTTCTCTTCCTGTTTTTTCTTTGATTTCTTCAAATGCTTTATAAACAATATTTTGAGCAACTGTTTTTTTACCATCTAGCATTACGTTGTTTATTAATTTTGTAACAACTTTGCTATTATAAATTGGATCTGGTAAAACATCTCTTTTTGCTATATATCCTTTTCTTGGCACTATTCTTCCCTCCTTTTTATTTATTATGCTAAAACATAATATTATAGATGTAAATTTTACATCTTAGGTACTCTGAAAAGTTTTAACTTTTCCGCACAGTGCAATCTATGACAAATTTAAGTACTAACTAAATTATCAATTATATTGCACCATATTTCTTATTTTCATCAAAAGCAAGTATTACAAGGCAACCAAGATAAAATTTTGGAGATAATACATGTTGTATATCGAAAAAATTTTATTCGTAGGTTAACGAAGTAAGACGAAGCTTTTCATAAAAATAATTATTTTTTAGGTTTCTTTGCTCCGTACTTAGAACGAGCTTGCATTCTGTCTTTAACACCTGCAGTATCTAAAGTTCCTCTTATAATGTGGTATCTAACACCAGGAAGATCTTTTACCCTTCCTCCTCTTATAAGAACAACACTGTGCTCTTGTAAGTTGTGTCCTTCACCAGGAATATAAGATGTTACTTCGTAACCATTTGATAGTCTAACTCTGGCAACTTTTCTTAATGCTGAGTTTGGCTTCTTAGGTGTAACTGTTTTTACTACTGTACATACTCCTCTTTTTTGTGGTGATCTTCTATTAGTTTCTCTATTTTTCATAGTATTGAAACCATGTTGTAATGCTGGAGATTTTGACTTAGTTGTAGGTGTCTTTCTTCCTTTTCTAACTAATTGATTAATTGTTGGCACTTAAATTTCACCTCCTATTTAAAATTTTAATATTTTACCAAATTTTTAAATTCAATTAATATTTTTATATGAACTGATATTTAAAAATTTTAGTGCAAAATAATAACTGCTAAATTACATTGCATAAATCTGCATTATAATTTAACAGTATTATTTTATCATTTATAGGCTTAAAAGTCAATCATTTTTTGCATTTTTAATATTTACTTTACAAAATTGCATTTACTTTTTCACTTGACCTTTGCTTTTTCACTCGACGTCAAAATAATTTTATCTTTCTTGCTCATCATCTTTTTGTTTATGTTCAACTTTTTGGTGAGCTTGATCATATTTTTCTTGTATTGCTCTATTTACTTCTCTTCTATACTCTTGATCTACATTTCTACGTAAACCTTCAACAAATTGATCAACCTCTGGTTTCTCTTGATTTTGTTTTTCTTGTGCATCTACACTTCTACCGCTATGACCACCTTTAACAAAATTTACAAATCTATTCCATATATTTCTAAATGAAAACTTTCTATATTTTCTTAAAGATTTTTCTTCACCTTGTTGTTCGATTGTAGATACATCTTCAACTCTATTTTGTTCTCTATCTGATCCTTTTTGAGTTAATTTTACATCATCTTCTGGAGTTTTTCTCGTAAATCTTTGTTGTCTTACAACTCTTAAATTTATTTCATCCCAATCTTTATTTTCAAATAAAGTTTTCCATGCAATACTTGTTTTATTTATTTTAGATTGAAGTGATAATATTCTTGAGTTAGCCCTCTTAAGCTCAGCCTTCTTTTTATTTAATGTCTTTTGAGTATTCTCTTTATTTATCAATAACTGATTATATAAATTATTATCTAATTCATCTGAACTATTTTCTAATGCCTTATTTATTTTCTCTAACTCTTTTTTTAACTTATTTACTTCTTTTTGTGTAACATTTTTTATTTTTTGTTGTTCTTTTAATTCATTATTAAATCTTTCTTCAATCTTTCTTAATTTGTCTATTTGAGGCTTATATTTTGTATAACCTTCTTTATTTTGATTTAATAATCTTTTATTTTTTTCTATTTTACTTTTTTCTTTTTTTATTTCATCAATTTGATCATATGCACGATCTAATTCATCTTCTATTCTGTTTATTTCATCTACATTATTTTTATCTATATTTTGTAAATAAGCTTGTTTACCATTTATTTCTTTTTCTAATGATGAAATTTTTTCTGCCTTTTCTTTTAAACTAGCATCATAAGAAATAATTTTTTTACTAATAGCTTCCTGATCTAAGTATTCTTGATTTGCTTGCTTTTTATTTCCTTTTGCTTGTTCTTTACTTTTTGATCCTTTTTTTACAAAGTTCTTTACAAATTCATCATAATTTTGATTTGCTTTATCTCTTCCAGGTTTTCTATTTTTTAATTTATCTTGATTTGATTTTTCTGCCTCTAATTGAGCACGCCTTCTCAAATCCCTCGCAACTTCTTTCTTTAAATCTTCTAGTAAATAACTTTTTATTCCTGTATTTTTCTCACTTTCTTCCATTGCTTTAATCTTTTCTTGCTTTTCTTTTATCATCTTATTTAATTCACTTAAATTTTTATTATCCATTTTTATCTCCTTTTATTTTTATATATCCACATATTAATTATATCATAAATAAAAGTATTTTGCAACTTTTTATGTAAATCAAGATTCAATTATTCTACTAGTCTGATTTTTCATAAAATTTCCATATTTATAATCTATATATAAAAGTTACCATATTTAACTATTTTAATCAATTATTTTATATAAATTTAATTTTTTTGTATTATTTTTGTAATATTTGTTAAAGCTCTATTTGCTAAATTTGTATACCTTAATTTTTTATCTCTTATTTTTTCTTCTAAGTCTGGTAATATTCCAAAATTTGCATTCATTGGTTGAAAATCTTTATTAGGAGTAGATATATATTTAGCTAAAGCTCCTATCATAGTATTTTCATCAAAAGTTATTTTATGTTTTTCAGTATTTACCTTATTTATATTTTGTATTCTATTTGCGGCATTTATTCCCGCTACTAATCCAGATGAAATAGATTCTACATATCCTTCTACACCAGTTATTTGTCCTGCAAAAAATATATTTTCATTTGTCTTAAGATTATAAGTATTATCTAAAATATTGCTTGAATCTATAAAAGTATTTCTATGCATTACTCCATATCGTACAAATTCAGCATTTTCTAAGCCTTTAATTTGTCTAAATACTCTTTTTTGCTCTCCCATTTTCAAATTTGTTTGAAAGCCTACCATATTATAAATTGTCGCATTTGCATTATCTTGTCTTAATTGTATAACTGCATATGGTCTTTTGCCTGTTCTTGGATCTGTAAATCCTACTGGCTTAAGTGGTCCAAAACGGATTGTATCTATTCCTCTACTTGCCATTATTTCTATTGGCATACAACCTTCAAATATTTCTCTTTTTTCAAATGAATGTAACTCAACTTTTTCTGCATTTACTAATTCGTTATAAAAATTTTCATACTCCTCTTTATTCATTGGAATATTTATATAACTTGTATCTGATAAAGTTTTTAATCTTTCTTTCCAATCGTCAATACTTTCATCTTTTTTTCTTTCTTCTTCATACCTATTTCCATAAAAAGCTATATTAAAATCAATTGAGTCCTTTGCAATTATTGGAGCAGATGCATCATAAAAATGCATAAACTCTTTTCCAATCAGTTCTTTAATTCCATTATATAAATTATCAGATGTTAGTGGACCAGTCGCAATTATTACTATTCCATCATTAATCAAATCTTCTAAATATACTGTATTGTCATTGTTTTGTTCTACATTAATCAAATCATTTTCAGTATCTTTTTTCTCTTTACTTATTTTGCAATTTTCTGTTTTATATTTTTCCGCTCTAGAACTATATCTAACTTCTTTCCTAATAACTTCTATTAATGGATTATTTTCAATTTCTTCAGTCACTCTTTTAGAAAATTTTTCTCTGTCGACTGCTAATGCTTGTCCAGAAGGAACTTGTGTTTCATCTGCAATTTTTATTAATAATGAATCTAACCTTCTTAATTCCTCCTTCAATAAACCACAAGCATTAGTTATTAAATTTGACTTAAAAGAATTACTGCAAACTATCTCTGCAAGTTTATCTGTTGAATGTGCTGGCGTAGATTGTGTAGGCCTCATTTCATATAATTTAACCTTTATGCCCCTTTTAGCAATTTGGTACGCTGCTTCCGAACCAGCTAAACCACCACCAATTACAGTTATATAATCCTTCATAAAAATTACCTTTCTATTCAAACAGCTCCATGATCTCATCTTTTGAAAGCTTACTTATAAATGTTTCCTTTGTCGAAAGCATATCATCGGCAAGTTTAGCCTTTCTTTCTTGCATATTATAAATTTTTTCTTCAATAGTATTTTTTGTAATCAACTTATATACTTGAACATTTCTTTTCTGACCAATTCTATAAGTTCTATCTGTTGCTTGGTTTTCTGCCGACAAGTTCCACCATGGATCATAATGAATAACCATATCTGCTCCAATTAAATTTAGACCAGTTCCTCCAGCTTTTAATGATATTAAAAAAACTTTTACATCATCATTATTATTAAATTCATTTACTAAATTCATTCTATCTTCAACTTTTGTTTGACCTGTCAATTTTAAAAATCTTATATTAGCTTCCTTAAGCTCTTTTTCAAGATACCAAAACATTGAAGAATATCCTGAGAAAAGTAATATTTTGTGTCCACCTAAAACTGCATCTTTTATAATTTCTATACACTGATTTAATTTACTACTTTCCCCTTCATAATTTTCAATAAATAATCCAGGATGACAACAAATTTGTCTTAACCTCATAAGCAAAGCTAAAATTTTTATCTGACTATTTTTAACTCCATTTAGTTCAATTTCTTCTTTTGCCTCTTTTTTAGCAATCTTCATATATGAATAATATAAGTTTTTTTGTTCTTCATCCATCTCATTATTAAGAACTGTTACTGTTTTTTCTGGTAATTCTGTTAATACTTTTTCTTTAATTCTTCTTAAAATAAATGGTTCTATCATTGCTTTTAGTTTTGCCATTGCAGATAAATCTTGATCTTTTGTTATTGGTGTTTCATATTGATTTTTGAACTTTCTATAGTTAAATAAATATCCCGGCATAATAAAGTCAAATATTGACCATAATTCTGATAAAGAATTTTCTATTGGTGTTCCTGTTAATGCATATCTAGTTTTTGCTTTTATCTCTTTTATTGCTTTTGCATTTTTCGTATTGTTATTTTTTATATATTGTGCTTCATCTGCAATTATAAATCTAAATTCATAATCGCATTCTTTATAAATATCTATATCTCTTTTTAATAAATCATAAGAAGTTATTACCATATCGTATTTTTTTATATTTTTTATAATCTCTACTCTATCTTCAAAACTACCTGAAATAACTTTTGTTTTTAAAGTTGGTGTAAATTTTTTTGCTTCTTCTTGCCAGTTTAATGATAAAGATGTTGGGCAAACTACCATTATTGGTTTTCTTTCTGATTTTTCCGTATTTTCTACATAATTTAGCACTATTGCTAAAACTTGAACTGTTTTTCCAAGTCCCATATCATCTGCTAAAATTCCGCCTAAATTATATTCATCTAAATTATTAAGCCATTCATAACCCACCTGTTGGTATTCTCTTAAATTTGCTTTAAGATTTACTGGCAATTTAAAATTCTCTGGTATTTGTCTATTATATATATTTCCTATTAAATTTTTATAGTTTTCTCCTTGTTTTACAAGCAAATCATGTTTTTCTAAAATATTATTTAGATACAAACTCCTGTATATTGGCAATTTTAAGTTTCCACTTATAAGTTCTTTATAATTTGTATTTGTTCCTTCTGCTAAACTTTCTATCATGTCCAAGGTTTCATTTTGCGATAAGTCTATAAAATCACCATTTTTAAGTTTATAATATCTCTTTTTTAATTTGTATCTTTTCATAATCTCTTCTATGTCGTCCTCATCTAAGTCAATTCCTGATAAATCGACATTTAAAAGATTATTTTCAATTTTAACACCAATGCTACTTATTCTTGGAGTTCTAATTTGTTTTTTTCTAAATTCTTCTGTTGCCAAAACCTCAAATTCTGAAATGTATTTTTCAATTCCTTCATTTAGAAAATCATAGATATAATCATCATTTACTAAAACTAACTGTTTATCAGAATTTATCATAAATCCTGAATTTTTAAACTTGTCCAAAGCCTTTGATTCTGCTATAGCATTTCTTGCAACTTTTTGATTTACTTCTTCAAAAGGGCTAAACTCTATGTTTTCATATTCAAATTTTACATCAGCTGTTATCAATCCACTATTTGTATAATCAAGATATACCTTTACCTTAAGTTCTTTTGGCTTATACATTTCAAGCTCTGCTGGATTTATGCTATCAGTATCTATTTTATTTTTTATTTTTGGTATAATTAAAGAATAAAAATCCGCAAATTCTTCTTTTCTAAATATCATTTCTTTTGTAAAGTTTAATCTGAAAACATTTAATAATTTTAGTGTATTTTTTTCAAAGTCAGCTGAACATTTATATAATTTGTTATCTCTTAGAAAATAAACAAAATCTTTTCCTTTTATTATTGAATATCCAAATATATCTTCTGTTGTTGTTATTGCATAATCTTGATCGTTTTTATTTACAATTTTGAAATCAATTTCTGGTTCATTTTCCACAAATTTTACTTTATCTGTGGAATACTCTGTTTCAACTTCTACTTCTTTTCCCTTCATAATCTCAAAAAACTCGTCTATTCCAGTATTTGATAGAACAATATATGAATTATTTAAGGCATTAAAATAAAATTTATCTTCTGTTTCATTAACATATTTTATTATTTCTGCATATTTCATTGCAAAATGAAGTAGTGGCAGACTCTCTTTTTCAAAAGCTTGTTCACAATGAACAAACTCTAATTTTAATCCATATTTATATTTACTATTTGTCTGCATATTATCATAAAATCCAGGCAAATTTTTAATTTTATACATTTGCTTATTACCAATCTTAATTTGCACTCTTAATTCCTTAGAATTTTGCTTATATATAAGAATTGGCTCTAATCTAATTTTCTCTCCCTCAAATTTTGTTATATTTTGCTCAGATTGTTCTTCTTCATAAAAAGAATTAATCATTTGTCTAAAAATTCTATATTTTTCTTCATTTACTTTTTTATTTTTGAAAGACATATCTGATTTGTTTTCGCCCGTAAAAAGTTTTGCAATTCTTGGATTATTTTCAAACTCTAAGGCAGTCGCTAAAATATGTTTGCACGTACCATATGTTGACTCATAATCAGGACATGTGCATCTTAAATCATCTATTTCTCCATTTTTGCAACTTAAGTAAGTATTATATGTTCCTAATTTTCCTTGAACATCTGCTCGAACTGAAAAATTATTTTTGTCTGTATATGTTACTTTAGTTACCTTAATACTATCTTCTCTCATTATGTTCTTTGCATTGTTTAAATCTTCTTCTGTGGCAGAGTTTTTTAGTTCTTCTAAAATTTCATCATTTATTACCACTTTTAATTCCTCCACGCGAAAAAACTTAACTTAAAATTCAAGAACATATTATATAACAAAATCAAAATCATTGCAAGAGTTATTTTTTCAATACTACAAAATATTAGTTTCCACGATTTAATTTACTTTTTCACTTTATCTCGTTTCCACAACATCTTGTTCTAAAACATATTTAGCTTTCTCTTCATCATCTGCATGAACATAGCCAATTATTTCATCTTTTTCCACTGTATCTCCTACTTTTTTATTAAAAATAAAACCGACTTTTGGATTTATACTATCTTCTTTCTTCTGCCTTCCTGCTCCAAGATAGCATGATAATTCTCCAACTGTTAATGCATCTATTTTGGTTATTTTTCCATTTTGTTTGCTTATTATTGGACAAATAAATTTAGCTTTTTCAAATTTATTTGTATCTTGTATATAAGAAATATTTCCACCTTGATTTTCAATTAATTCTAAAAGTTTTAAATATGCTTTTCCGTTTTTTATGTTTTCAATTATTAATTTTTTTCCATCTTCTATATTATTTACTTTTTTAGCAAGAACAAGCATATTACCGCCAAGTTCTTCTATAATATTTTTTATATCTTCTGGCATATATTTATTTTTCAAAATATCAACTGCTTCAATTACTTCTAATGTATTTCCTACTGCGTGTCCAACTGGCTCATCCATATTTGTTATAACACATACAGTTTCTTTATTAGCTAAATTTCCTATTGAAGTCATTATTTGTGCTAATTTTTCTGCATCTTCTCTTGTTTTCATAAATGCACCACTTCCACAAGTTACATCTATTACTATTTTATTTGCTCCTGCAGCAATCTTTTTACTCATGATACTTGATGCAATTAAAGGAATACTATCTACACAAGAAATAACATCTCTTAAAGCATATAGTTTTTTATCAGCTGGTGCTAAGTTTAATGTTTGCCCCATTAAACTTATACCTATATTTTTTACATTTTCTATAAATTTTTCTGTTGTTATATTTGTATTGTATCCTGGTATTGATTCTAATTTATCTATTGTTCCACCAGTAAATCCTAAGCCCCTTCCAGACATTTTTGCAACTGGTATTCCTAATGATGCTATAATTGGCATTAAAATTAGAGTTATCTTATCACCTACTCCACCTGTACTATGTTTATCAATGATTTCTCCTAATTCAGATAAATCTAATATATCTCCCGAATGTGCCATTGCTAATGTTAAATTAGTTATTTCAATGTCATTCATTCCATTAATATAAATTGCCATAACTAATGCTGCTGCTTGATAATCTGTAATACTTTCGTTAGTATATTCTCTTACAAAGTAATCTATTTCTTCTTTAGTTAATTCTTTTTTATCTCTTTTTTTTGCAATTATCTCTTGTATATTCATTTATTTATTTCTCCTAATTTTTATATTTTGATGTTTTTCTTTTATTAATTTTTGTATTTTCGATGTATTTTTTTATCAAGTTTTGTATTTTTGATGTATTTTTCTTTTATCAAATTTTATATTTTTGATACATTTTTTTATTTTGCATAATAGATTTTTATATTATTGGATTTATACAAAATGAGTTATGAAAGTTTTTCTATGTAATGGCGTTGGCCCATACTTTTTTATTGCTTCAATATGCTTTGCTGTTCCATATCCTTTATGTCCGTGCAAATCCATATTGAGGGTAAACCTCATCCCATTCTCTCATTATTCTATCCCTTGTAACTTTTGCAATTATTGAAGCACATGATATTGAATAACATGTTGCGTCCCCTTTTATAATTGATTGATATGGAACTCCATAAGTATCTATTTCTCTTAGTGCATCTGTTATAATTATATCTGGTTTTGTTTTTAGCTTTTCTATTACTTCTCCTAGTGCAATATGTAATCCTTTTTTTGTAGCATTCAAAATATTCAATTCATCTATATCTTGTTGTGAAACAATTCCTACTCCATAAGCAAAAGCTTCTTCTATAATTCTATCATATAGTATTTCTCTTCTTTTTTCTGTAACTTTTTTTGAATCATTTACCCATTCTAATTTTGAATCAGGTTTCATTACTACTGCACCAACAACAACTGGTCCAGCTAATGGTCCTCTTCCTGCTTCGTCTATTCCACAAATTAATTTATATCCTTCATTGTAAAGATTTTGTTCAAATTTCTTTAAATTATTTAATCTTTCTTCTTCTTTTTCCTTCATTTTAATATTCCTTATAATTCATATTTAGTTAGAAAAATTGTTTTTATACTATTGGTTATCATTGTTTGAATTTTCTTCGTCTTGGTTTTCTTGATTATCTTTATTTTCTTCACCTTGATTTTCCTGGTTATCTTTATTTTCTTCGCTTTGACTTTCTTGATTATCTTGATTGTTTTCATCTTCTGTATTAATTTCTGATAGTTTATATTTTCCATTGTAGCCACTTGTAATTATTACTTCATTATCATCATAATTTATTAAATAATAGGAATTCTCTTCGTTTTGTATTCCTAAATTTAGCTGTTCTAAATTATCATTATTTAAACAATAATATTTTTCATAATCGCTTTCTGCTATAATACCTTTACTTTTAAAATCATTCATTAAGTTATCTTCATTCATATCAGAAAGCTTTGTACCAACAAACATGTCAGTATTTTTTTTCACTATCGAATCTTGTTTTAAAACTTTGCATGCTCCTTGTATAGAAAGCATATTTTGTTTAATATCTATTCCTTTTTCTTTAGCTATATAATTTTTTATTAGAAATGTTGTGCCAACTGCTAAAGCTATAATAATCATTATTATAATTATTATTCCAATTATTCCTAAACCTTTTTCACTTCGCATATTTATTTTCCTTTCTTTGCTTTTTATAGCAAATTGATTAGTGGAATTTTTTAAAATTTTATTACTTTTTCCCATGGTAATTCTTCTTTGCCAAAATGTCCATAATTTGTGGTCTTTCTATAAATCGGTCTTTGTAAATCAAGATAATTTATTATTCCTCTTGGAGTTAAATCAAATTTTTCTTCTATCTTATTTACTATTTCCTCTTCTGAAATTGTATTTGTTCCATATGCATTTACATAAATTGATACTGGTCTTGCAACTCCTATACTGTATGCAAATTGTATTTCACATTTTTTTGCATATCCATTAGCAACTATGTTTTTTGCAATATGTCTTGCCATATATGCAGCTGATCTATCTACTTTTGTTGGATCTTTTCCTGAAAAGGCTCCTCCACCATGCCTACTATATCCACCATATGTATCTACAATTATTTTTCTTCCTGTAAGTCCGCTATCTCCTAAAGGTCCACCTATTACAAATCTACCTGTCGGATTAATGAAAAATTTTGTACTTTCATCTAACAACTCTTTAGGAATTACTTTTTCTACCACTTCTGTCTTAATATCTTTTTTTATTATCTTTAAATCAATTTCTGGTTTATGTTGTGTAGATACAACTATTGTATCTATTCTAGTAGGAATATCATTATCATATTCTACTGTAATTTGTACCTTTCCATCGGCTCCTAAGTAATCAATTATCTTTTGTTTTCTAACTTCTGTCAACCTTTTTGCTAATTTATGTGCTAAAGAAATTGGCATTGGCATAAGTTCTTTTGTCTCATCACAGGCAAATCCAAACATTATACCTTGGTCACCTGCACCTTCTGATTTTATTTTTTCTCCTTCTCTTTCTTCTAATGAGTTATCCACTCCTTGTGCTATATCAGGAGATTGTTTAGATATATTAATATTTATTTTACAAGTTTTATAATCAATGTCAATATCTTTTCCAAAATAACCTATCTCTTTTATTGTATCTCTTACCACATTTTCTATATCAACATTCGCTAGTGATGTTATCTCTCCTGTAACAAATATTTCTCCTTTGCCTGCAACTGTTTCGCAAGCTACTCTTGCATTCTTGTCCTTTGCTAAATAGCTATCAAGTATGCTATCTGATATGTAATCACATAGTTTATCTGGATGCCCTTCTGTAACGCTTTCTGACGTAAATAATTTTTTCATAATAAATTCCATTCCTTTCTAAAGCATACTTTAAATAAAAAATACCTTTATACTTTTGTACAAAGGCTAATAATTTTTAATTGTCATAATTATAATTATTATTTTTTTTATTGTCAAGTATATATTTAATAAAAAATGTAACCAAAAAGTAACATCATTTTCACATTTCTATCACAATTGAGAGGTATCATAATACTATAAAATTTATGAAAGGACAAAATTCATTTATGGAAGAAAATAAAAATTTTACAGAAGTTAAATCTTCAGAAAGTAATAATAATTTTAAATCAGTAAAGAAAGGATCTAATAATTATAATTTTGGAAGAAATGTAATTGTACCATTCCTTAGTGGTATTATAGGCGCAGGATTAGTTTTTGGTGTTGCTTTAAATGTTCCTTATGTAAAAGACAAAATTTTTAATGTTGGAAATTCAAATTATACTAGTTCTGCCCCTTATAATTATAACAATATAAATACTAATTTAGTGTCATTATCTAATTTTTCTGATACCGGTGTTTATGTTGCACAAAAAGTTCTACCTTCAATTGTTGGTATAAATGTTGAATATTCTGTTAGTAGCATTTTTTCAAGAGTTAACTCAACAGCAGAAGCTGAAGGTTCAGGTGTAATTATAAGTACAGATGGTTATATTTTAACTAACAACCATGTTGTAAATAGTTCTTCAAGCTCTACAAATTCATTCTACACAGTTGGTGAAGCAACAAAAATAACTGTTACTTTATATAATGATGATACTGAATATGAAGCCAAAATAATCGGAACAGATAAACAAACTGATTTAGCAGTTATAAAGATAGATAAAAACGACTTAGTTGCTGCTGAACTCGGCGATTCTGATAGTGTTCAAGTTGGTGAATGGTGTATGGCTGTTGGAAATCCTTTAGGAATGAAGAGCAGTGTAACTACTGGATCTATTAGTGCTTTAAACAGAAATGTAACAGATTCTGATGGTCAAACATATACTCTAATGCAAACTGATACTGCAATAAATGGAGGTAACAGTGGTGGTGCTTTAGTTAATAGTAATGGTCAGGTTATTGGTATCAATACTTTAAAAGCATCTGGAACAGGAATTGAAGGTTTAGGTTTTGCTATTCCTATTAATTTAACTAAGTCTATTTACTCAGATTTAATTCAATTTAACAAAGTAAAAAGACCTTATATTGGCATTACAGGTACAAATATAACTGAAAATACTATTAAACAAAATCCTACTTCAAATTTAGTAATAGGTATATATGTTAAGAGTGTAGATGATTTTTCTTCTGCTGAAAAAGCTGGTATAAAAATTGGTGATATTATTATAAAAGCTGATAATCAAGAAGTTAAAACTATGAATGACTTAACAAATATAAAAAATAAACATTCAATTGGTGATACTATATCTATAATCGTAAATAGAGACGGAACTGAAAAAGAATTATCACTTACTCTATCAGAAGAATAATAATTTTTTCAATTATATCACATCAAGTTCACACAATGGACAAATATCGAAATTATAATACTAATATAATCAGTAATTAATTTACTCCAATTGCTGATTAGAATAAATACATCCCCTTTTATTTTCAAAAAAAGTGAAACTTCGTTTCACACTGGCACTAAAATTAATTAGTGCCTTTTATTTTTATTCTTTATATTATATA
>CANQHI010000032.1 GCA_947623725.1 uncultured Clostridia bacterium | reverse complement strand
TTTTTTATTAATCTTTTTAATTAATTATATTTTTAGTTTTTATTACAATAAAATTTTAATATAATAGATATTCTATTCATACTTAATTAATTATCAAATCTTTTAATTTGGCAGACAATGTCCATAAAATTAAATAATGTTACTTCTAAAAGCATTATATCATTTATTTTCTCAAATTTCATCAAAAGCTAAAAATAAATCTTTACTTTATTTGTAAATCATTTCATTTTTAATTTTTGTTATAAAATCTTTAAAAGATGAAATTGTTATTATTTTTTACAATTCATCTTTTAAAGATTTGAACATTTATGATTTTCACTATTTTAATTTTCCATCATAAGAAAATATAAACATTTCTTAACTTAAACTCCATTCTCCCGGGGCGGTAGACACATACTCGAAACTAGATCTCAAAGAAACCACTGGAGCTATGCGTCCTAAACCTCCAGTATACGCATTATCAATTGCAAGACAGTCACCGTCACTAATCCAATTTTGAAAAACTCTTCTTAGCCCGAACCAAACACAGTGATCATCATCCGAACCCGAATATCGACTAGCCAACCAAAAGTTCGTTCGGGTTCCAAAAACCAAACTATAAAAATTCTTATCTTCATAATAACTATTATCTTGACTTATCTTATAGTATGTCTGTTTTACAGTTATTTTACTTTTTGCCCTTGATTTTGAAACCGAACTGCTACCTAATAATGGTATTGTTATTTTATCTACTAACTTTGTACCATCTTCACTTTCACCTATTCCTTCTAAATTTACTGTATCTATATCTATTCCTACATGATCTTCATATTCTGCTAATTTTGGATAATTTGCTTCCATTGAATACGTTTTTGTTTCTCCATATTTTATACCTGACTCACTCACATACTCATTCCTTGCTTTTTTTCCTGAATCATTCATTTTTGATTCTATATCTTGTAAATCTATACTTCTTGCTTCTACTCCTAGTTTACTGTTCGAATATAATGTTTTACATATATCGTCTAAATAATATACTCCATTATTATACCCAGTTCCATCACCAAAATGAACTTCTTGCATTCCTGATGTCGGTACTCCCATTATATCTACTGAATTATCATTTATACTTAATACTTTCCATGTATATGTTTCCTTTTTTATTATTTGATTTTCACCATTTCCACTCATTTCACTTGTTAATTCATAACTCTCTTCTGTTGTATCTGGTGTATAGTTTATTACATCTCCTATTTTCATATCTTCTGGTATATTTGATACTGGTGGCTCTGTTGGTGTTTCTCCATCTATTATCTTATCTATCTCTTCTTCTACTTCTCCTAATTTTTCCGCCTCATCTGCTTCTGACTCTTTATATTTTTCTCCTGCATATTTTGCTCTTTGAAATAGCCCATTTTGTCCTAGAGCTGTTGTTAGTGTTACTCCTGCTAAGATTAGCAATATTATGATTGTTATTACTAGTGCTATTAGTGTGATTCCTTTTTCTTTGTAATTTACTTTTCTCATTCTTGAGTTTCTCCCTTCGTTTCTTATTATTTACTTTTTTCCTTATATTTATTAATAAATTAATTTTATTATTTATAAAGTATTAAGTCAATATGCTATATTATTTTATTTCTGTGTTTTTTTATTAATTATATAGATTAATAAAAAAGAAATATTTCATATATTGTAGTGCTTTCAACAATTCTATGGAAATTTCCTTTTTTTATTTTTATCAAAAATGTAACATTTTAATTCTTTTTTAATTAAAAAAATTACAACCATTTATGTTATTATACATATAATATTTTTTTATTAATCTATATAATTAATAATAGTTTTCTTTGAAATATAAAAAGTACAATTTGTTTAGGTATTTTTTTTCAAATTTTTAATATACTAATATATATAATTTGTATTATTATGAATCTTGTAACCTTAGTATGCTAAAAATTATGAAAGGAATTTATCTTTATGTCAAAATTTAAACTTTATGCAAAATCTATACTCTTTCCGGTTATCTTAGGTGGAATTGTAGGCTTAATAATATCAGGATCAATGGACTATAAAACACTTGAAAAACCATTTCTTTCTCCTCCTAGTATTGTATTTCCAATAGCCTGGACAATATTATATGTATTAATGGGAGTTTCGTATGGTTTATTGAAGGATCAAAATTTAATAGATAAAAGTATTAATAAAATATATATTTCTCAATTAGTTGTAAATCTTTTATGGCCAATTGTTTTCTTTGTTTTTAACTTAAGACTTCTTGCATTTGCTATAATCGTTCTTTTAGCAATATTAGTTGGTATTATGATTTACAAATTTTACTCTAAAAATAAAATTGCTGGTCTATTACAAATTCCATATCTTTTATGGACTTTATTTGCGACATATTTAAATTTTGGAATTTATTTGTTAAATAAATAAATTTACGTATCGCGCAGCGATCAACCGTAGCGTAGCGAAGGGCGAATGAAGCAACTTTCATAATAAAAATGAAAGTTGTGACAGCAAGATACGAAATTTATTTATTTTTGATTTTTTATCTTTTATTACTTATTGATTTTATTTTTTAACTAATATTATTTTTCATATACTTAACTTCAAAGGTCGTTCCTTTTCCTTTATCTGATTTTACAGTAATGTATCCATTATCTTTTTCAATTATTGTTTTGCTAAGTGCTAAGCCTATTCCAATGCTATCTTCAGATGCATCTTTAGTCTTATAAAATCTTTCAAAAATATGATTTATATCTTTTTTAGAAATTCCATCTCCAAAATCTTGAATTAATATTTTTAAAAACAAACTTGAATCTTCAACTTTTATATTAATTTTAGAATTTTCTTTACTATGTTCTATTGAATTTTTTACTATATTAGTAAGTGCTTCTAATTGCCATTTATAATCTGCTGTAAAACTTGCACTTTTTGGAACTTCTTTTATAATATCTATATTTTTAATTTCTAATAGAATTGATAAATTTGAGATTACATCATCAATCAATTCTTGTGCAATAATTTTTTTGTCATCCATAATAATCATACCAGAATCAAACTTAGCAATTTTTAAAATAGATATTACAAGTGAAGAAATCCAATCTAATTGCTTACTAATTGTTTTTAAAAAGTCTTTTCTTGTATTTATATCCATATCAGAGTTTTCATATAAGTTGTCAATCATAATTCTTATTGAAGTTAATGGAGTTTTTATTTGATGAGAAATATCTTCAATAGAGATACTTAAGTTTTCTTTTTCTTTTTTGCTATATTCTGCTGTTTCTCTTAAAAGTACTGTTGTTTTATAAAGTTCATTTTTTAGCTTAGATAATTCATCTTCAACATTTTCATTAATTTTTAAGTCATACTTTCCATTATTGATTTTTTTCAAATACATATTAATATCATTAATTTCGTTATTTTGTTTTGCAACAAATTTTATTCCTATAAAAATTATAATTATAAAAAATCCACCAATTAAAGCAATATCAATGACTATATATTGGCTAATTAACTTGTTCATTTCTTCAATATAATCATTGCCTTCATACCCATATTGTTTTAAAATTTCTTTCCCACTTTCTACACTTTGTCCACTTTGCAAGGTTTGAATTATCTCTTTTTCATCTGTTTCTGGATATTTTTCTTTTATTTCCGTTATTATACTTTCAACTTTATAATTAAAAATTTTGTTATAATTATCTAATTGAATCTTAATTAAGCATGAAAATATTATTAAGAAAATTACTAAAGAAATCACACTTGGAATTATAATCTTTTTTACTTCTAATCTTTTAATTTTCATCTACTCTATAACCTATCCCTTTAATTGTTTTGATAACATTATCATCTCCTAATTTTTCTCTAATCCTTTTTATATAAACTGTTAAAGTATTATCATTTACAAAATTACCTGCGACATCCCAAATCTTATCAAGCAATTTTTCTCGTGTAACTGTTTTTCCAATGTTGTTAAAAAGCAGAATCAAAATTTTGTACTCTAATGCTGTAAAAATTACCTCTTTGTCATCAATATAAACTCTATTAGCTTCTAAATCTATTTTTATATTTTTGCATTTTAGTTCTTTAGCATTTTTGTTATATCTTCTAAGTACATTATTAATTCTTGAAATTAACTCTCTATTTCTAAAAGGCTTTATTATATAGTCATCTGCTCCTATATCAAAACCATAAACAACATCCTTTTCTTCATCTTTTGCAGTTAAAAAAATTACTGGAACTTCTAATTTTTCTTTGATATATTTGCACAAATCAAATCCACTTCCATCTGGAAGCATTATATCTACAATAATCAAATCGTAAGTTTCTCTTTCAAGTAATTCTTTTGATTTATTGTATGTCTTACTAACTTCTACTTGAAATTTTTCTTGTTCTAAAGAATATTTTAAACCTTTTATAATTAGCTCATTATCTTCTACTAATAAAATTTTAATCATTTCTGATGCCCCTTCTTGCAGTTTTACTATATATTTTTATAGCGTGTCATAAATCTAATAAAACTTTACAAATTACATTATTTAGATAATTTAGATTACATTAAAATTTTATGACACGCTATTTATATATAATTTTATCAATCGTTTATGCAACATTCTCTTTATAATTTACTATTGTTACTTCAGCTGATAATTGCTTTAACTTATTTACTATTCTCTCAATATTCTCTGCTATTTCGTCATCAAAATATTGTTCTCCACATTGTTTACACACCTTTGCTGGAACACTTTTAATAATTATTATTGTTTCTTTTAAATCTACAATATAATTTACTCTTTTTTCTTCTAGCTCTCCCTTACACATAAAACAATTCATTATTTCTTCCTCCTTGTTTCCATATCATCTTCCCATATATCTTTGTCAGGTAAATATGCTGTTATTATATGAACTTTCTCATTACTTATACCACACACAATGTGTATAATTTCATTATTTGAATTATAACCAACTATAAGACAACTTGGATATGGATAATCATCATAATATTTTTCGATTACTTTTCCATTATTTATTGCTATTTTTACATCTGAAATTAATATATTTCTTTGATTTAGTCTATTTAAACAATGTTTTGTCCAATCTACTTTTCTGTCATTAATATATTCACGTATAATTTCAATAGTAATTTCTTCTTGCACCTTTGCTCTCCTTACTTTAAATATTATATTATTTTTATATCATTAATTTTTCTTTTTTTCAATATATTATCTAAATGTTGTCATTTCTAATTGTTTCTACAATATTTTGTTTATTAATTTTATTAAGAGAATATTTCATAGTTATTCCAACAATTATAAATACAAATATAAATGCTATCACTATAGGCATTATAGATACATAAAACTTAAATTCAATGCTATCAACAAACACTCTATAAATTAAGTATGACAAGGCTATTCCAATTGGAATACCTATTATTAATGATTTCATACCATACAAAATACTTTCTAGCCTAATCATTTTATTAAACTCTTTTTTAGTCATACCTATTGATTTGAGTATTGCAAATTCTTTACTTCTTAAAATCATATTAGTTGTAATTGTGTTAAAAATATTAGTTACTCCAATTAATGTAATTACTGTAATAAATCCATACAAGAAAATTGAAACTATTGCTAAAATTCTTCTATTTTGCTCAGCAACACTATCTAAATTCCAATAATATATATTGCTAAACTTTATATCTTCGCTTTTTAAATCTTGTAAATATTCTTCAAGTTCATCAGGATTATTTGCATCAACATATAATTCACCTAAGTAAGAACCTTCATCATTTTCATTTATTAAATTATTATCCATTGCTACAAAAATTATTCCTGGTGCATAAGATTGCTCATATCCCATAGGACCATTATCAGTTACCTTTGATATAGTTATTTCTTTGCTATTCTCTTGACTACTATTAAATAATTCAATCTTATCTCCATCTTTTATATTATATAAATCTATTACTACTTGTTTTTGACTTAATGTCATTTTATAATCATTTTTTAATATTGCTACATCATTATAATTGCCATTTACACCTAATTCCTTCATATATTTTTTGAAATAATTATTTTCTACTTTACAAATAATTATTGAACTAAAATCTTCCGTTTGTCCTACTCTTATATATCTTATACTCTCCTGTGTAGAATATTTATTAGGTATTGACCAGTTACTATTTCTATAATAATAACTATAATCATTTATATCATTATCAGATACAATCTTTTTATAAAAATCTATATTTTTTTCTATTTCACTGCTATCTAAATCAATTTCAAAATTATATTTATAATTAGTATATTTAAAAGCTGTCATTTTCTTTATAAATTCCATAGAATTTGCAAGTGCTACAAATATAGTAATACTCACTATAAGTGAAACTACAGTTGTAAGATATTTTTTCTTACTTCTTTTTAAATTTTTGCTTGCAATTACTCCACCTATTCCAAAAATTTTTTTAGTTAGTTTAGTTGTTTTTATTTTTCTTGCTTCTATTTTTGTTTCTTTGCTTCCTCTTACTGCATCTATTGGTGCGATTTTAGAAGCTCTAATTGCTGAAGATATACTTGAAAAATAAATTGTTATAATTGAAATTAATATGCTAAAAATTATTGCTATATATGGAATTGAAATAACAAAATTTATTTCTTCAATGCCTTGAATCAAAGCATTGAGTATTTTTACTAAAATCACTACTGCTACTATTCCACAAATAATCCCCAGTGGTATTCCAATTAATCCTATTATAAATGCTTCAAATAATACACTTCTTTTTATTTGTTTTGAGGTAGCACCTACACTTGCAAGCATACCATATTGTTTTATCTTTTCTGATACTGATATGCTAAAACTGTTTCTTATAACAAATATACTACTTACTACTATTATTCCTATTACAATTCCTACAATAGAATATACAATCTCTAGCGATCTATCGCTCAAGTTTCCTTGATATCTTAAAAGTTCATCATTTTCAGTTATATTTATGATTTTTCCTATATTTTTTTCAATAGTGCTTGTTATATTTTCAATGAAACTATTTTTCTTAGTTCTATCTTTAGGATTTTTTAATCGCACAAAAATATTTTTAACATTTTCTTGCTCTTTATTATTTTCTCCTGTTTCTTGATTATTAATATTTACTTTCGTAAAAACTGTATATCCAGGTGCAGAATATGATTCAATAAGATATTTTGGTCTTTCTACAATTCCCACAATTGTATATGTTTTAGTCTTTGTATCTATTATTTCTTCTTCAATTTCTTCATGTTCACTTAAGTTTAATAAATTTCCTGCATTTTCATCTAATGTTATTTCAGAATCATCTTGATTGTAAGGATTATTTTGTTTTAATTCTATTCCATCCTTTGTCATTCTTTTTCCAATATTTAAAGTAATTGTATCTCCTACATTTAAGTCTACCCTTCCATTTGTTCTTATATGTTTTGAAATTACCAGCTCCGAGTCATTTTCTGGCATTCTTCCTGATTCTAATTGTAATCCTATATTTGACATAGATTCATCAGTTAATCCTAAAACATAAAAATATGGCTTACTTTGATTTTTGCTATCATCTAATTTACTATAACCTAAAGTGTAAGTATAAAAATATGATTCTACATTATTGTTATTTTCTATATATCTTGCTTCGTCTACTGGAACATCTTGAAATTCAATATGATAATCACCATATCTATTTTTAGCATCATCTATTAAAGTTTGCAAAACGCTCATGAACATACCAGCTACTGCACAAATTAAAGCAGAAGATAGCATAACACCTATAATAGTTACTATAGTTCTCTTTTTATTTTTCTTTAAACTTTCTAATGTAAACTTATTTAAGATATTCATTTTAGTATATTCCTTTCTTAATTTCTATTTTGTTAAAACACTTTTTTATTAATTTATTTTACGCTCGTCATATCTTAATTTCTTTCATCACTTATTATTTTTCCATCTTCTATTGTGATAACCCTTTCTGCTTGTCTTGCTATCTCTAAATCGTGAGTAATCATTATTACTGTTTGATTAAACTTTTTATTAGAAAGCTTTAAAAGTGAAACTATTTCTTCACTTGCTTTTGAATCAAGGTTTCCTGTTGGTTCATCTGCAAGCATTATTGCTGGATTATATATCATTGCTCTTCCTATTGAAACTTTTTGTTGTTGGCCTCCAGATAATTGATTAGGTAAATGATTTATCCTATTTTCTAAACCTAAATTTCTTATCAACTCATTTAACCTTTCATCATCTACTTTCTGTCCATCTAATTCGCAAGGAAGCGTAATATTTTCTTTCACATTTAAGATTGGTATTAAATTATAAAATTGATAAATTATTCCTATTTGTCTTCTTCTAAAAATAGCTAAACTGTCATCATTTAATGAATATATGTCTTCTCCTTCAATAAAAATCTTTCCAGATGTTGGTCTATCTACTCCTCCTAATAAGTGTAAAATAGTTGATTTTCCACTACCACTTGCACCTACTATAGCAACAAATTCTCCTTTTTGCACTGAAAATGATATATTATCAACTGCTTTAACTTGACCTTCTCCTTTTCCATAAGTTTTTACTAGGTTCTCTACTCTTAAAATTTCCATCTTTGTTCCTTTCTAAAAAATAATTTCATATTTTTAACTTTTTATATAAAAAAATATTTTATTCTTTATATTAAAAATATTTTATAAGGTAAATTAATAAATTTACCTTATTCGATTTACCATTTATAATTTACCACTTCTAAATGACTTTAAAATGACAAAATAAAACTTGTTTAAAATTTAAACAAGTTTTATTTTATAATTAACAATAAAATTTAATATCATTTACATCTTCTATTTTAAAGTATTCTTTCCATTTAGACAATATCAAAAAATAATGTCTTAATTCATTTTATATCCGATAACACTCAAATATACTAGGCAATTTTAAGACCTCCCTCTTTTGCATACTTATAAAATAAATCTGCACTATTCTTAGCAACCTGTTTAAAGAATTCTATTTCATCATCGCTATAATTGCCTTCCCATATTGTTACCTTATAAGATGGTAATTGTATTCTAACAGAATCGAAGCCATTTTTGTTAGGTCTTTCAAAATGTACATCTATACACTCTATATCATTTTCAATATATATATTTGAAAACACAACTTCTGTTTCATCAGAATATTTTACATACGGATACATCATAATAATTTTACTCCTTATTATATTTTAATCTTCTTTCTTACTTGCCTTAGCATATTTTTTCAATGTTTGATAAACTAAATAATTTATTGTTCCTGGTATATCTTTTTTACCTGCTGGAACACCTGTTAATATTTCAATTCCTTCTTTTATAGTTTCTACAGCATAAATATGGAATTTTCCTTTTTTTACAGATTCAATTATTTCTTCATCTAAATTCAAGTTTTGTATATTTCTTTTAGGAATCATTACGCCTTGAGAACCATCTAATCCATTTAATTTGCAAATTTCATAGTAACCTTCTATTTTCTCGTTTACACCACCTATTGCTTGAATTTCACCTTTTTGGTTTACTGAACCTGTTACTGCAATTGCTTGATTTATTGGAACATTTGCTAAACTCGAAAGTAAAGCATAAAGCTCAGTACTTGAAGCACTATCTCCATCAACTCCATTATATAACTGTTCAAAACAAATACTTGCAGTTAATGAAAGTGGCATTTCTTTTGCAAACATCTCTCCTAAATATCCATTTAAGATGAGTATTCCTTTTGAATGTGAAGAACCAGAAAGTTCAACTTCTCTTTCTATATTTATAATTCCACTTTTTCCAGTGTACGTATTTGCAGTAATTCTAACCGGTTTTCCAAAAGTATAATCTCCTACTGACATTACAGTTAGACCATTAATCTGGCCTACTTTGCTTCCTTTAGTATCAATTAAAAGTACTCTATCTTTTATCATTTCTGTATATCTGCCATCATACTTTTTAACACGATTTTTTCTTTCTTTCAATGCTTTTTCAATATATTCATCTGTAACAACTTTTGCTTTATCAATTTTTGCCCAAGTTCCAGCTTCAACTATAACTTGTGATAATTCACCAAATTGTGTTGAAAGCTTTTGCTTGCTATCTGCAAGTCTCGAAGAATATTCTGCAAGTCTTGCTACTGCTGCTTTGTCTAAGTGTGGTAGTTCTTCTGATGTGCAAAAATTAGAAACAAATGATGCAAAATCATTTAAATTAGTTTCATCTAATGGAACTGTATCTTCAAATTCTACTTTTATTTTAAATAATTTTCTAAATTCTTCATCTACTGATAACAATGTTTGATAAACATTTTCATTACCTATTAAGATAACTTTTACATCTAATGGAATTGGTTCAGGTTTTAATGAAACAAGTACCATAGATGACCTTTGCTCTATTGAATTGTCTATGCCAATTTCTTTATTTCTTAACACTTTTTTTAAATAATCATAGCTTGCTGGATTTGATAATAAATCATTTGCTTGAAATATTATATATCCACCATTTGCTCTTTGTAAAAGTCCTGCTCTTATCATTGTGTAGTCAGTTCTTAAAACTCCATAATGGTTTTCATACTCTAATCCACCAAATAAATTATTAAATGAATAGTTTGATTCCATTATAACAGGAGCACCTTCGCTATTACTATTATCTACAAAAACATTTACTCTATAATTATGCCAAGGCTTTACTTCTTGAAATTGTGGTCCTTGAATTTCTGGTCCTTTTTTATCTTCTTCTATAAATTTAGAAATATTTTTTAATATATCTTTCTTTACACCATCTAAAAATTTTGTTATTTTTTTATTTCTTTTAAAATTAGATTTAACATAAGAAATATGTCCTTCTATTGTAAGAACTGCAATATTAGACTGCCATTCAGATACTTTCTTTTCTGACTCTGCATCTAGTTGCTTAATTTCAGCTATTACTTGGATTATTTGTTCTTGAACTATTGTTGATTTGTCTTCATAATCTTTTTTTATTTCATCGTCTAATTGTTCAAATTCTTCTTCATTTATAACTTTTCCATCAACCATGGGCATCATATAGATTCCATTTTCTGCTGATCTTACTTGGAAACCATATTTTTCTGATTTCTTATTAAGATTTTCTAATAACAAAGATCTTTTTTCTTGATATTTTTGAGTTATAATTGCTTTTTCTTTTTCAAAATCATTATTCTTAAAAGTATTTTTTATGTCTTTCTTTATTTCATCAATAAATTTGTCCATAATTTCTTTAAAATTATTTCCTTCGCCTGCTGGAAGACTTACAGCAACTGGTTCATTTGGATTTTCAAAATTATATATATAGCACCAATCTTGTGGAGCTTTTTTAGTTTTTGATAACTTTGTTAAATAATTTTTTGTATAAGTCGTTTTTCCTGAACCTGTTGGTCCTTCCAAATATACATTGTATCCTTTTGTATCTACTGTAAGTCCAAATTTTAAAGAATCAATTCCCCTTTGTTGGCCCATTCCTTTATAAACTGTATTTAAGTCTTCTGTTGTTTCAAAATCAAATATTTCTGGATTACAATTATATCTTAAATCCTTATATGATACCTCTTTTGTGTTTTTCATTTTTATTTTTCCTTTCAAATAGCCTTTTTCATATACTATTTTTCATTATTAATATATATTAATTTGTTACAAAGTCATTGAAATTGCATCTTCTTGATTATTATAATATTTCTTTCTAAGTCCTACTTCTCTAAATCCAAACTTTCTATATAAACTTATTGCTCTAATATTATGCTCATTTACCTCTAAATTAATCTTTTCAACAAGATTTTTTCCAATATAATGTCTAAGTAAATAACTTAACAAATTTGATGCAATTCCTTGATTTTGCTTGTCTTTTCTAGTTACAATATTCATTATTTCAAGCTCATCTAAAATTGTCCTTACTCCTATAAAACCAACTACTTCATTATTTTGTTTTGCAACAACATATTTCGAATTTTTAAAATCTTCTTCAAATGTTTTATAATCCCATATATTTGGAAATTCTTCGTATTTATTTTTTACATTTTCTAAATCAAATTTTGTCATTTCCAAAAAGTAAAGTTTATCGTCCTCTTTTTCTTTTTTCTTTTGAGCTTGGGGTTTTCTCAAATATAGTGGGAAAAGTGTATTAGAATCTCCATAATCTCCTATATCATACTTATCTTGAGCAGCTAATGCTATTGACTCAGATAAAATAGGCAAATCTTCTATATATTCGTAATCAGATGTTTCTCTTCCTTGTGCATATTGTTTAGAAAGTTTTGCTCTAAATAGTGGATCTAATTTTTCTGGATTTGCATCTCCTACAATATATAGTGGAGTATTAAAATTAATGTATTCTACAACATCTGATATATTTGCTACATCGGCATTTTTATATAATGATAAATTTCCATTATGTATTCTAAAAACGGCAAAATACACATTTTCATTTTTTGCATCAAGCATAGATAGAATTTTACATTCCTTTTTTCCTTTTTTTATTATTGCACTATATGCTAATGCCTTTAATGTATCAACCCCTGCAATTGGTATATTTTTAGCATCTGATAACGCTTTTATTGTTGCCATTCCTACTCTAATACCAGTAAATGAGCCTGGCCCTCTTGAGCATGAAAGCAAGTCAATATCATCAATTGTCAATTTTAACTCATCTAGTGTTTCTTTTATTGTTGGCATAAGTGTTTGCGAATGTTCTCTTTCAGACTTATTATATTTTGTCTTCAAGATTTCTCTGTTTTCCATAACAGAAACAGAACATATTTTTCCTGATGTGTCAATAGCTAATATTTTCATATACTATTCACCCCTTTTATAAATATTTATTAAATTTAAAAATAATTATGTTCTGTGTATAATTAATAAGTTTATATATAATTATAAATTTACATATTGTGAGAAATTTATTTCATTGTATTTTGTTCCAAATGTTTCTATCGTTAGCTTTCTGCAATTTTCTTCTTCTCCATATTCAAATGAAATTTTTATATAATCATCAGGTAATATATCTTCAATTAATTCACCCCATTCAAAGATACATATACCCTTTTCAAAATATTCTTCACCACCAATGTTTTCAAATTCATATATATCTTGTAATCTATAAAGATCAAAATGATATATATCAATTTTATCATTATGATATTCATTTACAATTGTAAATGTCGGACTTGATATTTGTTCTGCCATTCCATAATGCATTAATATTCCTTCTACAAACTTAGTTTTTCCTGCTCCTAGATTTCCTGATAAAACTATAACATCTCCTTTTTTTAGAATTGATGCTAAATTCATAGCGAACAATTTTGTTTGCAGCTCATCTTTGCATATTATTTCTTGCATTATGAGGTATTCCTTTCTTTTTTATTTTATGATTAGATTATATATTATTTGGCATTTTTATTCAAGGATTTTTAAATTATTTGTTTTATTTTTTCAAAATATAGTAAAAGCTTACTTTTTTATGTAAAGTAATGTATAATATTATTCATGAAATCTCATAGAGAAAAATATAGGAGGAAATTATTATGATTACAGCCTTGGGAACCACCAACAGGACGCCATTATGATACAATTGTTTCATGGTAAGCTAAAAAGCACCTTTTCTTTTGAAAAGGTGCTGTATCTTTGTTGGTGCCATTGACGTAGATATCTACAACTTTTATAAAAAATTTGTTTTGTTTGCTTGTATTTTATATAATAATATTGTATAGTAGTTAACATAGGAAATGAACATTGTAGTAGATATGTGTTGCCACTACACTTGATAACTTTTGTTATCA
>CANQHI010000031.1 GCA_947623725.1 uncultured Clostridia bacterium | reverse complement strand
AAAGAGATGCAGGATTTGGCACACCTGCCAAATAACCAAGAGTTTAAAGGAGCTATGGAAACATAGCTCTAATTTTTTAAAACTTTTTTTAATTTTATTTAAAAATTGATATGTCAATAATATTATATATATTACAAATACTTATAATATTTAGTGGTTCACTAAAATAAAATTAATGTAGTTAAAATATTGAATTCTCCATAGTTTATTGATATTATATTCTAGTAAATAAAAAATTAACATTGATTAATGTCATAGGTGATAAAATGAACGTTAATGATATGGTAAGAGCCGTTGAATTATTAGAAAATGAGTGGGATTTAGGTGAAATTGAAAGTGGTGCTAGTCGAAGATTATGTGCATGGATTTATCTACTAGAAATATTAGAAGAAACAGAGCAATTTGTTTATTATAGAGAAAATGGTAAATTGCTGGGTTTGGCGGGTTATTCAAAATGGAAATCAAAAAAACATATATTAAAGAAAAAATTTTATACTTTTATTAAAAAAAATTTATATAAAAGTAAAGAAATAAAAGATGTTAATGCTTTAATGGAATATTCAAAGAACTATGATTATGTTCTTGAAAATATGAGAGATTATTTTGATGGAGAATTGTCAATTTTGATTTTAGATAAATCATATAGAGGTAGAGGCATAGGTAAAAAATTATTGTTAGATGTGTTTGATTTAGCTAAAAAAGACAATATGAAAAATCTTCAAATATTAACTGATGAATCGTCTAATTATGGAGTATATGAAAGTGTTGGGTGTAAAAAAGTTTATCAGACTATTATTGAAAATAAAGAATATGGTAAATCAGGCAAAGTTAATAGAGAAATAGCATTTATATTTGAAAAAAAGTTTAAATAAAATTTCCTATATAATATAATGAAACTGCTAGAAATTGTAATACTTTCAAATTTAAGTTGAAATATTTTTTTATATAGAGTACAATTTTTTTAAAATAAAAAAGGATAATAATAGATGAAGCGACTATTAAGAATAAGTTTTAATCAAGCAATTTTTTCATTTATGCCTATACTATCTTGGATTATGCTTGGAGTGATATTGGACAAGAACTTATCAAATGTTTTTACACTCACATATCTAATTATATATACACCTAGTCTTTTCTTTTGTAATGGAGAAACTATATTTTGAGGGAAAAGAAAAAATAGCAAATAAATATATGTTAACTCTTAATGCATTAAATTTTAGTGTATTGATAGGATTGTCATTGCTTATAAAAAATAAAGTAACAATTGTAGCAATAACATTATCTGTAATTTTTATATATACTTTAATAATAACAATAAAACAATATAGAAGGTTTAAATTTAAAATTAATTTATTAAAGAATACAAAGTATGAATCAGTTTCTATAGTAAAAAATGCATTCTTTTTTATGACATATTTATTTGGATTTAGTAATGCTTTAGAATTTGGGGAAGAATATACAGTTGCTTTGAATTTTGTAGCACTAGTAACTGATACCCAATGGGACTCTTTATCTGCAATTGAAACAGTTGCAAAGATTGATATAAGTAAAGGAAAATTTAATTATAAGGAACACAGAAGAAATGCTTATAGGCTACTAGGAATATTATTGTTTACAACTTTATTGATGATAGCAATTTTATATAGATACTATAAATTAAATTTTATTATAACTCTAATGTATTTAAGTGTAGAAATTGTAAACTTTTTAGCAGAACCGCTTTATGATTTAAAAATCTGTTATTTACAATTAGCAGATAAATTTGAAAGTAAAGTAACATCAAATAAGCTTGTAGCATCTGGAATAAGAGTTGTAACATCATTTTTAAAAACTCCATTCTGCACCGCAATTGGACAAACATTATCAATGATAGAACAATATATAGTTGTAAATATAATTTTTTATAGAAATTTTAAAATAAATAAAGAGGGGAAAGTGGTAAAAAAATAGCAAAGCATGATTGTAATTAAACTTATATTGTAATACTAAAACCACCAAATGCTGTTTGCAAATGGTGGTTTCTCCTTAATATTTGTAAATTCCTATCTTTCTCATATAATTAATATATGAATTATCAATATTTTTCCATATATCTATTTCTGTATCAAGTTCGCTATAATCTAAGTTATTATGAGAAAGCATTTCATAACTATTAATAATTTCATTTTTAAAAGAATTAGGACACCTTCCAATAATACGAGCAATATCATTGTATTTATTGCCAAAACCTGCAAAGCCTAGATCAATTATTGCGGTGACTTTATTATTTTCATCTAATAGAACATTACTAGAATTAAGGTCACCGTGTACTAGGCAATTTTTAGGTTTTTTTGAAAGAATAGGGTAATTCCAAAATTTTTTATCTTGTGGATCAACATGATAGTTTAATAATTCATCTAAAAAGTCAACAAGATTTAATCCAATATTATTTGTTTTAAAAATTTTATTTTTATCAAATGGAACATTGTGAAGTTGATACATAAATTTAGCTATATCACTTGAAATATTTGCAATATCAGATTGAGCTAAATTATTCATTTTGTCAGCTAAAACAGCCCCTTCAATCTTTTTATGAACACTGAAAGGTCTAGAATTATCAAAATAAAGGTTTAATTTTACAGTATTAAAATCTGTTTTACCATAAATAAATTGCGAAAACTCATAATCTTTTACGATTGTTCTTGACCAAAAGTCATCTCTAGGAAATCTAAAAAAGTAATTTCCATTGTCAGTTTCTACTTCAAAAACAATATTAGTCCATCCAGTAGATATTGGTTTTATATTATTTATATTATTTTTTAATGTATTTCTAATTATTTTTTCAAAATTTTCATCTAGTGAAAAGTAGGTTTTCATATAAAAAATTAAATTCCCTTCATAATTAATTATTTTAGCTGTAATTATTTTTTATTAGTTATGATTATTTTTTTTACTAAATCTATAAGACTATCTTCAGATTCTTTATCAAAATTGTTATATACAATATAATCAAACATATTTATTAAATTTTTATCTGATGTAATTTTATTGTAGTGTTCATCAATTTCTTGTAATCGTTTTTTCTCGACTTCAGGAGATAAGTGTCTTGCTCTAGTATTATTTTTTGCATCTTCAAGATTTTTTGGCATTATATAAATTGCACATAAGTTAGGACATATCTTTTTAAAATCATATATTGTATTGTAATGTAGTTCAAAAACAGTATTTTTTTCTGAAAAAAGTTCTTCATAAGTGTAAGCATAAATATTTCCAAGCATATTAAAATCATAAGCAATTTTTTTCTCTTTTTTTAAATTATTAAGTTCTTCTGGAGTTACAAAAATTTTATCTTCATTATTTTTTTCTCCAGTACGGATTTGACGAGTAGTTATTATCTTAATTTTTTCAAATCCAAGCTTTTCTACAATTTTATCTTTAAAAAAAGATTTTCCTACGCCAGTTACACCTGCTAGTGCTAATAACATTTGTTCCTCCTAAATGAATAGTGTATAGAAATTATACAACATAAAAAATAAAATATCAACTGATATACAATTGTTGTAAGATTTTTAATTGTGTGATATGTTAATATAAGCTAGATGTCTTAAAGATACATTATGTGACCAATGCAGTTGCTTATTTATGTGTTATAATATATTATATAAATAATGGAGGAAATGTATTGTGAAAGTTAAGGTTAATAGAGGAACCAATCAAATAGGAGGATGCATTACTGAAATAGAATCAGAAAAAGGAACAAAAATAATCATTGATATTGGAGCAAATTTACCTGACTCTGATGGGAAAGTAAAACCTGAAATTGAATTAGAAGGACTTACAAAGGGAAAGCCTAATTATAAAGCAGTGTTTGTTACACATTATCACGGAGATCATATAGGTTTATATAATAAAATTTTACCAGAAATCCCAATTTATATTGGAGAAATTTCAAAGGAAATTTATAATATGGTTCAAACTAGACTAAGTAAAGCAAATTTTGTAGAAAAGAAGGATTTAGAAAAAATAGCTAGTTTTAAGACTTTTACTATTAAAGATAAAATTGTAATAGATGATATAAAAATTACTCCAATTGCAGTTGATCACTCAGCATTTGACAGTTATATGTTTTTAATTGAAACTGATGGAAAGAAAGTCTTACATACAGGTGATTTTAGAACTCACGGACAGAGAGGTAAAGCTGTTCTTGAAGCAATAAGAAAATATGTAGGAAAAGTAGATTGCTTAATCTGTGAGGGGACTACTTTAACTAGAGATAATACAGATGTATTAACTGAATTTGAATTACAAAAGAAGGCAGAAAAAATATTTAAGGAAAACAAATATAATTTTGTATTATGTAGTAGTACAAATATTGATAGAATTGCAGCTATTCACAAAGCAGCATTGAATGTCCACAAAATGTTTATTTGTGATAATTACCAGTGTAATCTTTTAGAGTATATTACAAAAATTTCTAGAAGTAGATTATATAAATTTAATGATGGTAAAAACACAAAAGTATATAGATATGCTTCAAATATGCTTGATGAAATGACGGATTATGGTTTTGTAATGTTAGTTAGAGCAAATCCAAATTTTGAACCATTTTTAAAAATGTTTAATGACCATACTTTTATATATTCTCAATGGCTAGGATATTTAAAAGGAAAAAATGAAGATTATAAAAGAATTCAAGAATTTGTGCCAAAAGATTATATTTATTTACATACTAGTGGTCATGCAACTCCAGAAGCAATTAAAGAAGTTATTGAAATTACTAATCCTGAGTATGTGATTCCAATACATACAGAAGATAAAGAAAAAATTAAAGAATTAACTGATAAAGCTGTTATATTAGATGATGGGGAAGAATTTATAATAAAATAAGTTTATTAGAGAAGGAGTTAAAGTTATGAAAAATATTTTAAAAAATCAATCAGCAATGCCAGAAAATTCAAAATGGAATAATATTATTAAAAGAGAAAATGAGTTATATTCAAGAGGCAATGATATTCGTTCTGAATTTGAAAGAGATTATACAAGAATAATACATAGTTTAGCTTTTAGAAGAATGAAACATAAAACACAAGTGTTCTTCTCACCAACAAATGATCATATTTGTACTAGAATAGAACATGTAATTTTAGTTGAATCAATTAGCAATACAATAGCGGAATACTTAGGTTTAAATACAAAACTTACAAAAGCTATTGCTATGAGTCATGATATTGGGCATAGCCCTTTTGGACATGAAGGCGAAAGAATATTATCTGAAATATCAAAAAAAGATATAGGAAAAACATTTTGGCATGAAAAAAACGGATTAGAAATGGTTGATAAAATCATTTTACTAGAAGATAACAAACAAAATTTACAAAATCTTAATCTTACTTATGGTGTAAAAGATGGTATTATTTCACACTGTGGTGAAATTGATGAAAATAGTTTGAAACCAAGAGATGAATATATTGATTTATATGATTATAATTATCCAAACCAATATAAGCCATATACTTGGGAAGGATGTGTAGTTAAGATTGCAGATAAAATAGCATATCTAGGTAGAGATATACAAGATGCTATTACGATAGGTATTTTAGATAGAAATTTAAAAGGTTTGCGAGATACAATGAATTTAAGTGAAGAAGATGCTATAAACAATAGTATTATAATTAATAACTTAGTTTATGATTTATGTGAAAATAGCAATGAGAAAGATGGATTGAAATTTTCTGATAAATCTTTTGAATTTATAAATAAATTAAAAGAATTTAATTATAAATATATTTATAAAGATGAAAGATTACAAAATTCTAAATCATATTTTGAAATTGTAATTACCACTATATACGATACACTTAAAAAATACTATAAAGAAAAAGAAAATACTACTAAAAAGTATCCAGAGATTATAAAGGATTTTGAAAAATGGTTAAAACTATATTGGAATTATGATAGATATAACGGATGTGAAAATAAAGTTATTTTCGATATTGAGAAAGAACAAGATTTTTACCAAGCAATTATATATTACATATCTGGAATGACAGATAATTATGCAATAGATATGTATAATAAGATAATAAGTTTTTAAAAAGGGGACCAAATGGAGGAAAAAGAAGAAATTAGCGATAATTATGATTTGATAAATTCAAATGCAATTAGCAACTATTGTAGAAAAATAAAGTATCAATTTAATACAGAAGAACTTGCTGTTTTAGTATATAGAAGCAACAAAATAGATATATTTGAAAAAATCTCTAAGTATAAAGATTTAATTAATAATTATCCAGATATGGAAGTAATAGAAAGAATAAATTGTAAGCATTATGATAGTGTAAGAACAATGATTAAAAATGAAATAAATAGACTTACAAAACTACATGAAGATTTAATAAAAGAGAATGAAAGATGTGCTTATATATGGTACGAATATAATAAAACGACCAAAAGAGAGGATTCTAGTCCTTATCATATATTCAAAAATCTAAAAGGAACATATAAAGATGTATATGAAGATGTAACAAACTATGTGAATGAATATGATGATACAATTTCACTTACAATTATAAAAAAATTCTTTGGAGAAAAAGAAAGGATAATTTTTTCAAAATATAATGTTATAAATAAAAAAATTACATTAGTAAATATATATGAAGGTGAAGATAAAGATGATTATTTAGATATTAATAATATTTATGTATATATGCCAACACCTTTTAAGAAAGGAGATATTTTAATTTCTGAAAATCCACAGATGCGAAATTATGGCGATAATGGAGATATATTTGTTTTAGATTATTTGTCCACTTGGCGTGAAAATATAAAAGAATATTTAGCTAAAGGAAATTCTGATTCTTCAGATATGGTTGGATATGGCTATTATTTATATGAAGATGAAGCTAGGTTTACTTATGATAACAAATGGGATTATGACTCATTTGAGTTTTATAATGGAAAGTTAGAAGGTAATAATCGTATTTTAAAAGCTATAAGTAGTTATTTAAAAGGAGAGATTGATATGGAACTGCTGATACATGCTTATGATGTTTTTAAAATTGAAAGCATAAAAAAAGGAATGCCGGATTTTTATACTAATGAAGGTTTAAAAAAAGCCGGTTTTACTGATGAAGATATTCATAATCAAGGTTAAAAATATTTAACTTTAAAGAAAAATTTTTCTTTTAAATGTTGAGGAAAGGAAATTAAGTATGAAAAATATTAATTTAAGTAAAATAAGAGATAAAAAAATCGCTTCAAATTATATAAAAGAAATGTGCTACAAAAAAGTTCATAAATTATATGGGCAAAATTTACCTAAAAACATAGAAGAAAGATTAAATTTAGAACTTGACTCAATAATAAAAAATAAATTTGAATTAAAATATTTACTATCAGCTTATGTAGTTCAAACATCAAAAGAAATGGGATATTTAACTTATACAAATGGTAGTGTAGGAAATTCTTTTGTTGCTTTTCTATTAGAAATTACAAACTTTAATCCTATCCAATATAATTTGCCTTTTGAAATGTTTGCATCAATAAAATATGATAAACAACCAGATATAGCATTAAATATTTCTAATGAAATAGAAAATAAAATACTTGAAGATATAAAAGAATTTAAAGATGAAATTAAAATTTATGGAGTAGATGCACTAACATTTTTAAATAAGTTACAAAAAGCTACAAATACGAATCCTCAAGATATAGATTTAGAGGATACAGATACTTTAAATTTAATTTCAAAAGGAGATACAAAAGGCATTTTTGTTTTTGGAAAAAATCGTATACTCGACATATTAAAAAAGTTAAATGCAAAAGATTTTTATGACTTAATAAGTATATCAACTTTAAGCCATAATAGTGGAATATCAATTTCAGATATAGATCAGATAGTAAAGAAATTAGATATATCTATAAATGATTTACCTTTAAATAGAGCTGATGTTATGAACTATTTGATAAGAAAGAAAATTGATAAGGAAAAATCTTATGAAATAACTGAGTTTATAAGAAAAGGATATGCTTATAAAGCAAGTTATATATTTTACAATAGTGATTTGAAAAAAGAATATGAGAAAAAATGGAAAACATATAAAAAAGTTCTTACAGAACATAACATTCCAAGATATCTTATAAAGATTTTTGAAAATATCAAATATTTATTTCCAAAAGCACATTGCATAGCTGAAATAGATTTTGCTTTTAGAATAGCTTGGTATAAAGTTCACTACCCAGAAGCATTTTATAAAGTGTATTTTGAAATGAATAAAAATATTGATATTAACTGCTATTATATGAAAGCTGAAGTTCAAAGAAAATTAAAAAGACTATATGATGAAAGATATGGAATTGAAGGAAAAGATAATGAGCTTGAAGAGTTGATAAATAATTTTGAAATATTACTTGAAATGTTTGAAAAAAATATAAAAAAGGATGAAAAAAGAGAATTAGATGATTATGACATAATAAATTCTAAAGCAATAGGCAATTATTGTAGAGAAATAAAACATAAATTTAATACAGAAGAATTAGCAGTATTAATATATAGAAACAATAAAATGAGTATAGAAGAAAAAATATCAAAATATCAAGATTTAATAAATAATTATCCTGATATGGAGGTAATGGAAAGAATGAATTGTAAACATTATGATAGTGTAAAAATTTTAATACAAGAAGAAATAAATAGATTGAAAACTTTATATCAAAATTTGATAAAAGAAGATGAAAATTGTGTATATACTTGGAAAGAATACAATAGGTCAACAAAATCATTTAGTAGAACTGATGATATAATAAATAATTTAAGAAAAACTTATAAAGAGGTATATAGTGAAGTAAAAGATTATATAGAAGAATATGATGATACTATTTCTTTTTCTATTACAAAAAAGTTTTTTAATAAAGATGAAATTCATGCAGAATACATAGTTATAAATAAAAAGAGTAAATTAATTAACATAATAAAAAATACAGATAATTTATCAGATTTAGAAGGAATTTTTGTAAATATACCAGTTCCATTTAAGAAGGGTGATATTTTAATTACAAATAACTATGATGAAAACCGTATATTTGTATTAGAGGATTTAACTATTTGGAATAAAAGAATTACAGATAAGTATTTTTCTAGAAATTTAGATACCAGTGATATGATGGGAAATGGATACTATTTGTTAGATGATACTGCTGAAATTGTACTAGATCACAAATATGATTATGATTCATTTGAATTTTATGAAGGAATTTTAGATGGAACTAATCGAATTCTTAAATTAGTTAGTAGTTTCTTAAAAGGAAAAATTGATAATTTTGAATTGCTTATAAAAGCTTATGAAACATTTAAGTCTAGTCATGAAACAAACATGCCAGATATTTATACTGAAGAAAAATTAAAATTAGCAGGATTTACTGATTTTGATATTTGTAAAATAAAAAAACTTATATATTAAAAAACAATAAATTTATAAAATTATATGAAAATTAGAATAAAATAAAGGTTAGATTAAAAAATCTAATCTTTATTTTTATATACATTTATGATATAACTAAAAATATTCAAAGAGCAATTAATATATTTAGTTTTACGAAAGGAATGAAAAGCCTTGATAAAAATAAATGAAAAAGAACTAAAGCAATTATTTAATGATTTTAAAAATAATAAAGAAGAAGCTTTCGAAAATTTATATACAAAATATAATAGATTAGTATATGGAATTGCTTTCTCTATTATAAAAAATATGGCAGATTCAGAAGATATTGTTCAAATAGTTTTTACAAAAATTTATGAACTTAATAAGGAAAAATTTCCAACTCAAAAAGAAGCAAATTGGTTATATACATTAACTAAGAATGAAACAATATCATTCTTACGAAAAAAGAATAATGTAATTGAATTAGAAGATATTTACGAGATAGAAGATGACAATAATGAACTAAATGATATTGTTGATATAGATGAATTTAATAAATTATTAAGTAAATTAAATGAAAAAGAAAAACAAATTGTAACTTTAAAAATATTAGGAGGTTTTTCTTTTAATGAAATTAGTAAATTGTTAAATGAATCTACTGGAACTGTGAAATGGAGATATTATAAAGCATTAAATACAATTAAAATATTATTGAGTAATTTAGGAATGTTTATAGTTACATTTGTAATTGGATTAAGAGCATTAATCAAGAGTGTTCCAAGACAATCAGCAAATATAATAGAACAAGAGGAAGAGGAAAGCGAAACAACAGAAACACTTAGAAATAATCTACAACAAGATACAACAAGTTCAGAGGTAAATGAAATTAAAAGTGAGAATACTAATGATATTACTTATGAAAATGTGATAATACAAGATGATGTAATTGTAAAGGCTTCAAGTAGTTTTTCAACAAATTATTTAGGTCTTGGATTCTTAGGTATATCAGGGATATTTTTAATAGTTACTATAATATTTGCAATTATTTTTATGAAATACCAACTAAAAGGAAATAAAAAATCGTCTAAATAGTAGAAAAGGGGTTAAACTTTTTCTAAAATATAAACAAAGGAGCAAAAGAAAATGAAAAATATTGTAAAGCTTTTATTAATAGTACTTACAATTGCAATCTTAATAATAACAATAGTAGCAATAATTAACATTAATTTATCAAAAGAGGAGATAGATAATAATTTAAAAAACGAACTATTTAATAATGGAAATCAATCAAATAATAGCGAGTTCACAGAAGTTGAGTATATGAAAAAGATAGAAGATTTACCAAAAGACTATACTACAGAACAAGCAGTTATTGATAATTGTATAGTTTCAGCTAATGGAAACAAAATTTATAATAAAGATGAACTTGATAGATTTTTAGAAAATGTAAATAACAATGTGCCTGATTTTGCAAGGTTTATAAATTATACAGTAGAAGGGGACATGATAATTACAGATGTTAATTTTGAAGGAAGCAATAATTTTAGAGTTTGCATTGATTCAACTAGAGATAAGTGGTCAGCTGAATCAGATAGAACTTATAAAAATTATATATTTACTAAATTAACAACTGAGGACAAGGAAGATAGCATTTCTATATATCTTCAAAGTCCAGTTAATGGAGAACAAATTGAAATCAAGCTTATAAGTTATATGAAAGATGCACAAGTAATAAATGATTATACAAATTCTGCTGCTATTTCGCATGTTGGAGTTACAACCGCATTATCATTAGATGATGAAATACAAGATGATACAATTTGGTGTGGTACATTTCAATTAATATGGAATGATTTAAAAAATGATTTTGTAAAACAAGATATAGTTTTTAATCCACAATTAAAAGTTGCAGAAAACCTGAATAAAGAAACATTTAAAGCTTCTGATGTTTCAGATAAATATTATTATAAAAAAGCAGGAGTTCCATCAATAGCTTTAAAGCAAGAAATTGAAAAAGCTATAAAAGAAAAATTTAATGAAACAAGTGATATTTTAGATAACTTTAATTGGAATGTAAAAGGTGATAGTTTGTTTTTATATGCAATGCTAAAAAAAGAATTTAAGTTTGAAAAAGTATTTGATGAACTTGATTCTGGAAAATTTGGTAATTATGAAAATACAAAATATTTTGGAATAAAAGAAAATGCAGATGATTTTAAAAAACAAATTGAAGTGCTTTATTATAACTCAAAAGACGATTTTGCTATAAAATTAACAACAGAAAAAGAAGATGAAATAATTTTATGTAAAAATCCAGTTGGAAAAAATTTTAATGAAATATATAAGAATATTTCAAATAAACAGAAAAATTATAATGGTAATAAAAATATAAAAAAGAGTGAAAGACTAAAAATACCATACCTAAAAGTAAAAGAAAAAAATGAATTCACTGAAATAGAAAACAAGGTATTTCCATTTTCAAGTGGAGAAAATTATCAAATAACTAAGGCTATTCAAACTATAGAATTTGAACTAGATAAAACAGGTGGAAAAATAAAAAGTGAAGCAGGTATGAGTGTAGAAAAATCAGAAATTTTAGAAAATGAAATTAGAGAATTTTTTATAGACAATACTTTTGCAATATTTTTAAAAGAAGAAAATAAAGATACTCCATATTTTGCTGGTAAAATTAATGATATAACAAAATTTCAATAATTATATAGTTTAGCATAATAATAGAGAATGGCAAAAATAAGCAAATAAAGAAGTTTTAATAGTAAAGGTGGTATGTATGAAAAAAGCATGGAAAATTACAGGGATAATTGTCCTTTTAATGTTAGTGATAATCATTGGAATAATAAATTTTACTGATTTTGGACAAGAAGTTAGAGATTATATTATATATAAAATTTTTACACCAAGGGAATCTGTAGAAATCGAAAATCAAGAACATATAAAAATAACTTATAAATATAGTTGGGAAGATGGAAGTGAAGGTTTCGATATAGATGTAACAGATAAAGATTTTATTAAAATGTTACATGATAATATTTCAAATAAAAAACTTAATAATTACTCTGGTCAGATTGGCTTACTAATCATGGGACAATATAAAGTATATCTAGGAAATAATATTAGTTTTGCTTTTGATTATTATGATGATGACGGATATGTTATGATGAGTAATGAGAGTAAAAGTTATTTAACAAAAATAAATCCTGAAATTTTAGAAAAAGTAGTACAAATAGTTGATGAAAAACTAACAAAAGAAGTAAGTAAATTTAAAACAGATAAAATAAATATTACAATGACTGAAAAAGGTGAAAATGATACTGTTTTGAAAAAGAATAATATAGAGATAAATGAAAAGAGTGCAATAGAATATATTATTAATCAATGTAAGAATGTTTATACTAAACAGATAAATTATGAACCTAATATTGTGAATCCAGATTATGAAATTGATTTTAACAATGATGTTAAATTATGGCTATACAATGGAAGTGATAAAGGCTGGATGCATAATGGTGAAACTTTATCAGAAGCTTATGGATTAAGTAATTTTAATACATTTTTAGAAAATACATTTAAGAATGAACTTGAATTAAAAAAGCAGATGTTTACTGCGGATAAAATAAGTATAATATCTCCTGATAAACAAATAGAATTAACAGATAAAGAAAGTGTTGAAAAAATTACAACAATTCTAAAATATTCAAAAATATATAAAACAGATTGGCTAGAAGATTATGATATAAGTGAAGAATATGATACAGGAATAAAAGTAAAAATAAATGATAATGTGTATTTAATACCTAGTGATAAGTCTATAGGTAACAGATATATAGTAGACAAAGATAAAAAGATATATTTATGTTTTTCTTTAACAAATATTGAACAATATATTTATGAACTATTGGAAATAAAAGAAGAAGAGTATAAAGGATCTATTAGTACAGGAATTTAATAATAAGCGAATGCAGAAAGGAAGAAAAAATAATGGATGCAAAGGTTGTAACAATTTGTGGAAGCATGAGATATGCAAAAGAAATGATGCAAATATCTGAAGAATTAGAATTAAAGAGGGGATATGTAGTTATCCAATGTATTTATAATACTGATGGAAAAAAATATGAAGGTGATAATAATTTTGCTATTTTAGATAGGCTTCATAGAAAGAAAATTGATATTAGTGATGCAATATATGTTGTTAATATTAATGGATATATTGGAGAAAATACTAAAAATGAGATTGAATATGCAAAACAAAATAATAAAGAGATTATATATCATGAATCAATAGATTAGTTGTTAAATACATGTAAATAATAGTTTATAAAAACATATTAAAAATTATAAAGTTTAATATGTTTTTATTTTTTTATTGTATAGGAAAAATCGAAGATTTGAGTAGATAATAAGAAAAAAATAAAGGCATGATAAAAAACCTTA
>CANQHI010000030.1 GCA_947623725.1 uncultured Clostridia bacterium | reverse complement strand
GGTCCCATTGAACCTGGTCTTCTATGATACATAGAACCATGTCCCATTGGTCCTCTTGATTGTCCATGACGTTTGATTACACCTTGGAATCCTTTTCCTTTTGTGATTCCTTGAACATCAACTTTATCTCCTACTGCAAATACATCTGCTTTTAATTCATCTCCGACATTAAGTCCTTCGATTGAATCTAATTTAAATTCTCTTAAATATTTTTTTGGAGCAATTTTTGATTTTGTAAATTTACCTAATTTAGGTTTTGTTAATTTACTTTCTTTTACATCTCCAAATCCTAATTGAACTGCTTGGTATCCATCTTGTTCTACAGTTTTAATTTGTGTAACTGTACATGGTCCAACTTCAATTACTGTTACTGGAATAACTTTTCCTGCTTCATCAAAGATTTGTGTCATTCCAATTTTCTTTCCAATTAATGCTTTTTTCATTTTCTCCTCCTATTGGCTAACCTTTTATTGATTCTTCAAAATATTAGTTTTTAGCTTAAGCTTAGCTACTCGCTAATTTTCTTATGTAGAACTTAGTTAGCTTAGTATAATTTTTTTATAATTTTATTTCTATATCTACACCTGCAGGTAGTTCAATTTTCATCAAACTGTCAACTGTTTTTTGTGTAGGATATAAAATGTCAATAACTCTTTTATGAGTTCTTAATTCAAATTGTTCTCTTGAATCTTTGTCTTTATGTGGAGAACGTAAGATTGTAACTATTTCCTTTTTTGTTGGAAGTGGAATAGGTCCTGAAACTTTTGCACCAGTTTTTTTAGCAGTATCTACTATTTTTGCAGCAGACTGTTCTAAAATTTCTGATTCATAAGCTTTTAGTCTTATTCTAATCTTCTCACTTTTTTGTGTTGTCTTTGTTGCTTTAACTGTTTTTTCGTTTTCCTTTTTTGTTGGCATTTGTTTTCCCTCCTTAAAAATTTAAAATATTTTGGTCGGAAGTTATAAACGCACCCTGGTGTTTCTATTTATACCATTATAAAATCCCAAGTTTGCATAAATATCTTGGGCTAAAGTGCTATAATATTTATAAAACTTGCCGCCTGGTCTTTGCCATGACATACTCCATAGAAGTTCCCTCCATCGCCTATTTTCTAGGTGTGTAGCCACATTCTACTTCAACGCTATCATTATATGCTTTACTATTATATAACATATTTGTAACAAAGTCAAGACATTTTCTGGAATTAATATTTAAAAAAGCAAAAAAATTCAAATGTACAATTACCTTTTTTATAATTATACATTTGAATCACTATTTACTAATTCTTTATTCTTCATTTCTTGTCAGATTAAACTTTATATTATTGCTCTCATCGGTTTGTTTTTCTAGGTTATATCCACTAGATATTAGATTAATAGAAATTATAGGGCGAAGCCCAGCACTGTAACTATTTGTGTTACCGATTAGAGTAGTACAAAGCGTTACCGCCCACATAGCAACGGTCATCATAAGCGTACATACACTGTAGCCCGAAGTCGCAATAACTCCCACGCCAATGCACATAACGTCCTGCAAACCAGTAAGGGCTATTCATATAACCTTTTCCATCTTCAGTCTTAAATAATAAATTATAATATTCTTTATTTATAAATTGATTCTCTTGGTTTAGATATTCATGGGCATAATATGATTGTTTGAAAGTTGTACTTGTATCTCCTGTTTGTACTCCATTTTTGTCTGTATATTCATACTCTCTTTCCCATGTTTCGCATTCTTTATCACTGCCTGTTTCTTTGCTTCCATCATATCCATAAGCCCAATTTGAGTCATATTGTGCCCACATTTCTGGATATTTAAGTGTACCACCATATGTCTTGCTACTTCCAAAATATACTGTTCCTTCTGTTTGATTTTCTTGCCATTCATTCTCTTTATGTTTATAATTTTTGTAATCATATGTGCTTACTTTTTGTATATCTGTTCTTCTTAAGTTTGCTACTGATATTCCTCTTTTCATTTGACTATTTTCATCATATTGTCCATAACATTGTCTACATACTTCATTTATTGCCCATACTCCATTATTATATCCTGTTGCTCCTTCTAATGTTAATGTTGTTTCTGTTGGTTTATCTGATATTAGTCTTATCGTTTTTGTATTTTTATCATAATCCCAAATTCTCCACTTCATTCCTTCTTCTGTTGTAAATTTTTGTTCTAAATTATCTTCTACATCTCCTATTTGATTACCTTTTTCATCTTTGCTTAAAGTCACTCCTGATGTTTCCGCTGTTATTACACATGAATCTTCCTCTGTTTTTCCTGTAGGAGTATATCCTGTAACATAAGCTCCTACATAATCATTATAGTCTATTGTTATTTTTTCCATCTCATTTGATATATCATCTAATGCAGTTTGCTCTTGTTTTTCTGACTCTTGATATTCATTTACTGCCTTTTTTGCCATTCTAAACAATCCATTTTCACTTAAAGCTGTATTTATTGTTACTCCTGCTAGTATTAAAAGTATTATTATTGTGATTACTAATGCTACTAATGTGATTCCTTTTTCTTTAAAGTTTATTCTTTTTTTCATCTTTCTAAGTTCCCTTCTTTTTTTACTTTTTACTTTTGTTTAACTTTAAATAAATCCATTTTTATTAAGTAGAAAACTTAATAAAAAAACTATAAATCTTATAACTCACATATATCAATATGTTTATAAAATTTATAGTTTTTTATATTTTACTAAATTGTAATAATTTTTTTCAAAAGTTTCTTGTTAAAATGCTTTTATTATGATAAATTTCATTTATATTGATTTTTTATTAAGTTTTCTACTTAATTATTTTTTTAGTATTAGATTTTTCTATAATTTTTACCTTAAAAATACAAAAACTGTTAGCATATATTTTGCTAACAGTCTTATTTTATATATCATTTTAGATATTCTTTTTTATCTTCTTATTTATTATTTTAATTCTAATAAGTATAATAATTGATATTAAAGAAAATAGGCTAATTAATATATAGAATGTTAAATTCATATCTCCAGTTTGTGGTATAATTCCATCTTTTGGAGCATCATTTATATTATTATATTTTTTTACATTTGTTCCTTCTCCGGTTGAACTTCCATTGTTTCCATTCTGACTACCATTATTAGTACTTCCATTTTGATTATCGCTATTTCCGTTTTGATTTGCTCCATTATTATTTCCACTTTCACCGTTTGTAGTTTCATTTCCAGTTTGATTATTGCCTGTGCTTCCGCTACCATTTGGATCTTCATTATTTCCACTTGTATTTTTATCTATTACATTTATCTTTATAGAAGTATCCTCAGCATCAATATCATTAGCTACTGATGAACCTGAAAATTTAGTCAATTTAATTGTTGTTTCCCCTAAAGTTGCATTTTCTTTTACTTTAAAAGTAATTGAACCAATGTTTTGATTTGTTTTTACAACTTGACCATTATTTGTATTACCTACAATCATTTTATCTTGATAAAATGGTGCTTCCCAATTATCTGTTCCAGTAGATTTTGAAAACTCTAAAACTGAAGAATCAAATTCTATATTTGCAGAATATGCTCCAATTCCTTTTTCTCCACTTTCAATTGAAATATCTTTTAAAGAAATTGTAATTGTTACTTCTTCTCCTCTTTTTACTGTAGAACTACTTGTGCTTAATGATGTTTTAAAGCTATCATTTGCTGCAAATACATTTGTTGCAAGTAATAATATTGTAATTATCATTATGCATATTATGTTTGTAATTCTAATACTATTTTTCATAATTACTTTCATTCCTTTCTAAAAAGTACATTTGAATTATTTTTATTATAAATTGCTGTAACTTTATTTGCTTTAATAATATGATTTCAATATTAAATTTTAAATATTTAATTTTAACTTTTTAACTTTTAAATATTGAACTTGATTATTATTGTTCTTTCATATTTTCTAATACTAATCTTTTCATTAATATTAAGTCTGTTGCTGTTATTTTGTTATCTTTATTGATATCTCCAGCTTTAAATTGTTCGTCTTTTAATGTCCATTCTTGATTTGAACCTGCTACTAAATGTCTTTTTAATAATATTAAGTCTGTACTTGTTATTTCTCCGTTTTTGTCTATATCTCCTACTTCTGGTTTCTCTTCTTCTTTAGAATTAATCCAATTTACTTCTGCTACAGCTATTCCTTTATTTCCTGCTTCATCTTCAAATTCAAAATCAAATTTTCCATTTTCAGTAAATGTAACTTCTCTGCTCATATTGTTATTTGTAATTACTATATTTTCACTTTCATTTACTAATGTTGCTGTTACTGGACCATCTGTTGCTTCTTGTGTACTATATTTTATTTCAGCTACTGGTTCGTCTTTGTCAATCCAGTTAACTTTAGCTGTATGTTCTTTTACATCTGAGTCATCATCATCTGAAGCATCTTTATATTTGAATACAAATTCGTGATTATTATTAAATGTATATTTACTGTCAGAATTATTATTTACTATTTTTACATTTAATTCTTTACCTTGATCACTAATCATATAAGGATTAATAGTTGCTACAACATCTTTATTAGTTGTTTTGTTAATATCATAAGAAATATCACTTGCTATAATATTTCCATCTTCAAGATAATCTGCTCTAATTGTTTTGTAAGCTATATTGCTTGCTGTATCAAGAAGTTTAAATTCAAACTCTCCACTCTCTTCAAAAGTATATTCTAATGGATTTGTTTTTACTTTTTGTAATTGTCTTAAAATTTCTTTATCTGATTCTGATATATCTGCACCAACTCCATCTTGGTTCAAAAATTCTTCTTTGCTTACTTCACCATTTGTATATTTTGTAACATAAGTTGCAACATCATTAGCTCTTCCTGTTGTATTTTTATACGTTATTTTCTTTGTTTGTCCGTCTTGGTCTACTTCAATTATTTTAATTGCATTTTCAGAATCGTCCAAATATGAAATTTTTGAAACTTTTTTGTCTTTAACTTCAATGAAACTTGTTTTACGATTATTATTATCTAATAAATATACATCTTCACTTATGCTATCTAATAAAATAAGTAATTTTTTATTTCCATCTAATTTATAGTCTACATCAGCTGTTGGATTATCTTTATCTATCCAATCTACTTTTGCTAAAGCTGAACCTTTATTTCCATCTTTATCTTCAAATTGGAATTCAAATTCTCCATTTTCTTTGAATAAATAACTGTCACTTCCATTATTATTTGTAATTGTTATTTCAGTACTTGGATCAACAAGTCTTGCAATTACATAATCTTTAGTCTTTTCTGTTGTACTGTAATAAATACCTGCTGTTGGTATACTTGTGTCAATCTTAGTTATATCTTCAAATATATTTACTGTTGATAATGATGTAAATAAATCATAAGATCTCATATCCAATTTTATATATTGTCCATAGATACTATCTTCAAATGTAATATCTTGTAATGTGTTATAATCAGCTTTTCCTAAATTTTCTACTTTTCCTGCTTCTGTCCAGTTTTCACCATCTTCACTTATTGAAACTGTTAAACTTTTTATTCCATCACGGTCATCTGTTCTATATTTCTTTTGCATGAATTCTAATGCTGAAATATATTTTGGTCTATTTAATTTTATAATAATAACTGGTTGAACTGCATTTTCATCTTGAAGTGAATATTTAAAGTTTGTATGCCATATTGTGTTATCGTTTGCATCTATTATATTTTCTGCATAGAATGGTCTTGCTGAATCTTCTGATTGGGTATTTTTTTCATATATTTCCATATCTGAAACTCTAACATATTTTCTATTGTCTGGCTCATTGTTAGGTGTAAATGTATATATTTCAGATTCAGAACTTGCAAGTTTTGTTCCTGTTGCTCCTTGTTTTATTTGCACATATTTTTCTCCTGTTAAGTCTGGAGATTCAACTTGGTATGAAACCCAATCACTAAATCCATCTGCATAAGCATAACGCCAGTATGTGTTTAAGTCTACTCCTATTAAACGATTTTCTAAGTCATTTGCGTAAACACCACTTAAAGGCTCTTGTTTTTCTATATCTATTTTATAAATATTTTCACTTGTACGATTTGCTCCAACTATATTAATGCAAATATCATCTTCAGCATTAATCTTTGCTATTTCTTGTTCTGTCAATTCCCATTTATGTAGTTGTTCTGCTGTAAATGATTTTTCTGTCCATGTTTTTTGTCCATCTAAACTATATTCAAAACGAACTCCGTTACCATCAAATTTGCTTGAAAGTACTATTTTTCCTGCATCTGCTCCATCAAATGAGAAACTAGCAAGAGTTGTATCTGTTTGACCAAGTAAATATCTTGCAACTGTTCTTGTAATGCTTGGTTGTAATACATCTAATTTTGCATTTTTATCTTCTTTTCCGTCTGCTGTTAGACCATAAGTTGTTCCTTCATTTAATAATCTTGTTTCTAATACTGTGAAATCAAATTCATAATCTATACTTGTAAGTTCTGGGCTAATTTGGTCTAACAAATTTTTCATTGGTAATGGGAATGCTTTTAGAGCTTCTCCTAATTTCTTTGCTAGTTCAAAATAGTCTGCTTCAGTTTTACTTTCATTTGCTTTGTAAGTATTTATTAATCCCCACCAAGCATCAATATTTATTTTTTGCACATCTAATGCTGCTCTATATATTTCTTCTTGTTTGCTTAAATTATCTTTATATATGTCTGCTGTCATAATGATTTCTTCAGATTTTTCATAATTTGCATTATCATTGATAGCTTCTTGTGATAGCATCATATATGTTGCTGCATATCCACTTACATAGCTGTCATTTCCCCAACCAAGTGGCATTCTTGTTCCCATTTTTTCAGATTTTCCTGATTGAGCCCAGCCTGATACGTCATTATCAAGTGTCCAATATCCTCTACCTTGGTCGTCTTTTCTATAATATATAATTGCTGCGTGTCCTGGTTGACCTACAACTGATGCTGGTGTACCATGTGCTGCACGAATATGACAACCTAATTTTGATATACCACCACAAACAGCTCCTGTTTCTGGTTTGGCTATATTGTTTCTCATACTCATCCATGCTTTATATACATGACCTGTATCTTCTTCATCACCACTATATGTTACACCATATTTACTAAATATTCCTTCAAACCAATCATCCCACGCTTGTTTTAAATTTCTATCGTGAAATTCTGCTCTTTCAAAGTCTGGCCAAATATATGCAATATAAGTGTGTGGTTGTAAATATTTTTCTTCTTGACCTGGATGTTCGTCTATTCTTTTTTGTGTATATTCGTTAAACCAAATAAGCTCTTCATCATCTGTAATGTTATTCATTACATAACGCATTTCTTCAACTGTTAATGCTTCAAACCAAGGTGTCTGGTCTTGTACTGGTTTACCATCTTTCATTCTTGGTTCTATTGATGTTACATTTCCTTCTTCATCTTTTTGTACGTCCCTTGCTACTATGAATTTTCCTCCATCATATAGCTCTTTATATATTCTATAACGTTCTACAGAATCTGATCTATTGCTTGGATGGTCAATTTGAGCCCAATATCCAACTTTTGTTGCGTGTGTTAAAGAAAGTGATATTGCCATTTTTCTATAAACATCGCCTTTTGTTAATTCTGGTTGCCATACATTATTTGTTTTGTCTTTAATTTCAAAATCAGCATTATATTTATGATATAATCTAGAAAGTTCTTTTATTGAATTATAGTAGCTTCCACCATCTGGTGCTCCACCTAATACATATAAACGTAAATTTTCTAAATTTGTCATTAACCATTCTATTGTTTCTCTATATTGAACATTTTGATTTGCAATAGCATTTAAAAGGTCATATCCAACATTATTTACAAATGTTCTTTGTAATAATGTTAACTCATAATTTTTTAATTGATCGTCTAATGTTTTATCTTTTAAAATTGCATCATATTCTTCTACTGTTTTTATAAAGTCAACTTTTTGAATTTCTGGTTCTTCATATCCAGTTTTATATAATTTAGCATTTGCATAAACAGCGTGGTCTGATGCATTGTTTCCATTACTATCACAATATAATTTTAAATAATTTGCATCTTTTATATCTATTGTTTCTAAGATTGCATCTTTATCACCTTTTAATACTTCTGGATTCTTTGCTGTTTTTAGTTCCCAATCTTGACCATCTTTAGATGTATATATTGAGAATTTTACACCTGTTCCTAAAGAACCACGGCTTTCATCAACACCAATATATGTACTAAAATAGTCATAATCAGAATAATCACTAATATCATAAACTAATGTTGATGTAGCATGTGCAGAAATACCTTTTAAGAAGTATGTTTTTACTCCTTTTACATATAATGTAATTAATCCATTATTGTATTGTGTTTCAAGGTTACTATCTAGTGTGATACTTCCCCATCCTACACTTGAATCTTTTTCTATATATTTAATATCAGATAGGTATACACACATATCATCCGATACAGTACTTCCTGATAAATATTGAGATTTTTCAGTTAATGTTGTTGTTTCTGTTTTCTGGCTGATATTTAAGTATGAAATAATATTTTTGCATGAAAGAAATAACAATACAAACAAAATAAAATAAGCAATTACTTTACTTAGTACATTTTCTTTTTTTACTTTTAAATGTTTTTTCATAAAAACCTCCCCTTTTTTATCAAAACTACTTAAATTATAACATATTTTAGCAATTTTGTAAATATATTTTATTCAAATTTAAGCCTTTTTGAGATTTGTATTTATTTTTTTACTTGATCCATTTTTACTTTATCATTTATATATGTTTATTTTTTTCATTTGATACAAAAATTGATTTTATTTTTAATCACTTTAAAAGAATTAGGGGAAGCTTTTTATCGCTCCCCCTCTTGTTTAGATACTTTCAAGTAATTTTACTGTTTCTGTGTATCCTTCCTGTTTTGCAATTTTCACTGCACAACCGTCGAATGCTTTCAGGTCAACCCCTTCTTTTAATAAATACTTTACTGCTTCAATATCCCCTAGTATAGGTGATATTATATCAATGTAGCAGACTTTCGCCATCCTTACAAATCCATTTTTGTTCCAAAAATCTGTCATGCCTTTCAATAAATTTACTGTCTCTGCATAAGATGCCTTTTTCATTTACTTTTCCTCCTAAGTTGTTATAAGATTTATAAGTTTTTATAAACTATATATATTTTAACATATTTTGGATAAAAAATCAATATTTTTTACAAATTTTTGGTATTATTGCTACTTCTTATAACTTTTTAAGTAGTCTATTTTATTATAATTATGAAAATGTTTATATTTTAAAATGAAATTTATTGTCATTTTTACTTTTATTTTCATAGTATATATTAATAATGACTTTTAAAGTCATAAGAAAGGAATAAAAATTGATAGATAATTTGTATAACCAATTATTTTATTCAAATTTTATGCCTTTAAAGAAAGGAAAATTAGTAATTATGGAAGAAAATGAAAAAAAATTTGAACCAATGTGTCCAATAGTTGATATTGATGGCTATATAGCTAATGGAAAGCAATATGATTTAGACATCACTTTAGCTCAAGATAATAGAGATGTAATTTATGGTGTAGTTAAGAATTGCTTTAAAGATCCAGTTAAAGATGCTGTAGTAAAGCTAGTTGAAGTTGATTATAATATGGGCAAAAAAGAACTAAAACCTGTTTCTCATACATTTACAGATGATGAAGGAGAATTTGTTTTTGGACCTTTATGTCCTGGTAAAAAATATTCTGTTCAAGTTTGGGCAAATTCAGTAGAGCATGTAAAAATATGTGCTAAATGCCAACGTGAAGGAAGATGCTTAAAAGGTGTTAAACTTGAATGTGATTATAAACCTGATTATGATGAAATCTTTCCTTGCAAAAAAGAAGAAAATGAAAAAGATTGTGGATGTAACAAACATAAATAATTACATTTGATAAATCATTAAAGATGTAAAAGTTAAAAATTATTAATAGTTACAATTACAACATATTTTTTTATTAATAAATGAATATAGTTATTTTTGAATAGCCGCGTAGCGCTCAAGTGAAGCGCGAATGGAGCGAAAAGTGATTTATCACTTTTCTGCGACAACAAGGCATGAGAAAATAACTATATTTATTTAATTAATTTATAGATGTAATTGTAACTATTTATATTTATCTAACTTCTTAATTCTGCTCCAAATTTACTCTTTAAATTCTCTGTTATCTTATTCATAGTTTCATTAATTATTTCATCTGTTAATGTTTTAGTATTATCTCCAAGTTCTATTGAAAATGCTATACTCTTCTTTCCTTCTGGAATTCCTTTTCCAGTATAAAGGTCAAATACTTTAGAATTTTGTAGTAGTTTTCCACCACCATTTTTTATAACTTTCTGAATATCCATTGCTGAAACTTTTTCATCAATAAGTATTGCTATATCCTTTTTAACTGTTGGGAATTTAGATATTTCTTTATATTTCATTTTTCCAACTTGTTTTTCTAATAACTTATCTAAATTAATTTCCATTACATAAACTTCTTCTTTGCAAATTGCTGGGCTAACTCTACCAACCATTCCAACAATATCATTATTTACAGATATTAAAGCAGTTTTTCCTGGATGCATATCTTCACATATTTTCTTGTCTTGAACAAAAGAATATCTTCCACTGTAGCCAAGATAGTCAAGTAATTCTTCAGCAACTCCTTTAATTACATAGAAGTCTACTTTTTTAGTATTTAATCCTAAATTATAAGCTCCTGTCATTAAGCAAGCTAATTTATTTTCTTCAACATATTTTTCTTCCCCTGCTTTATAAAATGTTTTTGCTAATTCAAAAATTGAAATATCTTCTAAATTATGAGATTTATTGTATTCATATATTCTATAAAGTGAAGTAATTAAACTTTGTCTTAAGTAGCTTCTATCTTCTGATAAAGGAGTTAAAACTTTTATTCCTTCTTTATCTTTATTTGTAAACATATTATAGTCTTGTTTTCCAACTAATGCATAAGATAATGTTTCGTTTAAACCTAGATTTACCATTTTATTTCTGATTTCACGTACTGTTTTGTTATAGCTTCCTTTTTTTACTGGAAGTAGCATAACTTTTCCTTTTACATTATCAACACCATAAATTCTTCCAACTTCTTCTATTAAATCTTCTTTTATTGAAATATCTATTCTTCTTGTTGGAACTATAACTGTTATAGTTTCGCTTGAACTTTTAGTTTCTGTTTTAAAATCTAATTTTCTAAATACATCTATTATTTCTTCTTTTGATATGTTTGTTCCTAATATATTATTTATATTAGTTACTGTTATATCAATTTTCTTCTCTTCTTTTTCAATGTCATCATATTTTGCCATACCTTTTTTAGTTGTTCCATCAGCATACTTTTCAAGCATATTGCATGCTCTTTCTATTGCCATATAAGTTCTATTTGGATCTAATCCTTTTTCAAATCTATTACTTGCTTCACTTCTTAATATTTTGTTAGATGTTCTTCTTATTTTTACATTATTAAATATTGCAGATTCTATTATTACATTTTTAGTGTTTTCAGTAATTTCGGTATCTAGTCCACCCATAACACCAGCTAAACCTATTGCTCTTTTTCCATCTGAAATTACTATATCTTCACTTGATAAAACTCTTTCTTTTCCATCAAGTGTTGTTACCTTTTCACTTTCTTCTGCCATTCTTACTTCTAAAATGCCTTTTAATTTATCAGCATCATAGAAATGAAGTGGTTGACCTGTTTCAAGCATTACATAATTACTTATATCTACAACATTATTTATTGGACGTATTCCTGAAGCCATAAGTTTTTCTTTCATTTCTGCTGGGCTTTCTTTAATAGTAATATTATCAACTTCTTTTGCTAAAAATAGTTTGCAATTTTCTGTATTTACTTTAACATCAAATTTTAGTTCTCCACTTTCTTTATGAGTTAAATCCATTGGTTTTACTTTTTTATCATAAATTGCACCTACTTCATAAGCCATTCCTAAAATGCTTAATAAATCTCCACGATTTGCAGTTAAATCAAAATCAATTACTCCATCATCCCATCCCATATATTGTATTGGATCTTCTCCAATAGGAGCATCTTCTGGAAGTTCGTGGATTCCTGCTTTATCTTCCTCTCTTAAAAATTTATTATCTAAACCTAATTCTGCTATAGAACAAAGCATTCCATTTGATTCTTGTCCTCTTATCATTGATTTTTTTATTTCTCCACCCGGAAGAATTGTTCCGTCTAAAGCAACTATTACTTTTAGTCCTTCTCTAACATTTGGTGCGCCACAAACTATTTGCAACGTTTTATTTCCTACATCAACTTGGCAAACATGTAAATGATCAGAATCTGGGTGCATTTTACAACTTACTACTTTTCCAATTACTAATTTACCTGTATCTATAAGTTTTCCGCAAGAATCATATTCATTTCCTACTTTTGTCATTTTTTCAGCTAATTCGTGTACATCTATATCATCAATATCTAAATAATCCTTTAAAAAATTTGTACTTAGTATCATTTTTTATTTTCCTTTCTTAAAAATACTTTTTTTGCTTTTAATTTTACTATTCTTTTGGTTATTGCTTATAATTAATCTTTTCTATCAAATTGAGTTAAAAATCTAATGTCATTTCCATAAAGAAGTCTTATATCTGTTATTCCATATTTAAACATTGCTAGTCTATCTAAACCAGTTCCAAAAGCAAATCCACTATATTTTTCCGGATCATAACCATTCATTTTTAGTACATTTGGATGTACTATACCTGCCCCAAGTAGCTCTATCCAACCAGTTTGTTTACATAGATTACATCCTTTTCCTCCACATTTAAAGCAACTTACATCAACCTCATAAGATGGTTCTGTAAATGGGAAATAACTTGGTCTAAATCTTAGTTCTGTATTTTCTCCTAGCATATGTTTCATAAAAATCTCAAGAGTTCCTTTTAAATCAGCAAAAGATATATTTTCATATACAACTAAACCTTCAACTTGATTAAATTGATGTGAATGTGTTGCATCATCTTCTCTTCTAAATGTTTTTCCTGGTACTATAACTCTAATAGGAGTTTTTTCTTTATTTGCCATCATTGTTCTTGCTTGAACTGCAGATGTTTGAGTTCTAAGTAAATATTCTGTTGAAATATAAAAGCTATCTTGCATATCTCTTGCAGGATGTCCTTTAGGAAGATTTAATCTTTCAAAACAATATTCATCTGTTTCTAGCTCTGGACCTGATACTACATCATATCCCATTGAAACAAATAAATCTTCTATTTCCTCTATTACTCTATTTAATGGGTGTTTGCTTCCCCTTCTTACTTTTGTTGCTGGAAGTGTTACATCAATTCTTTCTGATTCTAGTTTTTTTGCTAATTCTTCACTTTGTAAAGACTTTTCTTTTACTTCTAATTTTTCTTCTATTTCTGATTTAGCACTATTTACTAAACTACCCATCTTTGGTCTTTCTTCTTTTGAAAGCCCACCCATCATTTTTAATAATGCTGTAAGTTCTCCTTTTTTACCTAAGTATTTTACTTTAACATCTTCTAAGATTTTTAATTCTTTTGCTTGTTCAATCTCTTGAAGTGCATTTTTTAAAATTTTGCTTACTTGTTCTTCCATTTTTCTTTCCTTTCCGTATAAAAATTTTTATATAAAAATTACATTTCTTATATAATATAAAAATTCGTGACTCATATAAAACAAAAAACAGTTATTCCCTTTTTAGGGAGATAACTGTTTTACTTGTTTCTCTGTACCACCTAATTTTACTAATTAAAATCGTGTGCTAATAAATATTTTTGTAATTTCATATCTATATAATATTTTATTAATTAGTCTCATTAAAGCTTTAACGTAGCAACCGTTCTTCTCTAGCTAAGTAAATTTAATATTTTAAAATCTTTAATTTTAATTTAACTTAGTTCAAAAAGAATCCTACAAAGTGAAATTTCAGTAACTGACATATAGTACATCTCAGCATAAGTACCTCTCTGTAATATGTTTTTTCAATTACTTACTTTGCTTTGTCAATGGATTTTTCTATCAACAAATTTATTTTACCATATAACTATAGTAAAATCAAGCACTATTTTATTAATTTTTATCCTCGTGAAGTGAAAATTTAAATTCCAGTTTTAAAATAGGAAAGAGGAATTTAGTCTTACACCCAATTCCAGTTGAATT
>CANQHI010000029.1 GCA_947623725.1 uncultured Clostridia bacterium | reverse complement strand
TGTCAAAATATTTATAAATATAATAACCCAGGACAGTTATCAGATACAAATGGTTATAAAATCAATGAAATGAAAGATGGTTCTCGTGTCGTAGTTGTAAGACCATCATTCTCAGAAACATGGGCATTCTTCGTAAGAAAGTTCGACGTAAAGAGAGCAACACTAGAACAATTAATAACAATACCTGGAAAAGAAGATACTATAGATTTATTAAAATACTTAGTAAAAGGAGCAAGAATTATATCACTTACTGGTGAGCAAGGTTGTGGTAAAACAACAATGCTTATGGGTATGATAGAAAATATATATGAAACCATGAACATTCGTGTTCAGGAAACTGCATTCGAGCTTCACTTAAGAAAAATATATCCAACTAGAAATATACTTACATTTAGAGAAACAGATACAATTTCAGGACAACAAGGTCTTGACGTTCAAAAGAAGACCGATGGTTCTGTAAATATAATTCGGAGAGGTTGCAACAGACCCCGTAGCATCTTGGATGATTCAGGCTGCCCAAGTTGCATCTAAATTTACATTATTTACTCACCACGCTAAAACATTTCCAAACTTGGTTACTGCATTAAGAAACTCAATGCTTAGAAATGGTGACTTCACTAATGAAATTGTTGCTGCAGAACAGGTTGTACAAGTTCTTAACTTTGATATACATTTAGTAAAAGACTTTAAAGGAAAGAGATATATTGAAAGAATCACTGAATGTATTCCACTAGAAGATGTAAATGACTATACATTTGATCATCAAAAGGAAAAAACACTAGAAGGAAAATTTGAAAAATTTGTTGATAATACAACTAGATATTATACAAAGGAAACAAACAAAGAATTATTCAAATATGTAAATATTCTTGAATACCAAGATGGTGCCTATGTTATTACAAATAAAATTTCAGACCATAACTTACAAGAAATGTTACTTAATATGGATGATACTGATGCAACAGCATTTAAAGAATTTGTTAGCAGAAAATGGGGCGTTAGATTTAATGATATAGGACAAGTTGTAAATAACTAAAAATATGAAAATAATGAAAGATAAGGAGGTGGAGCCTTAAAAGTGAGCACAAATGTATTAATAATCTTTGTTCGGAATAGCTGCTATACTATTATTTGGAATAGTATTCATGTACCTTGTTTTAAGAAAAAAGATGAAAAACGAAGACGTAATGAGAATTGAAAGACTTAGAAAAGGTACAGAAGAAAAAAGCTTTTCTAGTGATGTATTTTATCAAAAATTATATATAAGATTTTTAAAGACTCCATTTATAAAAAGATATTTATTAAAAATAAGACGTAGACTTGAAATAAATAACTTAGATGATGAATTTGTTACAAGACAAGATAGTGCTAAAATTGTATTTAAAGCATTACTTATTATTATTCCATTAACCATACTTGTAATTGTTATTACAAATAAGAACTTATTATTAATGGCTATAATACTTGTATTTGAGCTATTTATAGTAGACTCATTTTCTGATGGAATGGTAGACAAATTAGATAATAATTTATTAGTACAGCAAATTGATTTCTTTGCATCAATGAGACATGCTTACCATGAGACAAACATGGTAGGAGAAGCAATTTATTCAACTGCACAAGATACAGAAAATGTTGAAATGTCAAGACAAGCAGAAAAGATTTATGAAATATTAAATTCACAAGATCCAGAAACAGAGCTTGAAAAATATTATGATATTGCACCAAACAATTATATAAAAGAGTTTGCAGGAATATCATATCTAACACAAGAATTTGGTGATAGAAGAGTTGACGGTGCATCACTATATTTAAAAAACTTAGAAAATATTACACAGGAAATGCAGATAGAAATATTAAAAAGGGATAAATTAAATTATACGTTCCAAAGCTTATCAGTAATATCGATTATCCCAATGCTTTTATTAGAGCCACTTAAAAGTTGGGCTATATCAAATTTCTCGTTTACTAAAAACTTTTATGAAGGTAAACAAGGATTAATAGTTCAGATACTTATAATGCTTGCAACATTTATTTGTTATATTTTAATAAGAAAATTAAAAGATAATGGTTCAGTAAAAAAAGTACAAGATGAACAAAGTCCTTGGCAAGCAAAATTATATGAAAAACCAATTGTCAAAAAATTTGTAGATCAATTTATTCCTAAAGAAGGAACAAAAGAACGTAGAAAATTAAGAAATTTACTAAAAGACTCAGCATCTAAAACTAAAATTGAATGGCTTTATATTAATAGAATTTTAATTACAATTGCTGTATTTGTAGTATCGTTAGTATTTTTCTTTGCATTACATAAAATTGAAATTAATTACATTTATACTCAACCAACGACAGATTACGATCTGATAGGTGAAATGTCAGCTAAAGAAACAGTATCAGCTATGGCAAAAACAAAAATGCATAATGCAATACTAGATCAAATGAGAGGCAACAGACATGCAACTTTAGATGATGTTATAAAAACAATGAAAAAATCAAAAGAATATAAAGAAGCATCAGAGGAAGATATTGAAAAAGAAGCACCAACAATTTTAGAAAAATTAAAAACTATCAATTCAGAGTATTTAAAATGGTTTGAAGTATTAATGGCAACTTTATTTTCACTTATAGGTTATGCATCACCAATCCTTTTATTAAAGTTCCAAGTAAGAATGAGACAAATGGATATGGAAGATGAAGTTATGCAATTCCAGACTATTATCATGATGTTAATGAGGCTAGAAAGAGTTGACGTTGAAATGATTCTAGAATGGCTTGGAAGATATGCCGATATATTTAGAGAGCCAATAAATAAATGTTTAAATAACTATGAAAGTGGTGCATGGGAAGCATTAGAAGAAATGAAAGAAGATGTATCATATCAAGAGTTTATAAGAATAATAGAAAGCTTGCAAACTGCGGTAGAAAAAGTTCCTATAAAAGAAGCATTTGATGAACTTGATGCTGATAGAGATTACTATAGAGATAAGAGAAAAGAATCAAATGAAAGATTAATTAAGAGAAAAGGTATGATAGGAAAAGCAATTGGATTTACCCCTATGGTATTAGTATTTGTTGGATACCTAGTAGTTCCACTTGTATTAATAGGAATGACAAGTATGTCATCATCTTTCGATTCGATGTCTAATCTATAATAATATAAAATAAATCAATTGTATTGTGAAAGGAAACAATAATGGAAAATGCATCTAAGGCAATAATAATGGCTGGAGGAATATTAATTGCTCTTCTTGTTGTATCTACATTAGTAATTGGTTGGAATAGAATAACAGATTATCAAAGAGTAGAGGAAGAAAGTGAAACAGTAGAGCAATTAGCTAATTTTAATAAAGAATTTGAGTCTTATAATAAAGGTGTTGTTAGAGGATATGAACTTATTTCTTTATTTAATTTAGTACAAGATACTAATGAAAGATATAGCGAAGATGAGGGATTTAAAAAATTAGAAGTATATGTAAAATTTTTAAAGAATACCACAGTTGTTACTAATATTGGAGATGAAAAAAAACAAAAAAAACTTACAGCAGGTTATATGGATTTAACAGAGTTTATTAAAGATTATTATAATTATTCAATTGAACATGGACAAACAGACTATTCAAAAATATTTAAAGAATCGTATTTTCAATGTGATAGAACAGAATATGATGGTGAAACAGGAGAAAAAGGATCAGGAAGAATACAAAAACTTTATTTTACCCAAATAGAAAGAATTAACTAATCTTACTAGCAAAAAGAATTTTTAACTAAGTAAAAAGATAGTGTAAAGAATTTTATGAAAAAATAGAATATGAAAATATTATCTAAAACTAGTAAAAAATTGGAGGAAGATAAATGGAAAATGCCTCAAAAGCTCTAATTATTGCAGGTGAAGTTTTAATAGGCATAATGGTATTAACTTTAATGGTATATATTTTTGGTGCATTTGGAAATTTTTCTTCTAATATGCATAAAAGTATGGTAGAATCACAAATCACACAATTTAATGAAAACTTTTTTACTTATGAAGGTAGAACTAATATTACTGCAACAGAAATTGTAACAATAATTAATTTTGCAAAACAATCTAATGACTCTAGAGAGTTGTCAAGAAATGAAAAAACATCAGAGTACTATATAAGAATATTTATAGATGATATAGATATATTTAACAACAAAAATTATATATTTAATGATTATGACTATAATGAAGGATTAACAGAAGTATTGAATAATTTTATAAGAAATAATAATACATGTTACTTTAGTTGTAATGCTTTTCTTGAAAAAAAAGGAGATAATTTACAAGTAAATTATGATAAATATACAAATGATATAGTTGTACAAGAAAAAACTGGTTTAGTAAATGAAATACATTTTCATAAAATAAATGAAGATATTATTTCTATTCCAAAAAGTTTTTAAATTAAATTATTGCATTTAAAAATTTTTAATGATATAATTAAAGGGATTTTTATGAAGAAAATATCAATAATTATAGTGTGTATTATAGCAATTATTTCAGGTGTAGCTTATGGATATGCAAATTATAAAGCTAAACAAGGTGAAAAAAATATAAATAACTCAATTTATAATAATTTATATGAAAAAGAAATAAATGGAAATGATTTAGCAACAATAATAAATAAAACACTTGATAATAATGAAAAGAATAATATAGAAAAAGATGAAAATGATATTTATAAAGATAACAACAAAAATTCAATAAAAATAGAAATAAAATTTAAACAAAGTGATAAAATAATGCCAATAGAAAAAATTTATAATAGTAAAATTTCTAGGTTTATTGAACTTTATGGACAAGTTATATTTAAGTGCACAAAAATTGAATATCATGCAAAAACTAAATTAGTGAAATACTTGTATTTTGAAGAAATCTAAATTAAGTTATTAAGTTTTGTCTTACTAAAGACTAATTATAAAATGATAAAATATCATATATTTTAAATAATCAAAGGAGGAAATTTTAATATGGAAAATGCGTCAAAAGCTTTAATTATTGCAGGAGCAATTTTAATATCAATTTTACTTATAGGATTAGGTGTAGGTGTTTATCAAATGGCAGCTGGAACTACAAAAAGTGCTAGCTTAGATTCACAAGCAGCTCAAGCACAAAATAGTAAATTTGAAGATATGTTTGGACCAAGAAAATCATCTGCTGATGTAAAGAATCTTATGACATTAGTTAGAAATAATAATATTACTGGAAATACAAACGATGAACAAGTAGAAATTCATGTTCTTTATAATGGTGTAGAAACAGCACCTTCAAAAGTAGCACAAGCTGTAAAAGCAGGTAAAACATACTGGGTAGATGTAGAAAATGATAATGCTTGGGATGGAAAAGGTGAAGATGAAGCAGTTACTACAGAATCAGAAGCATATTATGATACAGGATATCTTAGAGTAATAAGCATTTATGAAGGAGAACATGGTACAAAAGAATAATAATGCTTTTTAAAGGAGCTGAATTATGGAGAATGCAACAGATGCGTTAAAGATGGGTGCAGCAGTTTTGATTTTCATTGGTGCACTTTCATTAGCATTATTTGGTTTTTCAAGAGCAACGCAAACTGCTGGGAGTGTACTATCAAAATCAAAGGTAGAATATTATAATACTGAAAATATTAGAGTATCAGAGAATAGAATAGTTGGTATTGAAACAATTATACCAACTCTATATTCGTATTTTAAAGAAGGTTATACAATTGTTTTTTATAGCGGAGTTGTAGATGAAAATAAAGAATTAATATCAAATATAACACCACTAACATTATATTATTCAGAAGCACTTCCATCAAGATTAGTATTATCAACACTTAGAAATGAGAATGACCCAGCATATAAAGCAACTTATGAAGGACAAAACATTTCAAGAGCAATATATGGAATAGATGCTAATGATGAAGATACAAGGCAGGAACCTTGGTTACATGATGAAATACATGCAAAATATTTTATACAATCTTTAATTAATAATACTCCAGAAATGTCTGTATATGATATGTCTAGAAAAAAATCTGTATCTATAAATAAACAAGAAAATAACAAATTAACCTTAAAATTTGATTTTAACGGTGGACTAACTAGTAGATTAGGATCGAGTATGTCGAACGCTACAAATGCAATGTTTATTGAGAGAATAGGTACTTATAATCAAGTAATATACCAAGGAGATGAAACTGCAACAGTTGATAGTTCAATAATCGAATTTTCAAATAATGAAATTATGCAAAATAATGAGGGAACACAAAAGAGAGTTATCCAATATATATATATAGGAAATAAAACAAAGTAGTTTTTTATGTAAAATGATAACAAAAAATATTTATAGATGTAAAAAATAGGAGGGTTCTTATGAGTGATTCAGTTATGACAGTTTTAGCAATATTCTTAGCAGCAATATTAATGTTTATATTTCCTTTAATGTCTACTGCTGATAGAGGAGATGATATTTCACAACAAATAGTACAAGCTGAAACAACAGAATTTGTTGATAAAATTAGATCAACAGGAAGAATAACAAATGATAATTATGAAGCTTTTAGTCAAGCAATAACAGCAACAGGAAATTCATTTGAAATAGAAATGCAAGCTTCTATTCTAGATGAAAATTCTAATAAAAAGACAACACAGGCATCTGCACAAAAAGTTGGAGAAAATTATTCATATACTGAATATACTTCTCAAATCCTAGATAAAGTTGAAAATGAAGGTCAATATAAATTAAAAGCAGGAGACTTTGTATCTGTTTCTGTAAAAAATTCTAATAAAACAATTTCACAAATACTAAAAAACTTTATGTATAGAGTTACAGGAAATGATAATTATGTAATTGCAGGTAGACATTTTGGAACAGTTAATGTTACAGCTAATTAGATGAATAATTATGTTGCGTAATTTTAGTCAAATAAATAAAAATAAAAAAGATGGTTATTATAAATATATAATAACTATTTTTTTATGCACTTTAAATTTATTAAATGTAATTCTAAATAAGAAGAATAAATTCTTTTAATCAATATCTAAATATAAAATTTTAATTTCATTGTATATATTTGAAAGGATAATAAAAAGAATGAAAAATAAAATAAGTAAAAAAATTATAGCTATATTAACAATATTTTTATTTTTTAATTATACACTTGTATTAAGTACAACCACTAAAATGTATTTTAGAAATGCAAGTGTAACTGGAGAAAGAAGAGTAAATCCAATAGGAAGAACAATAGGATTAAAATTATATACAGATGGTGTACTAGTTGTTGGAATGTCTGAATTTGAAGGAATAGATGGACAAATGCATGAACCATATAAAAATTCAGGTATAAAAGAAGGAGATATGATAAAAACAATTAATGGAAAAGTAATTTCTAATACAGATGAATTAATAAAAATAATTAATGAAAGTAATGGACAAGATGTATCAATCAGGTATCAAAGAGAATCAGAAGAAATATATACGACAATTACACCGATAAAAGGAGAACAAGGTGATTATATGCTTGGATTATGGGTTAGAGATGCAGCAGCAGGGTTAGGAACATTGACCTATTATGAAGAAGCAACATCAAGTTTTGCGGCTTTAGGACATGGAATAAATGATGTAGATACAAATAAATTATTGAATATTTCAAATGGAGAATTGGTAACAGCTCAGATAATTTCAATTGTAAAAGGTCAAAAAGGAAAGCCAGGAGAAATAAGAGGTACAATAGATAATTCGATAAGTATAGGCAATATAGAGGTAAATTCTGAAATAGGTGTATATGGAAAAGTAACAAATTTTGATTATATTAATAAAGTAAAATTAGAAGAAGTACCAGTAGCAGCTAGGAATGAAATAAAAGAAGGCAAAGCAACTATTATTTGTCAACTAACAAATGAAGATAAAGTTCAAGAATATGAAATAGAAATTAAAAAAATTTATATGTTGAATTATACTGATAATAAAAGCATGCTTATAAAAGTAACAGATGAAAAATTAATAGAGAAAACTGGAGGAATAATACCAGGAATGAGTGGAACTCCAATTTTGCAGAACGGAAAATTTGTAGGAGCAATTACAAATGTACTATTGAACGATCCGACTCAAGGATATGCAATTTTTTCGGATATGATGATGCAATAGCAAAAAGGCAGATTTATCTGCCTTTCTTTAGTTATGTTTATGATTTTTAGGAATAATGATTTCGCCTTTTTTCTTTGTATTATTTTCTGTAACTTCAAAAGTTAAATTATCTTTAACATCAGAAATATCTAAATCTTTAGAATTTCCTTTAACAATTTCAATTTTATTATTTTTTTTGCTTTCTTTTTCTTCCATAACAATTAATTCCTTTCTAAAATATTTTTGAAAAATATTGAATAGCAATATTTAAAATTCTCTCCTAAAATTAAATTAATACTAGCATAAACAAATATAAAAATCAAGAATAATTGTTAATAACAATATAATGTTATTCAAATTATATTTAATACATGATTGACTAACCTAAACAATAAAAAATTTACTATGACATTATCAAATAATAATTATACTATATATTAATAACACTTTAAAATAAAATGATTATATGATATAATCAAAAATAATTCAAATAATAATGTTTTATAAAGTTTATACAATCATAAATAATAAAATTTAAAAGAAGGGAGAAATTAGTATAAGAAATGGAAATTTCAGCATCAATTTTAAGTGTAAATGAAGAAGAATCTGTTCATACATTTTATAGACTAGAAATAGCAAAAGTTGATTATTTTCATATAGATGTAATGGACGGAAGATTTGTTGAAAAAGACTCTCAAGAAAATATGAAAAAATATGCAGATAATTTAAAAAATATAACAAATATACCACTAGATGTGCATTTAATGGTAGAAGATGTAAAAAAATATGTTGACATTTTTTCTCCAAATGAACCAAGATGTATAACGTTTCATTATGAAGCGGTAAAAGATAAAGAAAAAATTATGGAATTAATAAATTATATAAAACAATATTCAAAGGTTGGAATTTCAGTAAAACCAGAAACTAATATTGAAGTTGTATATGACTTTTTGCCTTTTATTCATAATGTATTAATAATGACAGTTGAACCAGGAAGCGGTGGACAAGAATTAATTCCCGAAACTATAGAAAAAATTAAAACATTAAAAAAATATATTTTAGACAATAATTTAGACACAGAAATTGAAGCAGATGGTGGAATTAATCTTTCTAATATAAATGAATTAAAGAATGCGGGGATAGATATTGCTGTAGTAGGTACGGCATTAATAGAGGCAAAAGATTATAAGTATATGGTAAATAAATTAAAAGAATAAATGAAAAAATAAATAAAAATATTATAATTCTTTGTGGTTTGCTGTCGCTAGCTGAAATTAACATTTCAGCGCTCCATTCGCGCACTTCGTGCTTGGTCGCTGCGCACCACTTCAGAATTATAATATTTTTATTTTTTATATTTTTCTGTATTAATTCTTTGTTAAGTGAAAAGTAAATGCAATACTATATTAATATTTTTGTCTAGTGAAAAAGTAAATGAAATTTTGTATTAATATTTTATTGATTTAACATAAAAAAGTCTTGAAAACTTTATTTTTTTAATATACAATTATAATGATTTAAAATATGGAAATAATTAATATATATTTAATATACAGTTTTAATAAAAACTATATTTTAAAGGTTTATGGGTAACCTAAAAACCTAAATATTATAGATAAGGAGATTTGCATAAAAATTATGGATAAAAAAACTGTTAAAGATTTAGATGTAGTAGGAAAGAAAGTGCTAGTAAGATGCGACTTTAATGTTCCATTAAATGAGAACAAGGAAATTACTGATAAGACTAGAATTATAGCAGCACTTCCAACAATAAAGTATTTATTAGAAAATAAAGCTAAAGTTATTTTATGTTCACATTTAGGTAGACCAAAAGGTGAATTTAATATGGACTATTCATTAGAGCCAGTTGCAAAAGAACTATCTAATCAATTAGGAATTAATGTACCTTTAGCAAAAGATGTTACAGGAGATAGTGCAAAAGAACTTGCTCAAAATCTAAATGAAGGGGAAGCAATGCTTCTTGAAAATGTTAGATTTGATCCAAGAGAAGAAAAAAATGAAGATTCTTTAAGTCAAGAATTTGCTTCACTTGCAGACTTATATGTAAATGATGCATTTGGAACTTGCCATAGAGCACATTCATCAACAGCTGGAGTTGCTAAATTTTTACCATCTGCTTGTGGATTTTTAATTGAAAAAGAATTGAATATTTTAGGAGGAGCCTTAAATAATCCACAAAGACCATTTGTAGCTATTTTAGGTGGAAAAAAAGTATCAGATAAAATAGGAGTTATTGATAATTTATTAGAAAAAGTAGATACTCTTCTAATTGGTGGAGGAATGGCATATACATTTTTTAAAGCAAAAGGATACAACATAGGAAATTCAATTTGTGAAGATGATAAATTAGATTTAGCAATGAGTTTACTAAAAAAGGCAGAAGAAAAAGGTGTAAAAATGCTTTTACCAGTTGATAATGCAATAGGAAAAGAATTTGACAGTAACACTGAAAAAATGATTGTAAAATCAAATGAAATTCCAGACGGATGGCAAGGATTTGATATAGGACCTGAAACAATTAGTCTTTATGAAGAAGAATTAAAAAATGCAAAAACTATATTATGGAATGGACCTATTGGAGTATTTGAATTAGAAAAATTTGCAGTAGGTACAAATGAAATTGCTAATTTCTTAGCTAATTTGAATGACTGTATAACAATAATTGGTGGAGGAGACTCAGCCGCTGCAATTACAAAAGCAGGATTAGCAGATAAAATGACACATATATCAACAGGTGGTGGAGCATCTTTAGAATTTATTGAAGGAAAAGTTCTACCAGGAATTGAATGTATAGAAAATAAATAATAAATATAAAAAATGGCTAAAGTGAAAATATATAATAAAGTTTATTAAAAGAATAGTAAAGTATATAAGATGTATTTATACAAAAAAAATAAATATACAAGGAGAAAAATATGAGAAGAAAAGTAATGGCTGGAAATTGGAAAATGAATATGCTACCTAATGAAGCAATAGAGTTTATTAATAACTTAGCTCCATTAGTAAAAGACTCAAAACCAGAAGTGATCATATGTGCACCATTTACTGATTTATTTTATACATTACTTAGTTGTCAAGAAACTAATATTCATGTAGGAGCACAAAATATGCATTGGGAAGAATCAGGAGCATATACTGGTGAGATTTCAGCAAAAATGCTAAAAGTAATAAATGTTGAATATGTGATAATAGGACATTCAGAAAGAAGACAATATTTTAATGAAACAGACGAAACTGTTAATTTAAAAGTTAAATCTGCACTTAAAAATGGCCTTAAGCCAATAGTTTGTGTAGGTGAAACTTTAGAGCAAAGAGAGGCAGGAAAAACAATAGAAGTAATTACAACTCAAACTGCAAAGGCACTAGAAGGCTTGACAAAAGAAGAATTAAATAATACAATAATTGCTTATGAGCCTATATGGGCAATTGGAACAGGAAAAACAGCAACATCAGAAGATGCAAATGAAAGTATAAAAGAAATTAGAAAAGAAGTTCTAAATAAATTTGGAACAGATGATATAACAATACTATATGGTGGAAGCGTAAAAAAAGAAAATGCAAAGGAATTATTTACGACATCAGATATAGATGGCGGATTAGTTGGCGGAGCAAGTTTAGATGCAGACACATTTAGTAAAATTGTTAATTATGATTTGTAAATTAAGGGAAAGAAGGAAAAAATGAGTAAAGAACTTACAATGTTGGTAATATTAGATGGCTTTGGTAAAAATCCTGATAAAGAAGGAAATGCCATTGCAAATGCAATAAAGCCAAATATTGATAAACTAATGATGAATTATCCTACTGCAGAAATACAAGCAAGTGGAAGAGCAGTAGGACTTCCAGAAGGACAAATGGGAAACTCAGAAGTTGGTCATACAAACATTGGAGCAGGAAGGATTGTATATCAAGATTTAACTAGAATAACAAAATCAATAGAAGATGGAGATTTCTTTAGTATACCAGAATTAGTAGAAGCAGTAGAAAATTGTATAAAAAATGGAACTAAACTTCATATTATGGGATTAGTTTCAGATGGTGGGGTTCATAGTCATGAAAGACATTTATATGGATTACTTGAACTTGCTAAAAGAAGAGGTCTAGAAAATGTTTTTGTACATTGCTTTATCGATGGAAGAGATACTTTACCAGCATCAGGCGAAGGCTATATTATGAAACTAGAAGAGAAAATGGAAGAAAAAGGCGTAGGAAAAATAGCTTCAATTTCTGGTAGATTTTATAGTATGGATAGAGATAAAAGATGGCAAAGAACTCAAAAGTGCTATGATGCTTTAGTATATGGAAAAGGTGAAAGAGCATCATCTGCAGTTCAAGCAATAGAAAGTTCATATCAAAAAGAAACATTTGATGAATTTGTAGAACCAACCGTAATATATAATGGAGAAAAGCCAGTTGCAACAATAGAAGATGGAGATTCAGTAATATTCTTTAATTTTAGACCAGATAGAGCAAGACAAATAACAAGAGCATTAGTAGATCCAGACTTTAAAGAATTTGAGACAAAAAAAATGAAATTGAACTTTGTATGTATGACTCAATATGATGAAACAATGCCAAATGTTAAAGTTGCGTTTAAACCAGAAGTTTTAAAAAATACATTTGGAGAATATATTAGTAAAAAAGGATTAAAGCAATTAAGAATTGCAGAAACAGAAAAATATGCACATGTAACATTTTTCTTTAATGGTGGAGAAGAAAAACAGTATAAAGGAGAAGATAGAATTTTAATACCATCTCCTAAAGTTGAGACTTATGATATGAAGCCAGAAATGAGTGCTTATGAAGTGACTGATAAAGTAGTTGAAGCAATTAATTCAGAAAAATATGATAGCATAATATTAAATTTTGCAAATCCAGATATGGTTGGACACACAGGAAGTTTAGAAGCAGCAGTAAGAGCAGTAGAGGCAATTGATGAATGTGTAGGAAAAATAATAAATGCATTATCAAAGCATAATGGAAAAGCATTAATTACTGCAGATCATGGAAATGCAGAACAAATGATAGATTATAAAACAGGAGAACCATTTACATCACATACAACAAATCCAGTTCCAATAATTTTATATGGAATGGACAATGTAAAAATAAAAGATGGTAGATTAGCAGACTTAGCACCTACAATGCTTGATATGATGGGATTAGAAAAACCGGAAGAAATGACAGGAGAAAGTTTGCTAGTAAGGGAGTAAAAAACTTTGCAAAGATTAGATAGTAGAATATATAATGATATATATAATACAATGATAAATTTAATCCCTGAAAAATGGGAAAAAATATGTTTATATGCAACTGTTATAGGTGGATTAAAAGGGGAAATGTATTTTTACTATTTCCCCAAAAAAATCATAAAAACAAAGCCAATAAATTGCTATGAAATAGCAAATAGATTTGGTTTAGATGAAAATACATATAATGAAGAGATTTCAAAACTATATACAAAGATAAAAAATTTGAAACAACTAATAAATCAAAATTGGACTAATGTTACAATTGTTGTTGATAAAAAATTTTTTAAAGCAGAATATCACTTTGATAATCTAATGAATTCTATATATAGTGATGATGAAAGACATATCATTTGGTGCTATAAATATCTAAATACACCAATAGAAAGTTTAAATAAAAAAGAACAAAATTTAATTTTATCATATAGAGAAAATAGTAATATGAGGCCTATAATATTTGCAGAAGAAATAGCAAACTTAGAAAAATTAGAAGTAAAGAATCCTATATTAAAAGTTTAAAAAGTAATTATTTAAAATAAGAAAGGAGAATCGTATAAATTATATACGAGAAAAGCAAATGGAATATTCAGAAGAAATAGAAAATATGTGTGTAGTAAAAAAAGGAGTAGATCATGGACCTGCACCAATACCAGAAGAAGGAAAATGGGTAAAAGCAAAAGAGATAAAAGATATATCTGGTTTTACTCATGGAATAGGCTGGTGTGCACCACAACAAGGATGTTGCAAACTTACATTAAATGTTAAAGATGGAATAATTGAAGAAGCATTAGTTGAAACAATAGGATGTTCAGGAATGACACATTCAGCAGCAATGGCAGGAGAAATTTTAATAGGAAAAACAATCTTAGAAGCATTAAATACTGATTTAGTATGTGATGCAATAAATACTGCAATGAGAGAATTATTTTTACAAATTGTATATGGTAGAAGTCAATCGGCATTTTCTGAAGGAGGACTTCAAATTGGAGCAGGATTAGAAGATCTAGGAAAAGGACATAGAAGTCAAGTAGGAACTATTTATTCAAGTAAAATAAAAGGACCAAGATATTTAGAACTTGCTGAAGGTTACATAACAGAAGTAGGATTAGATAGTGATAATCAAATAATAGGTTATAAATACGTAAACTTAGGAAAAATGATGGAAAATATAAAAAAAGGAATAGATCCATTAGAAGCAATAGAAAAAGCCTCTGGAAAATACGGAAGATTTGATGAAGCAGTAAAAAAGATTGACCCAAGACAAGAATAATTAAAATTGAATATAAATTTTAAGGAGATGGATCTAATGAAATATAGACAAAAGTTTGATATAGAAGACATATTCAACTTAATACAACAAGAAGGAATATCAAATAAAGAAGAAATTCAATTAGTAATTGACAATATGAATGTATTGCCACCAAGTGAGATTGTTAAATTAGTAAGTTATATGAAAAACGTACGTAGCGTTGATTATTTAAAAAAATATGTAATTCCTAATCTAAGACATATACAAGATAAAAAAGAAAAAGAAAATGAAGATGAAGATTTAGAGTTATAATAAATAGCAATAATAATAAACATAAGTTTTAATCGACAAAATTAAATTGAATAAAAAAGGAGAAAATTAAATATGTCAGTAACATTTGAAAGTTATGAAAGAAGAATAGATCAAATAAAACCAGTAATGGAAAAGTATGGAATTAGAGATTTTGAAGATGCATTAGATATATGCAAAGCAAAAGGATTTAATCCTTATGATATGGTAAAAGAAGTTCAACCAATTTGTTTTGAAAATGCATGTTGGGCTTATACTTTAGGAGCAGCAATTGCAATAAAAAAAGGTTGCACAAAGGCATCAGAGGCAGCAAAGGCAATAGGAGAAGGATTGCAAGCTTTTTGTATACCAGGATCTGTTGCAGATGATAGAAAAGTAGGATTAGGACATGGAAACTTAGCATCAATGCTACTTAGTGAAGATACAAAATGTTTTGCATTTTTAGCAGGACATGAAAGCTTTGCAGCAGCAGAAGGGGCAATAGGAATTGCAAAGTCAGCAAATAAAGTTAGAAAAGAACCTTTAAGAGTAATATTAAATGGACTTGGAAAAGATGCAGCTCAAATAATTTCTAGAGTAAATGGATTTACTTATGTAAAAACAGAATTTGACTTTTTCAGTGGAAAAGTAAATGTTGTAGAAGAAATAGCATATTCAAATGGAGAAAGATCAAAAGTTAGATGTTATGGTGCTAATGATGTTAGAGAAGGTGTTGCAATAATGCATTTAGAAGATGTTGATGTTTCGATAACAGGTAACTCAACAAACCCAACAAGATTTCAACATCCTGTAGCAGGTACATATAAAAAAGAAAGAATAGAGCAAGGAAAGAAATACTTCTCAGTTGCAAGTGGAGGCGGAACAGGTAGAACTTTACACCCAGACAATATGGCAGCTGGACCTGCATCTTATGGCATGACTGATACAATGGGAAGAATGCACTCAGATGCACAATTTGCAGGTTCATCATCAGTTCCAGCACATGTTGAAATGATGGGACTAATTGGAATGGGAAATAACCC
>CANQHI010000028.1 GCA_947623725.1 uncultured Clostridia bacterium | reverse complement strand
GAGCCATCGGGGAATCGAACCCCGGACAACTTGATTAAAAGTCAAGTGCTCTACCAACTGAGCTAATGACTCATGTCAATAAAAGTATTGGACACGTTACTAATTATACTATAAGAATTATATTTTGTCAACAAAAATTTTACGAAAAGTTCATAAAATTTTACGAAAAGTTCATAAAAAGTGAAAATTTTTTTTACCATTCTTTTGTTATTTTGATAATTAGAAATTAAAGTAATGGAATAATAGCTACTTTTATTACATTAATGTTAATTTTTCGCTAAATTATTGCCTTTTATAAAATGTTTATATATAATCAAGCTAATTATTATACCCTTATGGGGAGGATGTTAAATAAAATGAAAGAATTATTACCTTTGACAAATCAACAAAAAAATATTTGGGATACAGAACTCTTTTACTCTGGAACCAGTATTAATAATGTTGGAGGATATATTTTTATTGAGCAAAAAGTTAATTTTGATGTTTTACAAAAAGCATTAAATATTTATATAAAACATACTGACAGTATTAGACTTCAATTTACAGAAAAAGATGATGAAGTTAAGCAGTATGTGTCTGATTATGCTGAGCAAAAATTTAATATTATAAATGTTAAAAATATTGAGGAAATAAAAAAATTAAATGTAGAAAACTTAAATGAATCTATGAATGTTTATGATTCAGATTTATTTAATATTAAGTTTTTTAAATTACCTAATGAAAAAGGTGGATTGGTATTTAGTTTTCATCATTTAATTAATGATGCCTGGGGTATAAGTCTTTTCATCAGTAGAGTTATAGATATTTATTCTTCTTTATTAAAGGAAAAAGGAGAATTTGAAGATTATCCAAAATATACTGAATATGTGATAAATTCTGTAAAATATAAAGATACAAAAAGATATACAGATGATAAAAAATATTGGGAAGATACTTTTGAAAAAGAGCCAGTTCTTACATATATTTATAAGGAAAAAACAAAAAATCTTTTACCAGAAGATAATATTAAGGGTACAAGAGAAATTTGCAGTATAGACAATGATTTATCAGATAAAATTACTACATTTTGTAAAGAAAATAATGTTTCTATGTACATTTTTTTCATGGCAATTTATTTGTTATATCTAGCAAAAATAAATGATACAGATTCTGCTACTATTGGAACTCCAGTATTAAATAGAAGTAATTTTAGTGAAAAGCAAATAGCAGGAATGTTTGTAAGTGATGTCCCTTTTAAAGTTGATATAGATTCAAATTTAACTTTTAAAGAGTTTTTGAAAAATGTTGAATTACAACAAAAAAACATATATAGACATCAAAAATATTCGTATATTGAGTTGTTAGAGTACATTAGAAAAAAACATAATATTAGTGAAAATTTATACGATTTTGTACTTTCATATCAAAATGCAAAAGATAACAAGAATTCTACAGATGTTGAGTTCTCGACAGAATGGGCAAATAACAAATATGTAGGAAGTTCAATAGAAGCACATTTTTATGATATGGATGATAGTGGAAAAGCAAGTGTTTTTTACAATTATCAAACCCATAAATTTACAAAAGAAGATATTAAAAATTTGCATGCAAGAATAATAAATATGGCTAGGATTGCACTTAATGATGTTGTTATTAAAGATATACCAGTTATTACAGATGAAGAAAAGAAAATAATAGACAAATTTAATGATACAGATTACAAATACGATAAAAAAGAGACAATAGTAGAAATTTTTGAAAAACAAGTTGAAAAAAATAGAAACAAGGTGGCCGTAATATCTAAAGATAAAACAATAACTTATGGAGAATTAGATAAAAGATCTAATAAACTTGCTAATTATTTATTATCAAAAGGTGTAACAAAACAAGATGTAATAGGAATTATGTTTAATAGAACTTTTGATATACATATTGCAATGTTAGCAGTGTTAAAAACAGGAGCATCTTATTTACTAATAGATCCAACTTTACCTAAAGATAGAATTAATTATATGTTGGAAAATTCAAAAGTTCCGTTTGTTATAACAAATTTATACCTAAATTATGAGACAATAGGAATTAACGAAAGTGAAAAATCTAGCGATAAACTTCCTAATATAAAAAGCGATAATGAAGATAGATTTTGTGTAATATACACATCTGGTTCAACAGGTGTGCCTAAGGGTGTAGAAGTTAGAAGATTAAGTGTAATTAATGTTATAAATAGTTATATTAAAGTTTTAAATGCTTCTAAATGTGATATGTTTTTAAGCTCTGTAACAGTTGCTTTTGATATGTTTATTGTAGAGAATTTTACAGCATTTTTTACTGGAAAAACTATAGTTATAGCAGATGAAGAAGAACAAAAAATACCTGCTTTTACAAGTAAATTAATAGAAAAATATAAAATTGACTTTATGCTTGCCACTCCTTCAAAGATTTCATTACTTTTTGACGAAGGAGAAAGTTTAAAAAATTTAAAAGTTATTCAATTAGGTGGAGAGGTTATAAAACCTACTCTTATAAGAGAATTAAGAAAATGGACTAATGCAGATATTCACGATGGATATGGACCTTCAGAATGTTGTGCTTGTTCAACAAACAAAAAAATAGTTGATGAAAATGACATTAGTATAGGAACGCCTTTATTAAATATAAAAGTATATATAATGAATAAAGATAATAACATTTTACCAGTAAATGTACCGGGAGAGCTTGTAATTACTGGAGATGGCGTTGGAATAGGTTATGTAGGAAAAAACAAATTTAACGGAGTATACAGAACAGGCGATATAGCAAAGCTTAAGCCTAATATGGAAATAGACTATATTGGAAGAAGAGATAATCAAATAAAATTACATGGGCTTCGTATAGAGTTAGAAGAAATTACAGAAAAAATAATGTCTATAAAAGGTATTACTAATGCGATTTCGGTTATAAAAAAGGTTAATAATGCAGATAAAATTTGTAGTTATGTAATAACTGATAGAAAATTTGAAGAAGGGGATATAAAGAAAGAATTAATTACTAAACTTCCAAATTATATGGTACCAGATCATATAATTTTCATGGAGAAATTTCCTGTTACATTAAATGGAAAGATTGATACAAAGAAACTTCCAGAAGTAATAATTCAAGCAACTGAATTTGTCGAAAGTTCAACGGACACAGAAAAAGAGCTAGAAAAAATATGGAAGAAAATATTAAAATTAGATAAAATTTCAGTAAAATCTAATTTCTTCGATATTGGTGGAGATTCACTTGCATCTATAAGAGTAGTTTCAGAAGTTTATAGTAAACTAAATAAAAAGATTAGCATAAAAGATATTTTTGAAATGCCAACAATTTATGAACTTGCAAAATGTATAGATAGCAAAAAAACAGAAGAAAATCAATCAGATTATGACGATGAAATAGATGTAGAAAGTAACGAAACAGATGAAAAAAATAATAAAATAAATGCAAGAAATAATAAAATATATGTAGAGAATAATAAAATTAAAGCAAGGAATAATGAAACAGATGTAGAAAGCAATGAAATAAACGGAAAAAATAAAGATAAAGAAAATATAACTGTGAGAGGAAAGCTTTCAAAAAAAGTAAAAATTTCTTCAGATGAGCTTTATCCAGTAACTTCTATGCAAAGAGGAATTTATTATACAGTTAATATTTCAGAGGATAATTTATCGTATAATACTCCTTTTGGAATTGTATTTGATAAGATTCCTGATGTTAAAAAGCTTGAACAGGCTTTAAATACAATTATAAATTTTAATCAAGCATTTAGAACATATTTTGTTACAGAAAATAATGATATATACCAAAAAGTATGCGATAAAATTGATTTTAAGCTAAAAGTTGTTGATTACAAAAATGAAGAATTTGTTAAGCCTTTTGAACTTGATAAAGCGCCATTAATACATGCAGAGCTTGATAAATTTGATGGAAATGCAATTTTATTGCTTGATATTCACCATATAATATGTGACGGTGCATCTATAAGCGAGTTTATTAATGAGCTTTGTAAATTATACAATGGAGAAGATTTAGAGGAAAAGAAGTTAGATTACATTGATTATTCATTAATAGATAAAATAAATGAAGATGATAAAAATTATTGGATTTCTCAATTCAAAGATGGAGTACCTTTACTTAACTTGCCTACCGAATTTGATCGTACTAATACAATATCTGATGAAGGAAATAGTATTTTTGATAACCTAAGTAATAGTAATGAAATTAATGAATTTTGCAAAAAACATTCAATTACACCTTATATGTTTTTGTTATCTTGTTATTACTGTTTACTTTATAAATATACAATGCAAAATGATATTGTTGTTGGAACTCCAGTTATAGGAAGAGATGATGAACGATTTTCTAAAGTAATTGGTATGTTTATAAATACTCTAGCATTAAGACAAAATATTGAAGGGGCAATGAATTTTAATGATTTTTTAAGCATTGTAAGAGAGAATTGTATAAATTCCTTTGCACATCAAAAATATCCATTTGATGAACTTGTAAAAAATGTTGAATTAGTTAGAGACAATAGCAGGAGGCCTATTTTTGATGTATTATTTGTATACGAAAGTGGAGGAAATCCAAAACTTAATTTTAACAATATAAATACTGAATATTATGTTTTAGAAAATAAAACTGCTAAATTTGACATTACATTAGAAGTAACTCCTGACCAAGATAAATACAATATTCGACTTGAATATGTAACGAAATTATTTAGCAAAAGATTCATACAAACATTTTTAAATTGTTATAAAAATATTATAAATGCTGTATTACAAGAACCCAATATTCAAATTTCAAAAATAAATATGATGCCAGATGTTCCAGAAGTTTATCCAAAATTAGATATTGATGAAAATGTATCAGTTATAGAGCTATTTGAAAGGCAAGTAGCTAAAACTCCTAATAAAGTAGCACTTATTTTTGAAGGAAAAAAATACACTTATAAAGAGCTTGAAGAAAAAGTAAATAGACTTGCAAATCACATTAGAAAAATGCCTATATATAAAAATGAAATATCTAAAGATAAATATAAAGCAATCGGAATAATGATGAATAGAAGAGCAGAACTTATTATTTCTATGCTTGCAATTTTAAAGGTGGGAGCTGGTTATTTACCAATAGATCCTACATATCCAGAAGATAGAATAAGATACATAATTAGTGATAGTGGAGTAAAATTGTTGCTTACAGAAGAAAAAATTAAGACAAATTATGGGGTAAAGAGAATAAATGTTGATGATGATTCTGTATATGATAATTACGAAAAATTTGATATTGATATAAGCTCTGATGATGTATCTTATGTAATATATACATCAGGTTCAACGGGAAGACCTAAAGGGGTATTATTAAAACAACTTGGAGTAGTTAATTTTATACAGTCCATTCCTGAAATAATACCTATAAAAGAAAAAACTATAGTAAGCATTACTACAATGTGTTTTGATATATTTGTATTTGAAAGTTTAGTTCCTGTATGTTCAGGAATGACAATAGTTTTAGCAAATAATGAAGAACAGAATAATCCGCTTTTGTTAAATAAACTTTGCTTAGAAAATAAAGTTCAAATTTTGCAAACTACACCATCAAAATTTAGATTTTTGATGACAGACAATCTTGAATATATAAAGAAATTAGAAATAATTTCAATACTTGGAGAGCCATTTCCAATGGAGCTTCTAAAAAAGATTAAAGAAGTAACAGATGCTAAAATATTTAATGGATATGGTCCAACAGAAACAACAGTTGCATCAACATTTAAAGAATTAACTAATACTAAATCAAAAATTACGATAGGAACACCAGTGCCTAATACTTGCGTTTATGTTTTAGACAACGACTTAAATCAGGTGCCCGTTGGAGTTCCAGGAAAATTATTTATAGGTGGATTAGGTGTATCAATTGGATATATTAATAAGCCGGAAATGACAGCAGAAAGGTATATAGAGTATAAAGGTCAAAGGGTATATGATACAGGAGATTTAGTTAAACTATTGCCAAATGGAGAGCTAGAATGTTTAGGAAGAGTTGATTTTCAAGTAAAAGTGCGTGGACTTAGAATAGAACTTCTAGAAATAGAGAGCATAATTTGTGCATATAAAGGAGTTCAAGATGCAGTTGTTTGTGTAAAAAATCTAAATGGTAGAGATATTTTATGTGGCTACTTTACAGCAACTGGAAGAATATCTATATCATTATTAAAAGATAGCATTGCAAAAAAATTACCAAACTATATGGTGCCAACTTATTTAATACAAATTAAAAATTTTACTTATACTCCAAATGGAAAAATAGATAGAAAAGTTTTACCAGAGCCAAAAGTAGAAGAAAAGACTATAATTGCTCCAAAAACACCGTTGCAAAAGAAATTAGCTAAGATGTGGAGTTCAATATTGTCAATTGAAAAAATTAGTATTGATGATAATTTCTTTGATATAGGTGGAGATTCACTATGTGCATTAAAGCTACAACTAGAACTTATGAAAGCAGGCTATGATGTAAATTATGGTGAAATATTTAAGTATAATACAATTTCTAGTTTAGCACAATTTATAGAAAATAAAGATACTGACACATTAAAAATTTATGAGAAAAAAGATTTTAAAAAGATAAATAAAGTATTAAAATGCAATAGTGCTCATAGAAAAATAAAACTAAAAAAACGCGAGTTAAAAAATGTATTATTAATTGGGGCCACAGGCTTTTTAGGTATACATTGCTTAGCAGAATTATTAAAGATAGATGATATAAAAATTTATTGTTTAATTAGAGAAGATATTAGTACATCTTCAGAAAATAAGTTAAAAAATAAATTTAAGTATTATTTTGATAGTGATTTAAGTAATTTATTCGGTACAAGGATATTTGTAATTAATGGAGATATTACAGAAGAAAAGTTTGGATTATCAGGCGATATTTATAATTTTGTGGGAAACAATGTTTCTTATGTATTAAATTGTGCAGCATTAGTAAAGCATTATGGAGAATATAGTGAATTTGAAAAAATAAATGTATATGGCGTAAGAAATATAATAGAATTTTGTGAAACATATAATAAAGAATTTTTTCAAACATCTACCGTAAGTGTATCAGGAAATACAGTTACAAACTTAGCTTTAAGTTATAATCCAAGTAAAAAAGTTTATTTTGGTGAAAATAATTTATTTATTAATCAATCATTTGATAATGTATATGTTAGAAGTAAATTTGAAGCCGAAAAAATTATTTTAGAAGAAATGGAAAAGAAACAATTAAATGCATTGATTATGAGAATAGGAAATATTACAAATAGATATACAGATGGTAAATTCCAAGAAAATGGTGAAGAAAATGCATTTTCAAATAGACTAAAGGCCTTTATTGCAATAGGAATGATGCCACAATCAATTATGAATAATGAAATTGAATTTACACCTGTAGATAAAGTAGCAGAAGCAATTGTTAGATGCATGGAATATGGAAATAGATCATATTCAGTAGTACATTTATATAATTCTAAACATTTATTTATAAATGATTTATATAAAATGTTGTGCAAATTAAATATTAATGTTAAAATTGAAGAAAATGATATTTTTAAAAAGAAACTAAAGAAATGGTTATATGATAATGTTAAATCAGATAAAGTTAACGTACTTTTAAATGACTTAGACAAAGAAAGTAATCTCGTTTACAAAACAAACTTATATACAACAAATAAATTTACTCTAAAATTATTAAACAAAATTGGTTTTGATTGGCCAGAAATTGATATAGAATATATCAAAAAAATATTAAAAAATTTAAGTTAAACAAAGGAGAAAAAATGAAATATCAGAATGATTTTATTTTATTAATGATAATAATTTTTATCGAAATATGGCTTTTGTACTATGTAAAAAAGAGAGCATCAAAAAGGTCTGCTGTTGCTAAATACTTTGGATATTTTATAATCTGTATAATCGGTTGGTGTGCAATGATTGAAGTGCAGGTTTTAGTTATAAACTTCCTTCCAACCGTAAGCCCGTTATTTATAGATTATCTGGTATACCCGTTTGTAGCTCTGTCACCAGTTGCAATGTTTTTCGTAGCTGTATCAATGTATTCTGGCACAGAATTCAAAATGAAGAAGAAGTATTATTTATTGTTTATAGTTCCATTTCTAACAATGTTTATATTATGGACAAACCAATTACACTTCTTATTTTATAAAGGATATTCAATTAATATACAAGAAGCAGAATTAGGACCTTATGCTAGCGTACATTTGTTATATACTTATGGATTATTCTTAGTAGATATGATTATTTTGATAAAAAATTCTATAAAACATACGGGAACATTATCAATTCAGACAGTATTAATTACGATAGGATTATTAACACCTATAGCATTTAATATAATGGGAATGACAGTATTTGATATGAATATATTTGTAACTCCAATTTCACTATTCTTTACATTGATTTGTATGACAATTGCAATATTCAAATATGACTTCTTAAATATTACAAATGTAGCACTTAAAAATATCGTTGACCAGATGTCAGATTTTTATATTATATTAAATAGAGATTATCAAATTTTAGACTGCAATAAACCATTTGAAACAGCATTTAATGTAAGGAAAAACCAAATTGTAGGAAAAAATGTTGATGAACTAGAGTTAATGGATAAAATAAGAATACAGAGCAAAAAAATTGGAAACTATTTAGATAATGCAAGAAAAACTAATAAATTATATAAAGTAAATGCTAAAATTGCTGATGAAAATAAATATTATAATATAGAAATAAGAGGTATTTATGAAAGAAAGAGATGCGTTGGAATACTAGTATTATTCAAAGATATAACTCAGCACATTTCTGATATGGAAGAATTAAAATTAAATCAAAATAAATTAATGGAAAGAGAGCGTTTAGCCTCTCTAGGAGAAATGATAGGAGGAATAGCTCATAACTTAAAAACTCCAATAATGTCTATTTCTGGTGCAATGGAAGGTATGAGTGACTTAATAAAAGAATATGATAAATCAATAGATGATCCAGATGTAACAAAAGAGGATCATCATGCTATAGCAAAAGATATGACAGAATGGGTTAAGAAGGTTGAGTCTTATGACTCATATATGTCTGACATTATTACAGCAGTAAAAGGTCAATCAGTAAATATGAATGATGATAGTTCAGCAATATTTACAATAAAAGAACTATTAGATAGAACAAATATATTAATGAAGCATGAATTAAAGAAATCATTTATAACATTAAATGTTGTAAAGAAAATAAGTGAAAGTGAGACATTATATGGAAATATTAACAGTTTAATACAGGTATTAAATAACTTAATATCAAACGCAATGCAATCATATAATGGAGAGCCAAATAATGTTGTTGATTTAGTTATTGACAAAAAAGATAATAATATTATAATATCTGTAATTGATCATGGTTCAGGTATACCTAAAGATATACAAGAAAAATTGTTTAATAAAATGGTAACTACTAAAGGAAAAAACGGAACAGGTCTTGGATTGTTTATGTCATATTCAACAATAAAAGGACATTTTAATGGAGATATAAACTTTACATCAAAGCAGGGAGTGGGCACAACATTTAATGTGATTTTGCCTTGTAAATAAAACAATAAAAAGTTATTCACATTAAAAAAATAATATAAATTGTGGATAAAAATAATTAATTATTGATATATAGTTTTATTTTTGTAAATTGAAAATATATAATTTGTTGTGGTTTGCTGTCGCAGATAAAACTTCGTTTTATCGCTCCATTCGCGCTTGCGCTTGGTCGCTGCGCACCACTACCAAATTATAATATTTTCAATTATACAAAATTAATTATCCAAATAAAAAATAAAAGTTATCCACATTTTAAAATTAATATTTAATTGTGAATAAATAAAAATATAATAAATAAATTTATTAGTATTAAAGAAAGGGAATAATATATGAGAAAATATATACAAGAAGTTGTAACATCACCTTATAAAATAATGGCGGTTGATGACGATTCTGGAATTTTAGATTCTCTAAAAGTTGTTTTAAAAAGATCAGGATATGATTTAACATGTTTTACTAATCCACTAGATGCAATAGAACAACTAAAAAAAGAAAAATATGATTTATTACTACTAGATTTTATTATGGATCCACTTCATGGTGATCAAGTTGTTGGTGAAATAAGGACTTTTGATAGGGATTTATATATTTTGTTACTAACAGGTCACAAAGATTTAGCGCCACCACTTCAAACATTAAAGCAACTAGATATTCAAGGATATTGCGAAAAAAGCAATAATTTTGATCAATTATTGCTTTTAATAGAATCTGGACTTAAGTCGGTAGACCAAATGCATATAATTAGCAAAATAAATAAAGAACTTAAAGATAAAAATGAAGAATTGGAAAAAGCATACTTAGACACAATAGAAATTCTTAGATATACAGTTGAAGCAAAAGATCCATATACTAAAGGTCATTCAGATAGAGTATCAGAATATTCTGTATTAATAGGAAAGAAAATGGGATTATCTGAAGAAGAATTACATACTTTAAAAATAGGTGGATTATTCCATGATATAGGAAAAATAGGAATACCAGATAGTATTTTATTAAAGGAATCAAAGTTAGATGATGAAGAGTATTCTCAAGTAAAAAATCATCCATCAATAGGTGTTCATATTTTAGGAAATGCAGAAACATTTAAAGATATTATTCCAATAGTTTATCATCATCATGAAAGATATGATGGAAGGGGATATCCTGGAAAGTTAAAAGGCGAGGAAATACCTTTACTTGCTAGAATTGCTTGTGTTGCAGATGCATTTGATGCAATGACTTCAAAAAGAACCTATAGAAATAAATTACCTATAGAAGTTGTTACTGAAGAGATTGAAAAGAATTCTGGAACTCAATTTGATCCCAAAATTTCAAAAGTTTTTCTTGATATTATAAAAAATGATTACAAAGAAATTGAAGAGATTCAAAAGAAATATTAAAAAGATAATAATAAAATAATGTAAAAATAAAATATAAAAATGAAAAAATAATCTTTATTATGTTATTAAATAAAGATTATTTTTTATAAAAAACATATACGGACACATAATCCTTTAAATATATTAAAAAAATTTAATCAATTTCTTTAATCGTATAAAAAATTAGTATCAATCTAAATTTAGATATTCATTATAAGTTGTTTCTCTATCAATTAAACCAGAAGATTTTATATCTAAAATTCTATTAGCCACAGTCTCAGTTAATTGATGATCATGTGATGTAAAGATAAGATTTCCTGTAAATTTCTTCAATCCTTCATTTAAAGCTGTTATAGATTCCATATCTAAATGATTAGTTGGTTCATCTAAAATTAGAAAGTTTGCACCTGAAAGCATCATTTTTGAAAGAACACATCTAACTTTTTCACCACCAGATAATACATTTACAGATTTTAAAGCTTCTTCTCCAGAAAATAACATTCTTCCTAAAAAGCTTCTAACATAAGTTTCATCTGGATCTTTTGAATATTGTCTAAGCCAATCAGTTATACTTTCCTTTCCAGTAAATAAATAATTATTATCTTTAGGAAAATAATTATTTGTAATTGTTGTGCCCCATTTGATTTCGCCAGAATCTGGTTCGATTTCACCTGCTAAAATTTGAAATAAAACTGTAATTGCATTTTCATTTTCAGCAAGTACTGCAATTTTATCTTTATCTTTTACTTTGAATGAAATATTGTCTAATATTTTTTCTCCATTAATTGTTTTACTGATATTTTTAACTTCTAATATTTCATTTCCGGGTAGTCTATCAGGTTTAAAATCTACATATGGATATTTTCTAGCAGAAGGTTTTATTTCATCTAATTGAATTTTTTCTAGTGATTTTTTTCTAGAAGTAGCTTGTTTTGACTTTGATGCATTTGCACTAAATCTTGCAATGAAATCTTGTAATTCTTTGATTTTTTCTTCTTTTTTCTTATTTTGTTCTCTCATTTGTTTTTGAATTAATTGACTTGATTCATACCAAAAGTCATAATTACCAGGATAAATCTTTATTTCACCAAAATCTACATCGCAAATGTGAGTACAAACTTTATTTAAGAAATATCTATCATGAGATACAACAATAACTGTATTCTCAAAGTTTATTAAAAATTCTTCAAGCCAAGAAATTGTTTTTAAATCAAGGTCGTTTGTAGGTTCATCTAAAAGCAATATATCAGGATTACCAAATAAAGCTTGAGCAAGTAGAACTTTAACTTTATCTTTAGCTTCTAAATCACTCATTAATTTGTAATGCTTTTCAGGAGATATACTTAAATCATTTAACAAGCTTTCAGCTTGAGCTTCTGCATTCCAACCATCAAGCTCAGCAAATCTTTCTTCAAGTTTTGCTGCCTTCATACCATCTTCTTCACTAAAATCAGGTTTAGAATATATTTCATCTTTTTTTACCTTAATATCATAAAGTTCTTTATTTCCCATAATAACAGTATCTATAACTGTATATTGCTCAAAAGCAAAGTGATTTTGATTAAGTACTGAAATTCTTTCAGTTTTATCTTTAGAAACTTCACCTTTACTAGGTTCTAATTCACCTGATAAAACCTTTAAAAAGGTTGATTTGCCAGTACCGTTTGCACCAATAATACCATAACAACAACCTTTACTAAATTTTATATTAACATCTTCATATAGAATTCTTTTTCCAAATCTTACGGCCACACCAGTAGTAGAAAGCATGAGTAAACTCCTTATAAAAATATTTAGGGTTTTTAAGGAAACCCTATGAACCTTTTTCTTCTTTATTTTTTTTCAAGTAATTAAGCAAACTATCTTTTTGAATTCTTTTTGTTATTGTTCTTTTTGTTGGTATCATAAACAAAGCACCAATTAGAATTGGTAAATAGAATGTATATATTCTCCAAAATAGAACAGATAAACTGACAGTTCCTTCTCTAACAATTGGACTAAATATTAAAGCGAATCCTCCTTCAGCTCCTAAGCCAGCTCCTGGAGTTGGAACAATAGTTATTAAAAGTACTAAGAAAATTTGAAGCGTAGCAATTTCAAAGAAATTTTTACCGGTATTTCCAAATGTTTTATAAACAGCATAAGTTAATGCATAATAAGTAATAGCTTGAATTAAGCCTGCAATAGCCATTTTAAAAACCATTGATTTATGATGATGCATTATTCTAAATTGTTCGCTATAATTTTGAACGCTCTTATCAAAATTTTCGATTTTTTCGTTAGCATCTTTTATAAATCTAAACTTTCCAATTCTAATTTTTGAAAATAGTTTAATACAAGGTCTTGCTATCTTCATAATAACTTCTTTATTGGTTCCAGCGGCAATAAGTACTCCAAGTAAAGCAACATTAATTAAAACACCTATAATACCAATTACTATATAATTACTAAAAACTTCTTTAAAATAGTTAAACTGTGATATAAGTACAAAAACTGAAAATAACATCATTGTAATCTGTTGTACTAAAAACTTCATTGATAAAATAGATAATGTATCACTAGTTCTTTTTCCGCTTTTTCCCATTTCATAAACTTGCATTACCTGTCCACCTGTACTAAAAGGCGTTAAATTGTTAAAAAGTTGTCCAATCATAGTTATTTTTATTGAATTAGAAAATTTTTGAGATGGATATAATCTTTTTAATGGTATATGCATATTAACAGTTTCTGCAAGCCACATTAAAATTAAACAAATTATACCAAATAATATCCATCTATAATCTGCTTCTCTTAAAATTTCATGTAAAGTATTAATGTCATTAGAATTCATTAGAACAACAAAAGTCCCAATAAAAATTGCTATTATAAATAAAACACTAAGAACAATCACTGTGGAACTTGTTTTCTTTACTTCTATCATTTCTGTAGATGTTGAAATATCAATATCATTGTATATTTCAGTACTTTTTGAATTTTTCTTAATTTTACTCCTATTATTTCGTTTGAACACTATTAAATCCCCCAAAGTGTATATTTATTTTGATATTCTAAAATTATATGCACCAGCTATATCGCCTAATACATTAATATTTAGTTCTTTAGTTTCTCCTGAATTAATAGAATAAACTTGATTAGTTAATTCCATAATAACATTTTCATCTTTATCAAGTATTTCAACATTTAAAGTTAATTCATCTATAGGGTTACTACTAGTATTGGTTATATCTGCAAGTAAAGTACTTAGACCATTTCTACAAGATAGTCTTATATTATTTATTTCTATACCATCTAATGTTTTAGGCTTACTAAGTTCTTCACTTGTATTAACTTTTACACCATCTTCATATATAGTATCAAATTCTTCTATTATTATGTTAGAAGATGTTTTTTTTATATTCATAATTATTGCGACTGCTATAGCTATTATCAATATTAAAATAAACAAGATAAAAAATTTTATTTTGCTTTTGTTTGACATTATAATATGTTCCTTATAATAACATATTTAGGTTTTTTAAATTAGATTTACCTATAAACTATGATATATACATATAATTATATAATTTTTTTGTGTTTTTTGCAACAATTTATACATATATTCTTGTAAATTAAATTCAAATAATGTATAATAACTCCTATATGCAGCTGTAGCTTAACTGGATAGAGCATTCGGCTACGAACCGAAAGGTTGGGGGTTCAAGTCCCTTCAGCTGCACCAACAGATATAATCGTCATACCATTAAATCGACTGTAAAAGGTCGATTTTTTTGACGCATTTTCTACAGTTATGTATATATAGTATATTAATAAAATTCATGCCCAAATTATTAGAAAATGTAAAATAAAACTATTTTGAAATATTGCTAAATACTGAACGATATGATAAAGTCATTTATATGAAATATAATAAGGGGGTGCAACTTATATGGAAGAAAAGAAAGTAACAAAATTAAAATTGAGTATTATAATATCTATATTATTAATTGTTTTAATAATTGCTAGTGTGACGATATTTATAGTATTTTCGAAAAAAATAGAAATTTCAATGTCAAAAACTGAAATAATGAAAATTGCAAATGATAATAAATATGAAATAAAAGATGAACAGTTAAAAAGGTTTTCTAATGATTTATTAAATGAAGAAACTTTAATTGTCTCAAAACAAAGTGCTAATTCACTAAAAGAAGCTAAAAAGCTGTCTATGGAATATAAAGATAAATTAAATGAAGGAATATCTAAAGATGATTATGAATCTTATACAAACTTTGAGTATATTGATTTAGTAGAAGCAACATATTATTATAAATTTATAGGAGAATATTCTTATAAATATATGAGAACAAGTACTGATATTGTAGAAATTTCTCCCCAATATGTATTTTTAGTTTTTAAATCAGATTATTTTGAATATCCATATTTAAAAAAATATAATGATGATATTTCAATAAAAGAGTTCGGAGATATTTTGTCAGTTATAAATTATGGAAATAACAAGATTATAAAATCCGAAATAAAAGATAATAAAGAGAGCTTTACTTATAATTTATATTATATTTCAAAAAATTTTTCAAAACAAAATGGAGTAGATAAATATCTATATGGAGTAAATTACTATCTAAAAAAAGCTACTTTTACAGTAAATAAATCAACAGGAAAAACAGATTTATATATTAAACAAAAGTCTTTTCTAGGAGATGTGGATTATAAGAATTCTTATTATCCATATATGCATGTTGAAACTATAAAATCATTTTTTAAAGAAGGTAAAGAAATATTAATGTAAAAACTTAATAAAAAAACTATAAATCTTATATTCCCAATATATCAACGAGTTTATAAAATTTATAGTTTTTTATCTATTAAAAAATTGTAATAATTTGTTTCATAAAAATCTTGTTAAATTACTGTATTTATGATAAATTCTATTTATATTAAATTTTTATTAAGTTTTTACCTTAATAAAAAGCATATTAAAACAAAGGAGCTAAAAAATGAAAAAAATAAGTTATAGAG